>NZ_BMJB01000001.1:1284780-1605975 GCF_014642855.1 Edaphobacter acidisoli | reverse complement strand
GGTTCTTCTGCATCGCAGGTTGATTCCAACGATGGCAACCAACGTAGAGAATGAGAAGATTCATTGAAAAGTGACCGTGGGGTTACGATTTTTTGAAACAGGCATGTTGCAGGCGCATTTTCCCTCATGTTTCGCGAACGTTACATGCACGTTACAGAGGTAAAATGACCACTTTTAGGGCGAATGGAATCTAGCTTGAGAGAATTTGGGATTATGCGTCTATGGTTGCTGATGAGATCCGCGCCTTCAACGAGTCGTCATGCACGGCGACGAGGCTTTAAATCGCCTTATGAAAGGTCAAGCATGGACTGATATGGATTATTGAGATTGCGCGGGAAGGGAGGTAGAGCCGTCAGTGCTGTGAGTATTGGCAACGTCAATCTTGTGAATGGCTTCGAGCGAGGCACCCAGAACTTCAGATCCCTTTTCGAGCCGTACACGCACCAAGGCTTGAAACTGCGGAATTATAAGGGCTTGATTCTTTTGCTTCGTCACGGACAGGCCCTTCGCCAGCTCTTCCACGCCGCTCTGTGAGGTTGCGAACATGGTGGCCCCTTCAGTCCCAGTCGTATCCAGGCCACCAAGCACGGCGATATGTCTTCCAGTGATCACACCCGACTGTACCGAGAAGATGGCGTAGTCCTGCTTCAGCACGTGGGTTACTGGATCGCGGCCGGTATGGTAGGAGGCTGCTTCCCCGGGGTGTGGTTGTGTATTCACGATTTCAGCTCGCCACTGCTCCAGGTGGGTGTCGGGATTGATAAAACGGAAGTCTCCAGGTGTCATCAGTTGGGCCACGGCCACGTTCTGGAATGACGACCCGAGCAAGATGACACTGTGCTGCCGAAGATCAACCGGCGTGATATCACGGCTAGGCTTGATGATAGGTCGAAGTCCCATTTGTCCGAATAATCCTGCCAGCATAGCCACGGCTTGGAGTTCGCCTGCGCCGGTATACCCGTTTTCGTAGTAAAGAGCGCCGGCCTTTTCAACCAAATCGGGGTTGGATGCAAACTGCCGGGCCAGATGAGGGTCCACAAGTGAGCCTCGGTCATCACTGGCACCCTGTCGATACCGGAACAAGTCGTTGGAGTTGTCCAGCAGGAACACCGCGTCCGGGTAGGCAATCACCGGATTTTGATCATCGCCAACGAAGCTCGCCCAAAAAGCCTTCACTGGATCGTCGCCCGTGGCGAATGCCTGAAGCGAATTGCCTGACATCAGCGGACTGGATTGAGCGCCTCTGTGTTTACCTGTCCATAGCCCTGCCGTGAAGATGAGACCCAATGCACAAACAGTCCCAATCC
Organism: Edaphobacter acidisoli; assembly: GCF_014642855.1. Classification (NCBI taxonomy): domain Bacteria; kingdom Pseudomonadati; phylum Acidobacteriota; class Terriglobia; order Terriglobales; family Acidobacteriaceae; genus Edaphobacter; species Edaphobacter acidisoli. The sequence goes on along the minus strand of NZ_BMJB01000001.1, from coordinate 1,604,668 downwards.
ATAACGCAATCCGCCCTGGGTGACGCACCACGCCCTGTCCCAGCGTGCCTCTTGGACCACCGGCCCTGATGCTCTGTGATGTCTGGCCTTCACCGTCGAGTATGCCCTTGAGCTCGGTTGAGGTTTCAAACTGAGCCAGATAGTGCCCTTTGGGAATCTCAACCAGGATGGGATCGCGGCGACCCTCGCCTTCGTAATACTCCTTCAGTTTCAGCCGCAATCGGTGAGTCTGGACACGTACGATGGTGTCCGTCTTTGGATCGAAATCGGCAGGGCGCCCAAAGGCCTCCACTCCAATGACATACTCTTTGAGCGGTTCTACACCTTTTTCCAGCGAGCGCGCTGCAATGAATTGCAGCAGTTGTTGCAAGGTGCTTGCATTCCGGAATGCGCTGGACTGAAGAATACGTTCAACTTGACGATGGCACTCGGCGACCGCTGGCATTTCAGCATGATCGGCGGCCGTTTCGACGTCCATCGGATTCCCTCCTCGCAACAGCGTTGCTGCCGTCCGTTGCGGCAACGCCACGAGACCCGCTTACAATCGCTTCCCATCACCGGCGCTCGCACTTTTGTGACGCTTTGCCTGTATGAGAACCTAGTCTAGCGCACATGCCCTCCATGAAGAAGTTGCAGGTAGCGGGTACACGTCCGGCTAGTGAGATTTTCTCTGCGTGAAGATCGAAGGGTCTACGGCATTGGCAATAGCCTGCATGCCTGCATCGTTCGGATGCAGGTGGTCGCCGCTATCGTAGGCGGGTAGATATTGCGTGGGGTGGGCCGGGTCGTGGGTAGCAAGGTCCTGATCCATGACTGCATCGCATCCGCTTGTTTTGCTGCGTAGAAATGCGTTGACCTCTTCACGGGCGGTCTCTCCGGCTGGAGTCCAGTAGTTGGCGCCCTGATATGGCGTCAGTGTGGAGCATAAGAACTGGATGTGGTGACGATGGGCCATGTCGATAAGCTGCTGCATGCCTGCGATTAACTGATCCGCCTTGGGAATAGGCCGCGTTGATCCCAGATCGTTGATCGGATCATCAGAGAAGATGACCCAGCGGACACCAGGCTGTGCAAGAACATCGCGGTCAAAGCGGGCCTCTGCACTTTCTCCAGCTCCGTAAGTAAGCAGCCTGTTCCCGCTTATTCCTTCGTTCAACACTCCTATACGAAGTCCGGCGCCGAGCAGCCTTTGAGCCAGGATGTCGGGCCAGCGGAGGTTCGCATTGTCTGTGGATTTATACCCATTCGTAATAGAGGCACCTAGCGTCACAAGCGCACCGCGCCACGAGTCAGCTTGTATGTCGAGATTTGTAATGTAATACCAGCTTCCGGTCGTGGCAGCATTCTTGAGGGTAGTGTCTCCGCTGACGTCTCCCACGGCGATGTAGCTCGTTTGATGTGCGTCGGGATTGCAGGTTGCCGGTCCGGTGTGGTCTGGGAGATACATGCTGATGGCAACATCGGAGAGAGCAGGAAGTGTAATTGTGACAGGATCGCTCACGGCAGATGCGCCTGGCGGGATTGTCACCGAGGGCTGTCCGTTGAAGAGCGCCAGGCGATCTGTGTTGGCGAGAATAATAGATGTTCCACGGGTCCATCTTGCCAAATGCACATCTTCGATATGAAGCGGACGGCTGCCGAACAGGTTGGAGATGCGGATACGCGCTTGAGTGCCGCCAATGCTGGTGTGCACGATTTGCCGCAGAGTCTGTTGGTAGAAACTCCGGTGAGTATCGGCATGGACAGGTGGTGTGGCCCACGTTCCCACCCATTGCCGCTCCGAAATATGCTGTGCTGAGGCTCGCGGCATTGCGCCGGAAGGCGGCTGCTGCGCCGTGACAGCAATAAGCGTAGAACACAGCAACCCAGCCAGAACCGACCTTGCGAACGCAGCCTTCATTATCGACCTCGAATTGCCGTTGGCTTCAGGATGACGCGGCATTCAAGCCGATCTGGACATCTCCGTGAGAATGATTCTGGATCTGCGCAGGTCCTGCGAAGAGGTTGCCGGAGAGGACAGCACGCTTCACGTCTTCTCCAAGAAGAACATGCGGCTTGTTCTGAAGGAACTCGCACCCGCGCAGCAGAATGCTTCCTGATGACGCCTGGATTGCTGCACGCTCACCCTCTTTGCCCCACTGCACGAAGGTGCAGTCGCTCAACCCAACCGTCCCCGTTCCCGCGATTTTTGCAATTTGATTGCATGGCCCCCAAAAGGCGCTATTGCTGAGCCGGACAACGCCACTATTCGTTGGCCGGACTTCGATCATGGTTGGGTCGTCGCCATGGAATGAAGTGAACTCGCCATTTGTAATGAGAAGCCCGTAGGAAGCGCATTGCTCGACCAGAATGGCCCGGTTGCAGTCATCTGCTCCAATCCCCAGGAAGTTTCCGTTGCAGTTTCCCGTACTGGTGTCTACGAACTTATATCCAACGTGATAGCCGAAGCAGAACGTGTTGAGCACATATTCCCAGTCGGCGCGGCCGAAGATAAATGCCTCTCCGTTCTTGGTCTGCCATTGATAGACCGCGCTGTGCGAGTTCCACCAGGGATTGAAGTGCACGTTCTCGATGCGTCCGATGTCGTAAATTGCATCGACCCAGATGCCCCGGCGGATAGGTTGTCCAGTTACATTGCGAATGTTATGGCGCTCATTTCTGCTGGCATCAATGCCCTGGTAGGGATTGAGTAATTCAACATCAAGGACTGCCGGGTTCTTTCCCCGCATTGCGATCGTCCAGGGATAGGCTATGGGGGTATTGTCGGTAACTTGTTCCGGATAGTAGAGAGTCAATCCGCGTATGGTGCTGTTCGTGTTGAGGGTTAGAAATGGCTCGCCTTCTTCGTGGCCTTGATTCGCGGTTACAAGCAGAGCCGTTCCATCGTCGCCCGGCTTGGACTGTCCACGGTCTCTTACCCCTGTATGGGATGGTGCACAGGCAAAGGACCCCTGCAAGGTGACGCCATCGGGAACGATCAGTGATCCACGAAGCAGATATCGCCCTGGCGGCGCGTAAACAATTCCTCCGCCTGACTTGGACGCTGCATCAAGAGCGCGCTGGAACGCTGCTGTGTCGTCGGTCTTTGCGTCTCCAGCCGCTCCGAACTTTCGCACATCCTGGCAATTTGAATCCGGGACGGCAGAAGGCTCCGTTGCATAGGCCTGGCGCGAGGAGTCGAAGAGAGTCGAAAGTCCTGCGACCGCGCCAATGGATAGAAGTTCGCGGCGCGACCTTCTCTGGAAATCATGCATGTTCTTCTCCTCAGGTCTGTCAGCTTATTGCTGAGCGGTTTGCATCGGTGCAGACATGGACGGCGGAGCATCTTCGACGGCGCTGCCCCAATGAAGATTGGGCTTGTCTCCCATTTCAAGAGTCAGCGTTCCGCCGTTGGCAATGTCTGATTGCCGAAACCAGGGCTTATCGAGCGGCTGTCCATTGAGCGTGGCTGATTGGATGTATTTGTTTTGGGCAGAAACATGGTTCGCGGTGACTGTGAAGTTCTTGCCGTCAGCTAGTCGAATCACGGTCTTGGCAAAGATGGGGCTGCCAATTTCATAGACGGGGCTTCCCGGGCAAACGGGATAAAAGCCCATGGCGCTGAACACATACCACGATGATGTTTCGCCGCCGTCATCATCTCCGGGAATACCCAGTGGCCCGTCTCCGTACCACACGTTCATGATCTGCCGCACGCGACGTTGCGTCTTCCATGGCTGGCCGGAGAAGTCGTAAAGATAGGGGATATGGAAGCTCGGCTCATTTCCTTGTGCGTACATCCCAATCAGTCCTGTGGCGTCGGGAAACTGGCCGAGGAACTGGTATTTTGATGTCCCATACTGCTCGACGAACAACTGGTCGAGCTTGGCATTGAATTTGTCGCGGCCGCCGAACAGATGGATCAATCCGGCGACATCATGCTGAACGCCGAAGGTATAAAGCCAGGAGTTCACTTCAGTGAAATAGTCCCGTCCACCCTGGCCACCGCCTAGTTTGGGATCAAAGTGCGCGACCCATTTTCCATCGGCGCTTTTAGGAGCCATGAAGTCGATGGCAGGGTTGAATACGTTTTGATAATTGTGAGCGAGCTTTGTGAAGTATGCTGCATCGGCGTTTTTTCCGAGCGCCTTCGCCAGTTGGGCGACGCACCAGTCGTCGTAGCTGTTTTCGATGGTGACTGATACAGCCTGACGGCGTTCACCTGTCACCTGAGGCACGGTTTCCTTTTCTCCATAGGCGAGTGCGGGGAAAAAGCCCTTCTCAAAATACACGCGGTCCAGGCTGGTAAGTGGGCCACGTTGCCAGGGAAGCATGGTTGTTTCAGTGGCGTTCTTTCGCATCGCAGCATAGGCTTCCTGAACGTCAAAATCGCGGTATCCCTTTTCATAAGCATCGAGAATGAACTCATCCGCATGATGCCCGATCATCACCGCCTGCTCGCCAGCTATGGATGGGAACGAGGGCAGCCATCCGCTCTGCTCATACATGCGGAGGTAAGAACGGATCATGTCTTCCTGTTGCGCAGGATCAAGGAGCAGTTGCAGAGGATGGAGAGAACGGAAGGTGTCCCACGTGCCGTCATCCACGTAGAAATCATGCCCGTCCGCATTGTGTACTTTGTGGTCGTAGCCGCTGAAGTATCTGCCGTCCTCGGTGATATCGGTCATGCGTCCCAGCGAGCGATAGAGCGCTGTGTAGAAAATAGTGCGCTGCTTTTTCGTGCCACCGGACACCTGAATGCCGTCAAGAGTATGGTTCCAGACTGCCTTTGTGTTCTCCTTTACCTGTTCAAATGTCCAGCTCGGAATCTCCTGCTCCAGGTTCTTTCTGGCTTGCTCAACGCTGATATAGGAGAGTCCAATCCGGACTTCAACTTTTTCGCCTTGCGTTGTTGCATCGTCGCTGACGAATCCGATGTGGTCGCCTTCCTCTTGTGCGTTATGGGAAAGAGCGTTGTCGTGCCAGGTCTGCCAGGAGTGGAACGGGCGCGAAAATTCCGCGTAGAAATATTCACGGGTTTCGCCGCCCTGTTCGGCCTTTCCACTGATCGGTCCGTAGATACGCTCGCTGCCTTGCACGGCATGGTCGCCGATCACTGCCAGGTGTGCGTCGGATGGCAGGGTAATCGCCAGATGTGAATGAGCGTTGCTGGGAAAGGTAAAGCGATAGTATGCTGCGTGCTTTGTGGCCGTAAGCTCGGCTTTGATTCCCCACGTTTGCAGATCCGCCTCGTAGTAATAAGGAGTGCTCACCTCAAAATCGTGATCGAAGTCCGAGGCATAGACCTCCTGACTTGTGACGATGGCTCCGGTAGAAGCCATCAGCGTGGCGGGTCCGGCAGGGAAGCCGTAAATCTTGTCGGCAAGATACCGGTCATTAATTCCAGGCGTAGTGATGGGCGCGAGGCGCGCCATGCCGTGCGGATATTGCACATAGGGAACCGTTGCTGTAAGTAACTGCCCGATGCCTCCAATATTCGGGGAGACAAGATTGGCTGGGTCATTTTGCTGGTTTGCAGCTACCTGAGCGAATGCGTTGCTGTCGGCAGGCAACAGTAGAGACAATAGGATTCCTGCAAAGATAAACTTCAATCTTGTCTGCATATTTTTTTGCTTGACCCTTCAACCTGTAAGAAAAAAGTTCGGCTCTGCGTGGCGAAGCTACTTTGCTCCGGGTTTCAAAAAGAATTTTGCTGTCAGCGGGGCCAAAGACGAGCCTCCCACCCAGACTGTGTAGTTGCCTGGCTCAACAGCCCATCGCTCCTGCGCGTTCCAGACCGCAAGCTGTGTTTGTTTCACGTGAAAGAGGACTGTTTTTGTTTCGCCCGGCAACAGATGAATGCGAGAGAAGCCTTCCAGAGAACGGCGCGGTGTTTCTACGGTGCTCACATCCTCGCGCATGTATAGTTGTGCAACCTCATCACCGGCGCGGCTGCCGGTATTGGTCACATCGACGGATACTTCGATATTCCCGCCGCTTCCTGGCCGAGGAGATTGGACGCTCAGGTGGTCGTAACGGAATGTCGTATAGCTCAGACCGTATCCGAACGGGAAAAGCGGTTCGCCGTTGCTATCGACGTAGCGATAAACACGTGATGGATCGGAGTTGTAGTAATCGGGCAGTTGGCCCACCGTTTGCGGAAATGTAATGGTAAGACGTCCAGCAGGATCGTTGTCGCCGAAGAGTGTTTCGGCGATAGCCTGACCTCCGAACTCTCCTGGATACCACGCTTCAAGAATGGCAGGAACATTCTTCTTTGCCCAATCAATCGTCAGTGGACGGCCATTCTCAAGCACTAGCACCACGGGCTTGCCGATCGCTACAACCGCTTCAAGTAGCTGCTCCTGATTGCCGGGAAGATTGAGATCTGAACGGTCAAAGCCCTCGCCCGAGATTCCTTGCTTCTCGCCGAGAGCCATGATGACGACATCCGCATCTTTGGCTTTGGCCACAGCCTCGGGGATGCTTTGTCCTTCGTCAAAGGTCACATTGGCATGAGGGAGCAGATTGCGAATGCCTTCAACAATACTGATGTGCAAGCCGTTCGCTTCATTCTCATAATCGCCATAACGCGCAACGTCTCCATTGGGGCCGATGACCGCAATGTGCTGCGTTGTCTTTGCAAGTGGGAGCAGATGGTTCTCATTCTGGAGCAGCGTCATGGATTCGCGCGCAGATTGAAGCGAAACAGCAAGATGCGCCGAAGAACGGTGCTCTCTTGTGTTCAGGTCCGGTGCAACGAATGGATGATCGAAGAGACCCAGAGCGAATTTGACGCGCAGGACGGAACGCACTGCGCGGTCCAGGTCTGCTTCAGAGAGAGTGCGATTGTGCACACAGTCGATCAGCGATTTTTGAAACAAGGCATGATCGAGATCGTAGAACTGCATGTCTACGCCCGACTGGATGGCCATGCAGGCAGCGTCCGGGAGACTTGCGGCCACATGATGCACGGTATAGAGGCGTTCAATAGCTCCGAGATCGGAGAGAACAAATCCCTGAAAACCCCAGTCTTTGCGCAGGATGGTCTTCAACAGGAAAGGATCGGCAGTCATAGGGATGCCGTCGATCTCGTGATACGCGGCCATCACTCCCATGGCGTGTCCATCGCGGATAGCGGGCTCAAATGATCGCAGCATGACCATGCGGAGTTCGCGCTCTCCAATGTGCACGGGTGATGTGTTCGTCCCACCTTCGGGAGAGCCGTGCGCTACAAAGTGCTTCGGCTCGGCGATCACCGTGTGGTCAGTGTTCAGGCTCTCACCTTGTACGCCTTGGACATAAGCCATGCCCATTTGGCCCGTCAGATAAGGGTCTTCTCCAAAATCCTCTTCTACGCGGCCCCAGCGGGGATCGCGGGCAAGATCGAGCACTGGCGCGAGAATCATATCGACGCCTGTGGCGCGCGCCTCTGCCGCAATCGCCGCGCCTGTCTGTTTTGCAACCGAGGCATCCCAGGTTGCAGCCAGGCCAATAGGAGCGGGAAATACGGTTCCGGTATCGAATCCGTGCAGGCCTTCTTCGATGAATAACGCGGGAATGCCTAACCGATTATGGGCAATCACCCACTTCTGGATCGCGTTTGCCTGCTCCGGCGTGGGGTTTAGGTCGTGGATGGAGCCGACACCGAGGTTTGCCCATAACGCATCCGCTTTTTCGGGTAAAAATGCTGCGCTGGCGGTGGCATGGGTTTTATCTGTATGACTGCTCATGATGGAAGTTGCCCCGGAGTACATATCCAACTGGCGCACCTTTTCCTGAAGTGTCATCCGCTGGAGCAGGTCGGTTACGCGCTTCTCAATCGGAGCGTTTGCCTGCCGGTATAGCGAACTGCGGGACCGGGCGATCGATGGGACCTTTTGTGCGCGACCTGGCGGCGCGAGAACGAGAGACAAAGCGAGCAGGGAAAGGCTACTTGCGGTAATGACTCGCGAACACCAGGAAGGTGTCTCTCCGGACCGGGGGCTCATACGAGAAGTGTGACGGACGTGGAAAAGTGGCCCTGTTGACATTGAACTCATGCAGATGCTGGTTGCTTCCTCGTATCTTTCCTCGGACGGCTCGCAAACGCAATTCACGGTAATTGAATCGCCTATCGGAAAGCAACGTTAGCAGCGCCTCCTAACGTATGTCCAAGTAATTGGAAATAAAGACTTATGAATCTGGAGGGCCATCTAACAGTAGGTACATCCCTCAAACTCAGGCAGGGGATTGTCTGGTCTTCCAAAATGTTAGAATTGTCGCTCCGAAGACTTCCTATGCAATCGACATCAAATATTAACGATGGTGAACGTACGATAAAAACCATCGAGAGCGAAGAAGATCGGGTCCTCGTTCAGAAACACCTGAATGAAGTGATCGAGGGAGCAGCTTTTCGTGGAAGTCATCGCAGCGGACAATTTCTGAAATACATTGTCGAACAGGCCATCGCCGGACGCTTTGAATGTCTCAAGGAGCGGGTTATCGGAGTTGAGCTGTTTGGGCGTGCTCCCTCCTACGACACCGGGGAAGACGCAATCGTCCGGGTCACGGCGAGCGATGTCCGCAAACGCCTCCTCCAGCATTATGGTCGATACGGTACGACTTCCCGCTTTCGGATTAACTTGCCGCCTGGGTCTTATATCCCTGAAATCACTCGCGAGGAGCACAGGGAAGGGAACGGAGGCTCCGGCGCCCATGCTGCTAATGGGTCTGCCGCGGTGCTTCATGCGACGACACAAGCATCTGAATCAAGCGCAAAGGTATCAGAGCTCACACCTGATAAGGCGGGGCAACTCCAACCGGCACCGGTGGAGAATAAGTCCAATCGTCGTCTCCTGTTTGTGGGTATTCTGCTGGCGACGATCTTCAATTTGGGCATCTGGGGAGTCTTCTGGAAGCACGCGGACCATGCGAATCATGCGCTCTCTACGCCTCTTCCATGGTCTGTATTCTTCAGCTCACCGCGTCCTCTCCATCTGATTACCAGCGATCCCGACATCGCTGAAATTCAGCAATATGCCGGTGGGCAGATTTCAACATCAAATTATGCCAACCATAATCTAATTCCCATTCCAGATAACATGACGCCGGAGATCCAAAGCTTCTGGGAAGTTCTCATGAAAGAGGACAAGGCGTCGTTCGTTGACGCAAAGATCGCGGCAAAGATTGCGGCGCTGGCCCAGACATATACGAAACATATTGAGGTGCATGCGGCCAGGAACCTACAAATGTCCGACCTGCAAACCGACGATAACTATATATTCTTAGGAAGTCCCCGTTCCAATCCCTGGTCTGCTCTTTTTGGCGACCAGCTCGATTTTCAATTTTCTTTCGATCCAAATTCCGGACAAGAGATTCTTCGCAATATCCACCCGAAGCCGCATGAGGCACCCCTTTACGTTCCGACAGCGTTAGGCGGCGCAACTGGTCAGTCCTATGCGATCGTCGCTCTGGTACGAAACCCTGACCAGGCCGGGCAGGTTCTTTTGATCGCGGGAGCCAATGCTGAAGGCACAGAAGCAGCGGGAAAGCTTGTTACAGATATGCCGCGGCTTATAGCTGCCCTTCGTGATTGTGGGATATCGACAACGGATACACCACGTCATTTTGAGTTATTGCTGAAACTGAATACGATGGCCGGTTCTCCCGACAATATATATGTCGAGGCGTGCCATATTCTTTCCGATAGCGTGACCCGTCCCTAAGCAACTTTGTGGGCCATTTTCTTTGGCTCTGAACGGCGCAGACTTAGAAGCTGCCGACATCGCTGAGATGCGATGACTGTACCCCCGCGCGAGAAATTGAGACAAGCGCGTACCGGGTTGGGTGCGCGCAACTGAAAATTGAGGACCAGCCCAGTCGTGTCTCCGTTCGTTCTGACGCAATGTAACTACTGTTACAGTTTCATGCTTTTTCCAAACTTCGCGTTTTCAGCAACGTAGGAGCATCGTTAGAAATCCTTCCTAACGTTGCCGACGACTAGATGCGAGCATAGCGTGGTTGCGGCTGTAGAAATCAATTCATCAATTCATCACAAAAGCAGGATTGAGAGTTTTGGGAGAGAGTGAGATGACGCAACGAAGAAGTTGGCTCAAGTACTTAACTTTATGTCTAGTGTTGACATTGCTTGGTGGCGGGAGCGTAGTGTGCTTTGCACAGCTCGATCGCGGCACTATATCGGGAGTTGTTACCGATCCGTCAGGCTCCGTCATAGCAGGGGCCAGGGCAACTGCCACAAATACAGCAACCGGGACGCAGAGCTCAACATTTACCACTGGCTCGGGGGCTTACACGATCCCTGCGCTGCCTGCGGGCGACTATTCCATCACGGTGATTGCGCCGGGCTTTAAGAAGTTCATCCGCAAAGGAATCACAGTTTCGGTTGGACAGACCGCGAGCGTTGACATGCAACTGGCTCTAGGACAAGCGACGGCGACGGTGACGGTAACCTCGAATGCTCCTCTGCTCCAGACCGAGAGTGCGCAGAACAACGTTGAGGTCACCACAAGAGACCTGAATGAGCTTCCAATCAACATTACCGGCGTCGGAGCCGTGCGCGACCCGATGGGCTTTGCTGCCTTGCTGCCGGGAACCATCGCCGGCGGCTGGAACGATATTCATATAAGCGGCTCGCCGGCAACAACCTACCGCGTCTTTATGGACGGACTGGACGACACCTCGGCAGTCAAGGGCGCCATCTCGGATGAGCAGCAGCCCTCGGTTGAATCCCTTGCCTCAGAGTCCGTGATGATTAACGACTATTCAGCACAATATGGCGAGTCCGGCGGAGGAATCTTCAATTACACCTCAAAATCGGGCACCAACCAACTACATGGGACGGCTTTTACCTACCTTGAGAACGAGGCACTGAATGCCAGACAGCCCTTCAATGGGTCTCTCCCCATGCAGCGGCAGTTCGATTTTGGCGGATCTTTCGGTGGGCCGGTGGTGATTCCTCGCGTCTATAACGGCCACAACAAGACATTCTTCTTCTTCGCCTATGAGGAGTACTACAACAAACAGACCCTTAACCTGGGGACCATTACGGTTCCAACGGCTGCCTATCGCAATGGTGATCTAAGCTCTCTTCTGCTTGGCCCCATTGTGGACTCCAGCGGAATGCCGGTTCTCGATTGCCTGGGACGACCGATGATCAATGGCGCAGTTTACAACCCAGCGACAACCAGAATGGCAACCTGCACCGACGGATCTTCCAAACTGGTACGCGATCCGTTCCCGAACAATTTTATCGGCGCGCCAAGCACGTGGGATCCGGTGGCTCAAAAAGTTCTTACCTATCTTCCTACCCCATCGGGGGCCACAGCCAACCAACTCACCAATAACTACCCGAATTTGCAGCCGAATAATAAGTATCAGTACTTGACGAGCATCCAGCTTGACCACTATATCGGTGAGAAGTGGCACTTTTCTGGCTACTACATTGCGGAGTATTCCAATAAGGATAACGCGGCGGATGGCATTAACGGTGTAGCCACCCAGACCCGCTGGAACACAACTCCGGCGCCGCAGCTCTATCTCAATGCGGACTATACCGCCACGCCGAACCTTGTGCTCCACTCCGGCTTTGACTTCACGCGCCACGCCGCTATGCAGAACTCAGCCGTGCAAAACTTCGCGGCGACCACTCTTGGGCTGAACACAGCAGCAAATATGCCTGGCGGCGCTGCAAACACCTTCCCCCTATTCCACGGGCTCACCGTCAACCGTCAGAGTGTTCCTCAGATGGGAAACAACAACGCTCCGTTTATTGACAACAATTGGTACAACACTGAATCCGCGATCTGGGTTCACGGCAACCATACTTTTGAATTTGGCGGCGATTTCCGTCACCAGCTTTTTGGTACTCATAACGATCTGTCGGCCGGAAACTACGCCTTCAGTCCGAATGAGACGTCTCTGCCGTCCGCTCAAGGCCAGAACCTTTACGGAGCAAGCATCGGCGATGGCTTCGCCAGCTTCGCGCTTGGCCAATTGGATGGCGCATCCATCGGCAACGATAACATTCAGTGGTTCCACCGTATGGAGAGCGGGATCTACGCACTGGACAACTGGAAGGTGACAAAGAGACTTACAGTGAACTACGGACTCCGCTGGGATTTTGAACAGATGCAGCACGAACAACATGACAGGGAGACCCAGTTTAGTCCGACCGTTGCCAACCCGTCGGCTGGCGGCCTGTTAGGGGGAACTGAATACGAAGGATACGGGACAGGACGGTGCAATTGCAGCTTTGAGAAGTTCTATCCCTGGATGATTCAGCCTCGTCTCGGCCTCAGTTATCAATTAGGTACAAAGACCGTGCTTCACGCAGCTTCTGGTCTCTACTCTGCACCACAGCTATTCATGAATGAAGAGATCTATAGCAACCAGGGATTTGGTTTCAACCAGACGTTTCTAACCAGCCCATCCTATGGCATTGCAGCAGGTCAGTTATCGAACGGTATTCCTTACTCCGCGGCTGCTCTGACCGCTACGAATTTCGATCCTGGAGCTTATCCGAATATTGGTAGCACTAACTCGCCCCCATCATTCATTGTTCCCAACAATGGCCGTCCGGCGCGCTTCGTACAATCAACCCTTGGCATTGAACGCGAGATAGCGAACAATCTGACAGTCAATGCGTCCTTCATTAGCGATCGTGGTGTCTGGCTTAACTCTGACGGATTGACAAATACTATCAATGAGCTCACTCCATCAATCCTTTCGCAGAAATACAATTTAGATGTTACTAACCCGAGCGACTTCAACCTGCTGACACAGCCGATCTCTTCTCCGAGTGTAGCTGCCAGGGGCTTCACGAAGCCGTACTCCACCTTCCCGTCCGGGGCCAGCTTGGCCCAGGCATTGCGCCCGTACCCGCAATTCGGCAACATCGGCGACTATTACGAGCATAATGGCGACTGGTGGTACAACGCGCTTCAAATCAAGGTCACCAAGCGAATCAGCAATGGCCTGTCGGGCGGTCTCGGTTACTCATGGTCGAAGAATCTGGGAACGGTCTCCAGCACAGGGACCTATACCACGGCCATTCCGATACAGGACCCCTCGCTCTCACCCCAGAGCCAGAAATCCTACGTGGCTATCGACCAACCGCAAATGATCAATTTCTACTTCAATTACGAGTTGCCGGCATTCAGCTTTGCTCAAAGCGGCTGGAAGCGCGCACTGCTTGCCGGTTGGACAACGGACGGCATCTTCCGCTACGGGAGTGGTTTTCCGATACAGGTACCCAATGCGACGAGCACTCTGACTTCGGTGACGTTTGCTAACGGAGTCTGGGCGAATCGCGTGGCTGGCCAGAAGCTCTTCCTACATAATCTCAACGACCACAGCGGCAATCCTCGTACTACGTTCTTTCTCAACCCTGCCGCCTGGGCTAATCCCGCCTCCGGGCACTATGCTAATTCGAAACCATACTATGGAGACTACCGTGGTCCGAGACAGCCAACCGAACAATTGGGTATTGGCAAGGTCCTTCCGATCAAGGAGAGGTTGAAGTTCTCAGTCCGCGCCGATTTCTTCAATGTCTTCAACCGTTGGGTTTATCCGAATCTGCAGAATACGTCCAATCCCTTCCAGACACCTCAATATGGGCAAGACGGAAGCATTGCTAACGGCTTCGGTTATCTGGGAAACAGCATCTCCGGGGCAGGTGGAAACTATGCTCCGAGGAGTGGCGAAATTGTCGCAAGAATCGAGTTTTAGAGGGCAATTTAGCTAATATCTCAACGAACAGGCCAGATGAATTCATCTGGCCTGTCAACTTTCAGGAAATGAAGTTGGCAACTACACGACGCGATTTTGTAAGAGGTTTGGCTGCTCTGAGTGCAGGGACCTTGAACTCCCGATCCCTATCGGCATTACACGCATCCTTCCTAAACGCCAAGACCGGATCACGGAAGCCCCCGGGGCAACACGGCGCCGAAAGAAGCGCATCTGCTGCCGGGCAATCGGCTGAAACGCCAATCGTCTTCGAGAACATAATTCACGCGTCAAAGCTACGTTTTGTATTGAAGAACAGTGTCAGTCCCCAACGCTACTCTATAGAGACGATGACAGGCGGCGTTGCTCTGTTTGACTACAACAATGATGGGCTTCTGGACATCTTCTTTACGAACGGAGCAGAGATTCCGTCCTTAGGAAAGAGTGATCCCAGTTTCTACAACAGGCTCTTTCGCAATAATGGAGATGGGACCTTTACAGACGTCACGGAAAAGGCTGGCTTGGCTGGTGTTGGCTACTCCATGGGAGTAGCAGCGGGTGATTACGACAACGATGGATTTGTAGATCTGTATGTGACGGGATTTAACTGCAATCAACTCTTTCATAACAACGGAGACGGGACCTTCACAGATGTGACGGAGAAGGCGGGAGTTAGTGGTGTCGTTCCTGGAAAGGGCAAGCCATGGGCCGTTGCCGGAGGGTGGATTGACTATAACAACGACGGATTACTCGATCTATTTGTAGTTAATTATCTGGATTATTCTATCTCCGCAGCTCATAGTTGCAAAACAGGCAACATTGTCGACTATTGCTCGCCTAATGAATATCGTGGCACGCCTAACATCCTGTATCGGAACAATGGGGACGGCACATTCACTGATGTTTCGGAGGAGTCTTGTATTTCGAAGTATGTAGGCAAAGGTATGGGTGTCGCCTTTGCGGATTATGATGGCGATGGGTTTACCGACATCTTTGTTTCCAACGACACTTTCCCGAATTTTCTGCTGCACAACAATGGTGATGGAACATTTACCGACGCGGCACTTCTTGCCGGCGTAGCTTACAACGAAAACGGCAAAACCGTTGCGGGGATGGGAGCTGATTTTCGTGATGTCGACAATGATGGAAAGCCCGATATCTTTCTCACCGCGATGTATGGTGACAGCTTCCCTCTCTTTCGCAACCTGGGTGGTGGACAGTTTGAAGATGTCACGGAAGCGACTGGCTTGGCTGCTATGACGACCAGCTTTACCGCCTGGGGAACGGGAATATTTGATTTCGATAACGACGGGAACAAGGATATTTTTGCTGCAGGCTCCGCGATTCTCGACAACTCAATGGAGGTGAATCATAAGCCTTATCCGCTTCCCAATGGACTCTATCGCAATCTGGGTAACAGGGTATTTAAGGATGTAAGTGCACAGGCGGGAGCTGGTTTCTCCATGCCGGCTGCACACCGCGGCGCCGCATTCGGCGATTTAGACAATGATGGGAAGGTCGATATTGTGGTCACGGTCCTTAACGCAGAGCCGCAGTTGCTGATGAATCGGTCCACGAATCACAATCATTGGATCATCTTGAAGCTTGTTGGCGTGGCAGATAATCGAGACGGGTTGGGAACAAAGGTGAAGATAACGACCGCGAATGGCGTTCAATACAATGAGGTCACGACGGCTGTTGGCTACAATTCGTCCAGCGATAAACGCGTTTACTTTGGATTGGGGAGCGCGACCGTTGTGGACCGAATTGAGCTTGCATGGCCAACGGGCGTGAAACAAGTGCTCAAAGATGTGAAGGCCGATCAGATCCTGACTGTCGTACAAGATGGTGGTCCTCGCAAAGCCAGATCGTCCACCAGGAGTAGGCCTTTATGATCTGGTTTCTCGCACTCCAACTCGCAGTTGGTCCGGCGCAACATTATCAGAACGCAAAACAGGATTTTGCCCGGCAGAAATTTTCTGAAGCAGTCAGCGAAGTTGATTCTGCCTTGCATGAGGACCCATATATGGTTCCGGCCCTGGTTCTCAAGGCCCGGCTGGCTACCTTTGCACACCGCCTGGATGTTGCCAAGAGCTGCCTTATCACCGCCATTACGGCCGATCCAACTTCTGAGGAGGCGCAGTTCTACCTCGGCGTACTTTTTTACAAACAGAACGATTTTAACTCGGCGCTTTCGCCACTTTTGAAGGCTCAAACTCTCTCTCCCGAGAGCCCATTGCCGGCGTTCTATCTTGCAATGACCTACCAATCTCTCGGAGATGAGACCAAGGCGTTGGAGCTCTACCAACGAGCAGAGGATCTTTCTCCTGGGAAATCGGCGCTGAGCGCGGAGATTCTCGTTGCATACGGGAAGTTTCTGTTCTCACTCGGCCGGGTGCAGGACGGCATTAGAAAAGATCGACGGGCAATCGAGATTAATCCAGAGTCCCGCGATGCGCACTATGAGTTTGCAAAGGGGCTAGATCAGGAGGGAGATTTCAAGGGTGCCACGGTCGAAGGAGAAAGGGCCCTGACTTTGCCTGCACTCGATACCAGCGATGCCCAGATTCATTATCTTCTTGCAACGCTCTATCGGAAGCTGAATCAACCGGCTTTGGCAAAAGCACACTTAGAAAAGTTTCTGGCTGCTCAACAGGCAACAAGCAGATGAGTTGATAGCATGCTGTAGGATTTCTGCGGCCGATCGATCCATACGTCTACCTGTATTTGCGCCGGATGCTGCTTAAGGAGATTCAATGCGTTCAAACTGGGTCGGGTCTTTCAGCTTACTATTTGCTGGGTTGTTTCTACTTTCCCCTGCGATTGGGCAGACATCGTCCGACAGACCTCAACCCGTTCCTGTAACCGCGGTGCAGATTCCCGGGGGAATGCGTCTATCCAGCCAGCAGGAAGCGGTTGACCTGGTGTTCTGCACGCCGGAGATCGTGCACATCACGACGAAGCCTGCGGGACCGGTATCGCCTCCCGGCGTGGAGCCCTGGCTTGTCAGTGCCTGCAAGCCTTCGACGTCAAAATTTGAGGTTGCAGAGGGAAAGGCCAGAATAGAGAGTTCAGCATTAATTGTTTCCGCTACTTTGTCGGACGGCGCACTCACCTTCTCCAGTCTTGGGGGTTCGGTGTTGCTTCAGGAGAGCCACCGCTTTGCTCGACGATATACACCCGTCGAAGTCGGTGGGCAGTCACTGTACAAAGTAAGTGATCGGTTTGATCCGGGAATGGCCGAAGGGTTTTACGGTCTTGGACAACATCAGAGCGGTGTCTTCAATTATCGCGGCTCCGTGATTGAGCTCGCTCAAACGAATAGCGACATTGCTATTCCGCTGCTTCTCTCTTCCAATGGCTACGGTGTTCTCTGGAACACCGCCTCACGCTCTCTCTTCGATAACCGTTTTCAGCGGGAATTGAAGCTCACGGCGGATGCTACTTCGGGTATCGACTACTACTTTCTCTACGGTCCAGACATGGATGCGGTGATTCATCACTACCGCATGTTGACGGGCGACGCTCCGCTACTGCCCAGGTGGGCCTATGGCTTCATCCAGTCGAAAGACCGCTACACATCAGCGGCGCAGTTGCAACAGATCGCCGCCGAGTATCGCGCACAGCATGTGCCGCTGGACATGATTGTGCAAGATTGGTTTTGGTGGAAGAAGCAGGGTGACCCGGAATACACCGACGAGTACCTGAAACCCAATCCTGATGTGCCGGGTGCTTTACGCGAACTGCATGACAGCCATGTCCACGCCATTATTTCGACGTGGGCGATGTTAGATACAAGCTCCGATGCATATCGGGAGATGCGCCAGCAGCACTTCCTGATTCCAGGCACGCCCGTTTATGATGCCACGAATCCGAAAGCGCGTGACTTCTATTGGAATCACCTCATCCACCCACTTTTTGAGCAAGGCTGGGATGGCTTTTGGTTAGACAGTTCGGAGCCGGAGATATGGGGAGGTGAAAGCGACCGCGCGCTGGAGGACAAGACGCTCTCCATCGGACCGGGGGCGCGGTATCTTAATGTCTTTCCGCTGATGCACACGGGCAATGTGTATCAACATTGGCGCGGGACGATGAGTCCAAAGCGGGTCTTTATCCTCACCCGCTCTGCCTTTGCAGGGCAACAGCGAAATTCTACGGTTGAATGGTCAGGCGACATAGCAACCACCTTCTCTGTGCTGAAGCGGCAGATCCCGGCTGGCTTGAATTTTGCTATCTCGGGAATGCCTTACTGGACCACGGATGTCGGTGGGTACTTTGGTTATGAGCCAGACGATCCTGCGTATCAGGAGACCTACACGCGCTGGTTCGAATACGGGACCTTCTGTCCGATACTGCGCACCCACGGACATCGCAAGTCCAACGAACTCTTCTCCTATGGTTCGCAAACGCCAACCCTGATCTCTTACGACAAGCTCCGTGAGCGCCTCGTACCTTATATTTATTCGCTCGCCTGGAGAGTGACGCACGATGACTACACGATTCAGCGGCCACTCGTTATGGACTGGAGACAGGACGAACGTGTCCGGGATATCGCGGACGAGTTTATGTTCGGTCCGGCGCTTCTCGTGGCACCTGTCACGGATCAGGGTTCCCGCCAGCGCCTGGTCTACCTTCCGACGGCCGAGGGATGGTACGACTTCTGGACCGGCGATCGCTTGAATGGCGGACAGCAAATCCTGGCGCAGGCGCCGCTCGATCGCATCCCGTTGTACGTGCGCGCTGGCTCTATTCTTCCCCTCGGCCCCGCGCGAGAGTATGTAGAGCAGGCGCCCGACGCACCGATCGTGCTGCGGATATTTCCTGGAGCGGATGGAAACTTCAATCTCTACAACGATGCCGGCGATGGCTACAACTATGAGAAGGGCGAGTATGCGATCACGCCCATCCATTGGCACGATGCAACAAGAACGCTGGAAATCGGCGCGCGCCAGGGGAGCTATGTCGGCATGCCTCGGAAGCTTTCGTTCCACATAGTCGTTGTGCGGCCTGGATACGGCACAGGACCCGACCCATCGGCGCAGTATCTCTCACTCGATTACGATGGGACGCCTACGCATATCACCGTGCCCTGAGCCCGAACCGGGTCATAGCTCACGCCGAGTATCCGTGCCCGACTGGCGGCTGACCGCACGAACCTGGTGAATTAGCCGTTATAAGTATTGAGAGGAGTTGGAGGCGCGGGTCGGGATCGAACCGACGCATAAAGGTTTTGCAGACCTCTCCCTTACCACTTGGGTACCGCGCCTTGCGGGTGGGCTTACAACATCTTAGCCCGTCTGAATTGTAGATGATGGGTAGAGCGGGCGGGGATTTCTGGAGCGGGAGACCGGGGTCGAACCGGCGACATCTTCCTTGGCAAGGAAGCACTCTACCACTGAGCTACTCCCGCTCTCACTTCAGTAAGTATAACGGTCTGCTGGCGCGAGGTCAACGCGGAGTGCTCCGCGGACTCTGCATCTCTCAGGCAGCCGCCAACGTCGAAAGCTGCATCTCATCTGCTGAGAAGGGGCTGCTTGCGTGAGGCGCGGATGGCGATGGGGCAGATATGGATGATGCCGAAGACGCCGCCCATTTGGGGGCAAAAGGAACACTGGCAGGCCTTGCTCGATTCGGCCACGGAGGGGATCTGCGGGCTCGACCCTGACGGGCGCTCTATGTTGGTCAACCGCGCCGCCGCCGACATGCTCGGGTTTTCACCCGAGGAGATGCTTGGCGCCGTTCTGCACGACCTGGTGCATCGTCATGGTCCGGGGCAAGTCGAGGAGATTGCCGGTTGTCAGGTCCATAGTATCTTTCTCGGCAAACAGCCTGCAGGGCATTGGGCCGGCGCGCTGGTTCGCAAAGATGGCATGGAACTGGCGGTAGAGATCTCCTCGGAGCCGGTCGTTGTGGATGGCGTGCAGCAAGGTGTTGCGGTGACGTTGCGTGAGGCGGGATCTATGTTTGCTGAGGAGCGGGCGCTTTGGAAGCTGGAAAAGCTTGCTTCGATTGGGCAGCTTGCTTCGTCGATTGCGCATGAGATCAACAATCCGCTGGAGTCGATCACCAATCTGCTTTACCTGATTCAACACGCCAACGAGATGGATGAGGTGCGGCAGTATGCAGGGCTGGCGCAGGATGAGCTTCAGCGAGTGACCGAGATTACGCTGCAGACGCTGCGCTTTCATCGCCAGCACACGCGGCCGGTGGAGGTGGACATGACAGAGCTGCTCAGCTCGGTCATGGCTCTCTACACAGGACGGCTGCTGGTGCGCGATGTTGCAATCGATTTGAAGTTGAAGGCTGCGCCAAAGATTGTGTGCCTGGAGGGTGAGGTGCGCCAGGTGATTAATAATCTGGTGCGCAATGCTCTGGATGCGATGCCGGGCGGAGGGATGCTGTATGTCCGGTTGCATGGGCAACGCGACGCTGACACGGGCGCGCGTGGCGTGCGGCTGACTGTGGCCGATACGGGCGAGGGTATCAGCAATGTAATCATGCCGCGCCTTTTCCAGCCTTTTCAGACGACGAAAGAGATGACCGGCACGGGGCTGGGGCTGTGGGTGAGCAAGGGAATTGTGGAGAAGCATGGCGGGAGCATTCGGTTCAGAACGCGACGCGGCACCAGTCGGCACGGCACGGCGTTTACAGTGTGGCTGCCGGTGGAGCCCTCGGTCAGTCTGAGTCCTGAGGCAGATTGACGACGACGGGTGGGCTGGCGATGAGGTCGTGACGCTTGCGCACGACATGTGGGGTGATCAGCAGGAGCAGCTCGGATGTGTCTTTCTCGGCGGTCTTGTCGGAGGTGAGAGTCTGGAAGCCGGGCAGCTCGCCAAGGCCGGGCAGGCCGTCGATGGCGGCGGATTCGGAGCGGGTGACAGAGCTGGCGAGCACAGCGGTTTCGCCGTCGGGTACGGTGACGTCGGAGATGAAGGAGTGGTTGTTCAGGATGGGAATGTTGTTGGACGACGTGCCTGCGAGCGACTCGATTTTGAGGTCAATCTGCATGGTGATGTTGCCGGACTTCTGCACGGAGGGTACGGCCTTGAGAGTGAGGCCGAGGTCTTCGTATTGGATCTCAGGGATGGTGGCCTGCGTGCCGAGCTGTGACAGGAGCTGCGAGGCGGGGACGCCGTTGACGTTGACGCCTGCGAGTGCAGAGGACGAGATGCCGCTGATGCCGTTGGTGTAGGTTGCGGTCGTAATGGGGTAGCGCGTGCCGATACGGAAGGTAGCTGTCTGGCGGTTGCTGACGCGGACCTGCATATCGTCGAGGCCACGCGTATCGGAAGAGTTGAGTGCGAGGTGGAATGCAGCGCCCTGGTTTTCGGTGACCCCTGATGCGGTGAGGCCGCCGCCGAAGAGGCCGATGGTGTTGGAGACCAGCGTGCTTTGTACGAGGCCGGAGGCGATGAGCGCGAGCGCGATGGTGACGTTGCTGGCGTTGGCGGGAACGAGACCTTGAGCGATGGCCTGGTTGACGAGGGTCTGGTTCTGGCTGACTATTTGCTGCGCTTCGCTTGCGACACTGTAGACGCCGATCTGTTGCGGGGTCTGGCCGCCGATCTGGCGCTGGCGGGTGGTGTCGACGGTGTAGAGGCGGAGCTCGATCATGACCTCGTCGGTGTTGTCGAGCAGGTCGTGGAGGGTGAGGTTGACGGCTTTGAGGGTGTCGGCGGGCGCGCGGAGGACAAGGTCGCCGGACTCCTTTGCGACGGTGAGCTGTTTGACGCCGAAGACCTGGCGGATGACGTTGCCAAGCGAGTCGATCTCTTCGCTGGTTGCGGCGGGGACGTAGATGGTTTCCTGGAGCTGGCGCTCGAAGCGCTGGCGGTTGTCGGGGGTATCTTTGGCGATGAGGACGCTGGTGGCATCGAGTGGCACGCTGAACAGGTGCGCCATCGAGAGAAGAATCGACGAGGCCTGCGTGTAGTGGACGTCGTCGATGTCGAAGCGGAGGCTTTGCTGCGATACGGACTCGTCGAAGACGGGGCGAATGCCGTAGGTTTGGAAGACCTGACGGATGAGTTGCTGCTCGTTGGTGTGGATGTGGAAGCTTTGCGAGCTTGCATTGGGCGCTAGCACGATAGGGCCGGCGAGTTCTGGCGCCTGGCGAAGCCAAGGCTCTGCTTCGGGACGGAAGACGTGGGCGAGCGCAGAGTCAGCGCTGCGCTCGGGGACGATATCGTTTTCAGGGTCGAGCTGGCGGGCCTCGGCGAGCAGGGAATCAGCTTTCTTTTGCTGACCGGCCAGGCGTGCCTTGCCAGCTTGTTGGAGCAGGTCGGTGACCCGTTCGGTGTGGGCCATGTTGGCCGCGAGCGCGTAGTTGTGGTCCGAGGGATTAAGCTTGGCGGCTTTCTGGAACTGCGTCTCGGCTCCAGCGAAGTCTTTGCGCTCGAAGAGGCGTGCGCCGGTGAGATACGCGTTGTCGGCTTCGGTGCGCTGGCTTGTAGTGAGGATCTCGCTGATAGGCTTGGAGGGTTTGTCTGACCCTTTGGCTGCAGGTGCCTGGGCGAGCGAAACAGCAGTGAAGCCCGCCAGCGCGAGGGCTGCCGTCGAACGCCGGAAGGCGGAGGTGCGCGGCTGGGCGGGGAGCTTCATCTACTAAAAGATTAGACGATGCCGATGGCAAATGGCGCGCGCCCGTACTCCAGTGAGCACTGGTACCTGGAACTTAGCGGGCGTTGGCGACGTTCTGGATGCGCAGGCGGTCGGGGCGCTCACTGGCTACCGGGCGGCGCATTCCGTTGCGGATCATCGCCGTGTTCATGTCCAGCTCGGCGAGGGTGCGGCTGAGCGTGTTGCGGTGCATGCCGAGCTCTTCGGCGGCTTTGCACTGGTTGCCTTTGTGGTGCGCGAGGACTTCAAGGATGTAGCGCTTCTTAAACTGGCGAACGGCTTCAGCATAGGGGATGCCGGCGCCGTGCATCTGAGTGACAAGTCCGTCCATTTCGCGCTTCAAAGGTTTTTCCTCGCTCACGGTCTCATCTGTCGATGGCCGTTTTTTTATTGTGACCCTATTTTAGCGGTTTGATCCAATCCGGTGCTTTGTGCTTGAGCATCTCGGCGCCGTCTACAACTTGCTGGCGCAGGTCGTAGGGTACAACGAAGGATACAGCATGAGCCCCGGTTAGGAAATAGGAACTTAAGCGGGAATTTTCGGTCCATTTGGAATGAGGGTAGAAGGCCGCGACCGCCAGGAGGACCACAACTCCTATCAGACATCCGCGGACAAAGCCGAAGGCAGCACCGAGCAGGCGGTCGAAGAAGCCCAGGCCGATAGCGTGGGCCGTCGAATGGATGGATTTGCCGAGAAGCGTGGCCGCGATGGCGACGATGACCAGGATGAGGACGAAGGCCACGGTTTGCGCCAGCTCGGGCGAGGTGATGAACCGGCCAAGCGCGGCTGCTACGCGGCTGTAGTTCCATGCGGCGAGCAGGATGCCGCCGATGAGGCCTCCGAGCGCGAAAAGCTCGCGCACGATGCCGCGCATGAAGGCCAGCAGGGTGGAGTAAGCGACGATGGCGACCAGTACCCAGTCGAACGGAGTCATGCGTTTTCAGTAAGGCTTTGGCGGCCCGTAATAAGGTAGAAGGCCTCCATATACTTCTCGCGTGTCCGGGCAATGACCTCGTCGGGCAGCGAGGGTGCGGGGGCCTGCTTGTTCCAGCGAATGGATTCAAGATAGTCGCGGACGTACTGTTTGTCGAACGAAGGCTGAGCACCGCCGGGCTGGTAGCCCTGGGCGGGCCAGTAGCGCGAAGAGTCGGGTGTGAGCACCTCGTCGGCAAGGATGGTCTTGCCGTTGTAGGAACCGAATTCGAATTTAGTGTCGGCGAGGATAAGACCCTTGCTGGCGGCGTGCGCGCTGGCTTTTTTGTAGATGGCGAAGGTCAGATCGCGGAGCTCTTCGGCCTGCTTGTGGCCAATGACGGCACCTGCCTGGTCGAAGGAAATGTTCTCGTCATGACCGACGTTGTTCTTTGCGGCAGGCGTGAAGATGGGCTCTGGTAGTCGGTCGGACTCTCGCAATCCAACGGGAAGCTTGATACCGCAGACGGCGCCGGTCTTCTGGTAGTCCTTCCAGCCAGAGCCGGAGAGATAGCCGCGCACCACGCACTCGATGGGGAACATCTCGGCACGTTTTACCACCATGCTGCGGCCTTCGAGCTGTGCCGCGTAAGGCTGGAGTGTAGTGGGGAATTCGCGCACGTTGGCGGTGACGACGTGGTTGGGGACAATGTCGGCAAGAAAGTCGAACCAGAAGCGCGAGAGTTGGGTGAGAATGCGACCTTTGTCGAGGATGCCGCTGCCGAGGACGTGGTCGAAGGCAGAGATGCGATCGGTGGCGACAAAGAGGAGCTGATCGTCAGCGAGCGAGTAGATGTCGCGTACCTTGCCGCGTGCGGTGAGGGGGAGATTGCCGAGATCGGTCTGCAAGAGTGCTTGGTTCATTGGGGTGACGATGTCGCTTTCTTGATGGGAGAGTGAAACATGGAGCGATAGAGCGGGAGCGTGATGGTGCGTGCCGAGTCCGCGGGAAGGTAAGAGGCTGCGGGACAGACCATCTGGACGTGCGAACCATCCGGCTGGAGCACAGCATAAGCTGCGTCCGCGTCGCACTGGCCGTTGTAGTAGCGTGCCGAGCGCAGAGAGAGACGGAGGAACGGCATCCATGCGGGCTGGTAGTAAAGGGTCAGATCAGTGCCGGTGGTTCGGAATGTGCCTGTGCCCCATGGAGTTCGTTCGCTGAGAATGTGGTCGCCCAGATCGATGGTCGTGGCCGGTAATGGACCAAGGGCAGAGGCCAGCGGGAAGATAATGCTGGCAGAGAGTAATGGAAGCAGCATGACCACTGCGATGATGCCGGTGAGCCATCGTGGCTTGAGGAGGGAAAAGAGCAGCAGCAAAATTTCCCAGCTTGCCAGAAGAGCCCAGCAGAATGCGAAATTGAGTCGACCTGAAGAGATGCGCCACTTGGTCGCATAGGCACCGAAGAAGATAATGATGACTCCCGCGGCAAAAACGACCAGAGCTGTCTTGAATGCGCGGGGGATGCGCTGCCAATAAACGCGTACGACGAGCATCGCTGCCGTGAGCGCAGAAATAAGACCGAAGGTGAGTGGCAGATGCATTCCTGTCCTAGATTAGACCAGCCCAAAAAAATAGGCGGAGCACCTAAGTGGGTCGCTCCGCCTGCGCATAAGCTCATCAGAGAAATCAGGCGACGGCACGGCGATTGTCTGCCGTGTCGCGGCGGGCAAGGTTGACGCTGACGACCTTCGAGACGCCGGGCTCCTGCATGGTGACGCCGTAGATTACGTCGGCCTGGCCCATGGTGCGCTTGCTGTGGGTGATGACGACGAACTGGGTGCTGGCACTCATGTCGTGGATGAGCTTGGCGAAGCGGCCTACGTTGGTCTCGTCGAGCGGCGCGTCCACCTCGTCCAGAATGCAGAACGGAGCAGGCTGGAACTGGAAGATGCCGACCAGCAGTGCGAGCGCAGTGAGGGCCTTTTCGCCGCCCGAAAGCAGCAGGATGTTCTGCAGCTTCTTGCCCGGAGGCGACGCCATGATGTCGATGCCGCTTTCGGCGGAGTTCTCCTCGTCAGTCAGCTTCATCGAGGCCTGGCCGCCGCCGAAGAGTTTGGTGAAGGTCATCGAGAAGTTTTCGTTGATGACCTTGAAAGCCTCGTCGAACTTGGTGTGGGAGATCTCGTCGATCTCCTTGATGGTGGCCTGCGTGTTCTCGATAGAGTCGAGCAGGTCTTTGCGCTGGGTTTCGAGGAAAGCGTGGCGCTGGGCAGTCTCGTTGTACTCTTCGAGCGCCATCATGTTGACAGGGCCCATGGATTCGAGCTTCTGCTTGAGGGCGCGTGCTTCTTCTTCCTGCGTGTGGAGCTCGTCGCCTTCGATGCGCTGGACCTCGGTGTCTGCACGCAGCGTTGCAGCTTCGGCGCCGAGGTCGTTCAGGCAAGTGGCTTCGATGTGCTCGATGTCGGAGGCGAGTTTGGCAGCGCGCGCGCTCAGGCCTGAGCGCTCTTCGCGTAGCGCCTCGGTTTCGTGGCGCAGCACGCGGAGCTTCGCATCGAGTTCGGCTGTGGCTGTGCGCAACTCGGTGGCTTCGGCGGTCAGGCGCGTGCCTTCGGCGACGGCGTTGGCGCGTACCTCGGACAGATCTGAGTGCTGCACAGCGAGCTGAGCGGATTCTTCCTCGCGGCGAAGCTTTTCAGCACTGGCCGAGGAGAGCTGCTGCTCGATCTGCTGGATGCGCTGCTGCTGGCCATTCGAGAGGCGCTGTGTCTGGTCGAAGTTGGCCTGGGCGTTGCGGCGGCGCTCTTCAAGACCCGCCAGATCAGCCGCCGCCGCTGCTGCGGCCTGCTGCAACTGCTCGCGTTCGGCGCGAAGCTGCTCGATGCGGGACTGCAACTCGCCGAGATTGGTTTCGAGCGTGGTGCGCTCGGTCTCGAAGTTCGTGGCCTCCTGCTGGCGGCGGGCGATGAGGTCGGATTTCTGGTTGCGGGCGTCGCGGTTGCGCTCTGTGGTGAGGGCCCAGTCCTGCAGGCGGCGCTCGATGCGCGCGGCCTCGGACTCCATCTGCCGAAGCGCCGCGCCGGAGTTGGCCGACTCGCGCTCAGCCTCGCGCCGCTCCTGCGTTTTGGATTCGATGGCAGCGTTCAGCTCCGTGATCTGGTGCTGGAGTGCGGTGGTGTTGACGTCGGTCTGGGCGAGGTCCTGTTCGGCCTGCTCGACGTTCTTCTGCACCTCGGTCAGTTCGCGCTTGAGCGCAAGCGGGCCTTGCGCACGCGGCCTTCCGCCGGTGACGGTGACATTGTGGAAGGTCTCGCCGGAGGGTGAGAGGAAGAACGCGTGCGGGTGCGAAAGGGCCAGCGACCGCGCCGTATAGGAGTCCGGCGCAACGAAGCCTTCGCGCAGCTTAGGCAGAATGACTTCGAGCGACTTGCCAAAGCCATCCAGCACACGCACGCAGCTTTTGAGCGGCACCACGCCTTCGATGCCCTCGATGCTCGTCTGCGCCTCGCTCTTCATCCCTTCCGCAAACGCAAAATTCGCCTGCGCATCGTTGGGATGCACCAGGAACGTTGCGCGTCCGGCCACATCAGTCTGGAGCAGATGCACGCCCTTGTCGGCGGCGTCCCAGCTTTTGACGACGATATAGTTGAGTTCATCGCGGAGGAACTCGTCGACGACGCTCTCGTACTTGCCGTCGACTTCGAGGAAGTCGGCCAGTGTGCCGACAGCGGCCATGCCGTCGAGGTTCTGTTTGTAGGCGGCGGTCTTAAAGATGTTGCGTACGGTGTCGGTCGAGTAGCTGTGCTCGCGGATGAGAGCTTCGAGCGAATTGCGGCGACCGTTCAGGCTGGCCACGTCACCGCGAAGCTTGTCTCCGTTCCGCTTTGATTCGGACTCTTCCGTGCGCTTCGTCTGAATCTGCTGACGCATCTCGGTGATCTCTGCTTCGAGCCGCTTGAGTCGCTCGGTGACTGACTCGAAGGTGAGCTTTACCTGGCCGCGCTGTACGCCGAGGGCTTCGAGCTCCTGCTTCGCCGTGTCGCTCTCGGAGAGCAGACGCTCGGCCTCGCGCTCGAGCCCGGCCAGCGCGGCTGCGGCCTGTGCCTCTTCGTTGCGGGTCTGCGAGATGCGCTGCACAAGCTGCATGGTCGAGCGGCGGTTCTGCTCGGCCTGCTGCTCTGCGACTGCGACAGCGCGGGATGCCTCCTGTGCGCGTGCTTGCTGGCTCTGCGCCGCGTCGCGCGAGCCGGCAGATTCAGCCGTAGCGTTCTCCAAAAAGCTGCGGTGCTGCTCCAACTCACCAGCCAGCGAAGCGAGCTGCTCACGCGCCTGGGCCAGATCGTCCGTACCAGTCGCCATACGAGCAGTCAGCTCGGAGACGCGGTCGGCATTAGCCGCGGTGCGCGCCGTGATGCGCTCCAGTTCAACAGCGGACTGGTTCGCCTGTGAGCCCGCTTCGCGGATCTTCTGGTCGAGCTCGTAGCCCTTGCGGATGCCCTCGCTGTGCTCGGCATCCATGGCGTCGACCGAAGTGGCTTGCGCGTCGATCTGCGTGGCCAGCGCATTGATCTTCTCGACGGTAGCTGCTTGTTCGGCGTCCATCTGAGCCATGCGGCTGGCGAGGACGACGCGGAGGCGTCCGCGCAGCTCATCGCGGAGTGCGCCGTAACGCTCGGCTTTGGCGGCCTGGCGCTTGAGCGAGCCCATCTGGCGCGTGACCTCTTCGAAGATGTCGTTGACGCGGGCGAGGTTCTGTTTGGCCGACTCAAGGCGGAGCTCGGCGAGGCGCTTTTTGGTTTTGAAACGCGTAATCCCTGCGGCCTCTTCGATGATGGAGCGGCGGTCGTGCGGCTTGGCCGAGAGCAGTTGCCCGATGCGCTCCTGTCCGATGATGGCGTAGCTCTCGCCGCCGAGGCCGGTGCCCATGAAGATGTCCTGAATGTCGCGCAGGCGGCAGATCTTGCCGTTGAGTAGATATTCGGAATCGCCGCTGCGGAAGAGGCGACGTGTGATGGTGAGTTCACCAGCGCGCACGGGAGCGCGGTTGAATTTGCGACGGCGAATCTTTAACACGACATTGTTCGGATTTGCCGCGTTGGCTGTTGCGCCTTCGTTGGCTGTTGCGTCTTCGGCGGATGCTGCAGTTTCAGCCGCGGGAACGGGCTGGCCTTCGGTCTCGATCACGGTGCCTGGCTGCGCTTCGGCGACGGCTTCTTCGGTCTCCTCGGCGTGCTGCCGGCGCAGGGCGGCTTCGTCCCAGTCTGTCGGCACGGCGTCGTCGATGACGATCTCCGGCTCGTCGGGGAGCGCGCTGGCGCTGTCGTAGACGTCAGGATCGACGAGCGTGAGTGAGACTTCGGCCATGCCGGTGGCCTTGCGGTCTCGCGTGCCAGCGAAGATGACATCCTCCATCTTGACGCCGCGCAATGACTTGGCCGACTGTTCGCCGAGCACCCAGGTGATGGCGTCGGAGATGTTTGATTTGCCGCAACCGTTGGGCCCTACAATGGCTGCAATGCCTTCGCCGGAGAGTTGCACTTCGGTCCGGTCGCAGAAGGACTTGAAGCCGAGAATCTGGACTTTTTTGATCTTGAGCAAGTTCAACCTCCCGGGCGAGATCCGGGCACTTCCGCCGCGACTCGCCGGTGTCTGTTAGGACTGCATTCACTGTAGCCGTGGTTGAGGCGGGAATCAACGGAAACAATACTACGGGTTGTGGATAAAACGTCCCTAACACTATGGCTAGCGGGAGTGATGCTTCGGACGGCTGGATCTTGTGCAAAATCTTTGCTGAAATGCCTCCCCGAGAAGCAATTCCTCCTGGATCTGACCATCTAACGATTCTGCGAATCCTGTACGGTGGGGTTGGCGGCAGGTTGTGGGTGGTATGGTCTCCTTGCCGATTGAGTAGCGCAAGAAATAACGTTTGAGTTCGTCGGAATCTGCTTTCCCAAAGGCAAACTGTCCTCTTGCCAAGCGAGCAACAGCGTTTCTATAATCCGCATCATCATCTCAAGATGCTCAAAACGCTTTACATAACATCGCCGAAGGGTTGGGGCACGGCGGGATGGACTTGTTGTGCTGTCATTCGGGCCAGTTTTCTGTAATATCCAAGTTGACCTCGGGGAGCACCGTGGCATCGTTCTTAAATGAAGATTTATTGAGGAGTGTGGAATGAAGAAGGTAGTCGTTGCGTCTCTCCTGGCGGTCGCTGGTGTTGCATTGGCTGCACAGCCCGGGATTGCTCAAACCCAGGTCAATCTTGGCCAGAACACGCAGTCGTCCAGTGGCGGCATTCAGATGTCTGCTGCCGAATACAAGGCATATAACGATGCGATCACGCAGACGAATCCGCAGGCCAAGGCAGCTGCCCTTGAGTCGTATCTGGAGGCTTATCCTCAGTCCCAGGTCAAGGCTGACACTCTGCAGCTGCTGATGCTTACTTACAGCTCGTTCGATCCGACCAAGACGCTGTCAACTGCCGATCGGCTTTTGCAAGTGGATCCGAACAATCTTCGTGCGTTGACGCTGGAGGTTTATTTCCGGATGTCGAGCGCCGAGCAGGCGACCGACGCCGCGACCAAGCAGTCTGGACTCGATTCGGCTGCGGACTATGCAAAGAAAGGTTTGGCTGTCACAACTAAGCCGAAGGACATGGCCGACGCAGATTTTGAGAAGCTGAAGCAGTCTGCTTACCCGGTCTTCTATCGCGCAATTGGCACGGCTGCTCTGAACAAGAAAGACGCGGCGACCGCTGTCACGAACTTCAAGGCTGAATTGGGCAGCGTGCCTGTGGCAGACACGGAGAAGCCTGGCCCAGTTCTGCAGGACACCTACACGCTGGCGCAGGCGTACTACGAGTCCACCCCACCTGATTATGAGAACTGCACCTGGTACGCTACGCGCGCTTCGAACTTTGCGCCGGAGCCATACAAGTCACAGATGTTGCCTCTGGCGAAGTACTGCTACAAGAAGTACCACGGTGCGGACGATGGCTATGATGCAGTTACGGCTGCGGTGGCAACGAACCTGAATCCTCCCGCTGGCTTCTCGATCAAGCCTGCGCCGAAGCCGGAAGACATTGTGAAACAGGTCATCGCAACCACGCCTGATCTGAGCACACTGGCAGTTTCGGACAAGGAGTTCATCCTGCAGAATGGCAGCCCGGACGATGCTGCGAAGGTGTGGGGCATCCTGGCGGGCAAGTCGGTCGAGCTGCCCAACGTGACGGTCGTCTCGGCGACCACCACCGTCATCACGGCTTCGGTCTCTGATGATGCGGTGCAGTCGAAGACGGCGGACTTTACCTTCAACATGGGCACGCCGCTTAAGGACGCTGATGTCCCGGCGGTTGGTGCGCAGATTACGATCTCCGGCACCTATAATTCCTACACCGTTGGTGGCGTAGTCAAGGGAACGGCTCCTGCAGCTGGCGCTGCTCCTGCTGATGCAGCAGCGACTCCTGCGGCTTCCACAGCGGCTGCTCCGGCTGCTGCTGCCCCGGCTCCGGCTGCTGCTCCTGCGGCTGGCGCCACTGCAGCGCCTGGACCGGTGATGATTATCATGAGCGATGGCGCTTTGGTGCTGCCGAAGAAGGCTGCTCCGGTGCATCACCCCGTCCACCGTCGCAAGTAAAGCTTCATTTCACTTGAAACAGAGAGGCAGCCTTCGCGGGCTGCCTCTCTTCTGTCTTTGAGTAGTTTCTGGGTGACGTGGGTGTCAGCGGTGCTTTGCTTATGCCGTTTCTGTCAATAGCCAGAGTAGCGCATTGCTAAGAAGTCTCTGCTGCGTGACAGGATGGAACTCTGGGACACGGTGGTAGAGAATGCGCCCTGTGCCGAGCTTTGCAGTGAAGGTGCCTGCGCCGATGTGGCGGTCATGGTCGCGGCTATAGGCCGCGATAATCTCGATGTTGCTGCCATCGACCAGCAGTCCGTTCGATTCGCGTCCCTTGGCTTGGTAGTGAATGCCCATCACCTGATTGTCAGGCAGGCCCGCATAGACCGGGTGCTCGCGCACGAAGTACCAGTTGCCCATCCACGGCGCGCGGAAGTCGCCGACGGTGCCGCTGTAGGTGAAAGCTCCAGCAGCTGCGAGCTGGCGGGCTACGCCTTCGGATAAGGCGTCCGACTGCGGCATGCTGAGAAGCGGCGTGCCAGCCTTGACCGCGTCGAGGATTGCGGTGTCCAGGCTGCCTTCGCCAGTGTGGAGATTCTTCGGTGCGCCGCCCGGATGCGCTTCGAGACCTGTGTCATCGCCGGAGAGCTGGAACGCGGAGCTGTTTGCTGTGAGGCCCTGCGAGACAATCGCGTCGTACTTCGCGCCGACGGTGAAGTCTTTGATCTCAATCCCCAGCCGTGGCGCGATCTCCGCCAGCTGCTTGCGCAAAGAGCTGGTGACGCCGGAGATGGCGATTATTTTACGATGCGAGTGCTTGTGTTCCGGAAGGCCCGTCACCCAGATTGCCTTGGTCTGTGTGACCGACAGGTCCGACGAGAGCGCAAACCGGAACCGATACATACCCTCCTCCTCCAGCGCAGGCGTCTCGAAGCCTTCGCGCAGCAGGTAGCTGAACCGGTCCGGCGTCTGCGCAGGCGCCGGCAAACTGACCAGCTTAAGCAGCTTTCCCGAAGGCGTCAGCGCGCTGAAGCTGAGCGTGCCGGTCACAGCCTTGCTCGTGTCGTTAAGCAGAAAGAGGTCGAAGACTGCCTTCTCACCGCGTTTCACACACACCGAACGCTGCTTCGCCACAGGATGCACCGGGCTGAGTGTCTGCCGAATCGGCGCAGGGTCGGACTTGTAGTTGCGCAGGTTGTCGACGATGCCCGAGTGGTTCTCAATCGCGGTCGATTCCCACCCCGAGATGGCGGCGAAGTCCAGCTCGTCGGAGATGCGCGCGTTCTCCATATAGTTCTGCCACGTGTCGTAGCACTTGGAGCCGAGCGAGAGCCACAGCGACTCAGTCGCCGGAAACGCCTTGCGGAAACCCCATCGGTTCAGGAATGCGTCGTAGCCCGCAATGATCTCCTGGTGGTCTACGAGGTCGTAGCTGGTGGCGCCCCAGCTCTTGTATGTCTCGGTGATCTGATGGACCATGAGCGAGTGGTTGTCGGGAGTGGCGCAGCCTTCCATCTCGCCGAACTCGGTGATGACCTCTTTGAACGGGGCCTTATAGGTGAACTCCGTCGGCGATTTGTAGAACTCGTCGTACCATTGGTCGCCCGCGCCCTGATGCTGATTCCACCAGTCTCCCCACGGCTCTTCGTCGCTGCGGTGGAGCTTGTCGTTCCAAGGTTCGTACCATGCTTGCGCAGCTCTGCGCGGAGGCGCGACGAAGCCATCGTTGAGCACAATCGAGCGGCTCGGGTCCTCGGCACGCATGGCCGCCAGAATCGCAAGCGTATCGGGATTCTTCAGGTCCGCGCCAATCTCATTCTGCAGCGTGTACTGAATGAGCGACGGATGCGACCGAAAAGCCTTTACCATGCCGACACACTTCGCAATCATGAACTGCTGGGCGAACTTGTCGGCCGCATCGACCGGCTTCTCCATCACGATGCTGGCAGCGTTGGCCGCGACACCGCTGGGCAGCTTGCCGATAGCCATCTTGCCCGCGCCCGGCTCCATGTAGCGCAGCAGACCCAACCGGTCGTGCGCGCGAAAGACCTCTTCCTTACCGACGTTGCGATGGAAGTTCAGGCAGGTCAGATTGAGCTTCTTCGCCTGCGTCACCTCTTTCTCAGCCAACTCAGGAGTGGGGAAGAGCCCATTCAGTCCCCAGTAGCCCCACGAGATCGCGCTGTACAGCTTCATCCGCTGCCCATTCAGCCGAAACATCGCGTCGGTGCCGAGGCCAGTCGGACCGAAAGAGCGGAAGCCAAAGGCGATGGTGCGAGTGTCGGTGTGGCCATCCTTGCCGATCCATGTCACACGAAGATGATAAAGGCGAGGCGTTTCAATGTCCCAGAGCTGAGCATCGTCGCAGGTTAGGCCAAGTTCGAGTATCCGCGTTGAAAGAACGGGCCCATCTTTCCTCACGTTTGGATGTGATCCAAAAGACGCACTCGGAGATCCGATTCCATCGTAGTCGAAGCTAGCGCCGGGCCCATAACCGGACCATTTGAGCGATGTGCCAGTATGAGAATCCAGTATCTCCGCCTTGATGGTGCCGTCTATAAACTGATGATCTGCCGGTCTGAACTGTTCAAGCTCCAAGCGTGCAGTTATTTTTTGCGGCTCAGGACGGTTCAATACCCACAAATCCTTGATCCGCACACTGTCATGCGCGCTGATGGTCATGCCGCGATCCAGCCCGCCAAACCCATGCGAGCGGTAGAGCTTCACCGCGCCCCACTGCGCATTCAGGCCATCCACCCAATCGAAGCGACCAAACGGATTCGTGATGCGGATGGCAAGAATGTTCATCCCGCCGGGGTTCGCGGCGTGCGTCAGGTCACACTCGAACGGCAGCTCTTCCATGATGGAGTAGCCGACCAGCTTCTGGTTCAGATAAACCTCGGCCCGCAGGCGCGCGCCGCGCACATGCAGGAAGATCCGCTTGCCCTGCATCGAGGCCGGAATATCAATTGCGCGATGCCACCACGAGACGCCGAAGTACGCGCCATTCTGCGGAACAGGATCGTCGGCGGCATAGCGGTACTCCTCCGGGGTATACGAGCGATGCCCAAACGCGCCCCAGAAATGCTGTTCGACCGTCGCGGGCAGGATGACTTCCTTGCTCGCGTCAACGCTCAGCGAAGCCCATCCGCCGGTCGGCGCGTTGACCGGCAGCGGCTTGCCCTTGCCGCGCACTACGCCGTCAACGTCTTGAGCAATGTCGTCGGGCAGGAAGATCTCATCGTTCTTCCACTCGGCCCGGTGGTCCAGCCAGAGGTGCCAGCCATCATCAGAAATCAGCGTGCCGTTCTCCGGCCATAGCTCTTCCGACGTCTTCTGTTGTGCCTTGATGGGCTTGATCTGGGTAGCAAGCGCGGCTGCTGTTGTGCCTTCAAGGAAGGCCCGGCGGGAGATTTTGCTCTGGCTCATGTTGCGAGTGATTCTATTCGATTGGTGCGACCACTTGCTACCTGAATCTGTTCAGCACTACTCCCCGAGCATGATGCGCTGAATCGCATGAGCGCGGCCAGTCGCTCCGTCGCATTGAATCAGAGCAGCGCACATCTTCGGATTGCCCTTGGCAGCCTCGAATTTTCCGGGCATTCCGGTCAGGAAGCGCTGGAGCACCTGCTCGACCTCGACACCAATCACCGAGTCATACGGGCCGGACATGCCCACGTCGGTCTGGAACGCAGTTCCGCCGGGCAGAATGCGCTCGTCCGCCGTCGGGATGTGCGTATGAGTCCCGAGCACCGCCGTCACGCGTCCGTCGAGATACCAGCCCAGCGCGGCTTTTTCGCTGGTGGTCTCGGCGTGGAAGTCGACGAGGATGACCTTCGCGCCCGACTCTGCCGCAATCTGCGTCAGCAGCTCATCGGTCTTGCGGAAGGGGTCGTCGGACGAAGACATGAAGACTCGGCCCTGCAGATTGATGACGGCGTACTTCTGGCCGCTGGGCAGCTCACCCTGAAACAGGCCGTAGCCTGGCGTGCCGGAGGCGAAGTTGGCTGGGCGAATAACGCGGCGTCCGCGTACGTCGGAGTTGGCGGGGACGGTCATGTATTCGAAGATCTCGCGCTTGTCCCAGACGTGGTTGCCGGTGGTGATGACGTGCGCGCCCATGTCGAAGAGCTCTTCGGCGATGGCGGGAGTGATGCCGAAGCCTCCGGCGGAGTTTTCGCCGTTAATGACGAGCAGGTCGACGGCGTTAGTTTCGAGTACGTGAGGCAGATGTTCGCGGACGATGTGGCGGCCGGCAGAGCCGAAGACGTCGCCGACAAAAAGGATGTTCACATGACGAGTTTACATTGCAGCGATGTGAAGAAAGCCGCGGCCGGACGCGATTGGCGCGGAGAAGACACAAAGAGCACCGAGCCACTGTGATAGTTTTTTCTGCATGGCACAGAATGCGCGGTTTCGGTTGAGTCTGCGGGTGTTGTCGGTGCTGGCCGCCGAGCCCGAAAAGATGCACACCTCGGCGGCGATTGCCGATGAGCTGAAAGAGAGCGCCGTCATGGTGCGGCGCACGTTTCTGCTGCTGCACAAAGCCGGTCTCATCGTGCAGCGCAAAGGTCCGAACGGCGGCGCAAAGCTCAAACGCGCGCCCAAGCAGATCGGCCTGGGCGACATCTTCCAGGCGACGGCGGGCGACTGGTTCTCTGTCGGCGACAAGGCGCTCGACGCCTGGCTCGGCAAGGTGCGCGGAGACGCCATCGCTGCAATGAACGAGCACTCGCTGGGCGGCGTGGTCAAGCGGCTCGGAAAAGCAGGGAGTAAGAAGTAAGGACGAGTAAGCAAAGTCATTCCGCCTCTACAATTGTCATCCTTCCGCGGAGCGGGAGGACCTGCTTTTGCATTTCCATTCCACAACCTTTCCTGCATTTCCATTCCGCAGCGCAGCGGAGGAATCTGCTGTCCTTCAACAGCCAAATCCCGTCTTCAGATTTCCCGCAAAACTCGCATGTCAAGCCCCATTCACCCATAAACAACGCAAATGGAACAACATAACCGTGGCGGTTTAGTTTTTCCCTTTTGCTAAACTTAAATCAGCACTCAGATCGGCATGAGCATCCCAAGGGCAACGCTATCCGGGGATGACCCTTTTGAAAATAAGCCCAATGAATGGAATACTTTAGTACTTAAGTACGGGGAGGGGGTACCTACTCCGCCGACTCCCCATGCGGCTGCGTCTGCTTCTCCGCCAACTGCTCGGCAGTCTTCTGCTGCGGACGCATCAGCGGGAAAAGGATGACGTCACGGATGGATTTGGCTCCGGTCAGAACCATAGTCAGGCGGTCGATGCCGATGCCTTCGCCCGCTGTCGGCGGCAGTCCGTAGCCCAGCGCGCGAACGTAATCTTCGTCGATTTCGGCCATAGCCTCAGCGTCGCCTCGCTCCTTTTGCTCTACCTGCTCTACGAACCGCTCACGCTGATCGACGGGATCGTTCAGCTCGCTGAAGGCGTTGCCCAGCTCGAAGCCGCCGATGTAGAACTCGAACCGCTCCACCCAGTCCGGCTCGTCTGCCTTCTTCTTCGAGAGCGGCGAAACGGCGAGCGGGAAGTCGTAGATGATCGTGGGCTGGATGAGGTGTGGTTCCGCTACGCGTTCAAATTCCTCAGCAATCTCTTTCCCATCGCCTGAGGCTGGTATGGTTCCGCCGAACTTGATAATCGCTTCACGCATCGACAACTTCGTCCACTTGCACAAGTCAATCTCATGCCCGTTGAAGTGCGTAATTGTGGTGCCGTTCACCTGATGGGCGACGAAGACAATCAGCTCTTCGGTCAGGCGCATGAGGTCGTGGTAGTTCGCGTATGCCTGGTAGAACTCGAGCATCGTGAACTCGGGGTTGTGCCGTGTGCTGACGCCCTCGTTGCGGAAGTTGCGGTTGATCTCGTACACGCGGTCGAGGCCGCCGACGACCAGACGCTTCAGGTAAAGCTCCGGCGCGATGCGCAGGAAGAGGTCGAGGTCCAGCTCGTTGTGGTGCGTGATGAACGGACGCGCCGCCGCGCCGCCCGCGATGGGCTGCATCATCGGCGTCTCGACTTCGAGGTAGCCGCGCGCGTCGAAGAAGGCGCGAATGGCGCGGAGAATCGCCGCACGCTTGACGAAGACCTCGCGCACGTTGCCCGGGCCTTCGTCTTCGCTTGCTTGTTCCTCGGCTGCATCGGCAGGCTTTGCCGCGTTGCCCGTGTTCATGAAGAGATCAACGTAGCGCTGGCGATAGCGCAGCTCGGTATCTTCGAGGCCGTGATATTTGTCTGGCAGCGCGAGCATGGCCTTGGCGAGGAAGGTAAGTGAGGTGGCGTGAACGGTCAGTTCGCCGGTGCGCGTACGCATCAGGTGGCCGCGCACGCCAATGTGGTCGCCGAGGTCGAGTAACTTGTAGAGTGCGAAGGCGTTTTCGCCGACGTCGTCTTTGCGGACATAGATCTGAAAACGCTGTCCGCCTTGTTGAAGCTGCGCGAAACCGGCCTTGCCCTGGATACGGATGGCCATGATGCGCCCGGCGATGGAGACTTCGATAGGGGAGTGGTTCAGCGAGAGCTCTTCGGCGGTGGTCGCGTCGTAGGCGGCGCGCAACTCGGGGATGGTGTGCGAGGCGGCATAGCTGTTGGGGTAGGTGGACTGCGCCTCGTTCAGGCCGATCTCGCGGCCGAGGGCGGCAATCTGCTGAAGCTTCTCGCGGCGCTGCTGGTAGACCTTTTCCTCGAAGTCTGACTGATACACGGAGTTTCCTTTTTGCCTTGATGTTGATGAAGTTCCAGTATAGCGGGCGGCTGAATTGCCGCATGCAGATGCAAAAGGCCTGACGTTGAGCAACGACGATGACGCCGCTATTTATGATGCAAATCGACGCGCCTTTGTCTGGTGTAGCCGTGGTGTAATAAGCGTGAGGTAATAGACGGGCATGGCTGACGAACCGAAAAAGAGCGGCGCGCTGGGTGAACTGGTGAAGGCTGAGTCGATGATTCAGCTTGCCATTGCTCTGCCCGCTGGATGCCTTATCGGCTGGCTGGTCGGCGCGTGGCTCGACGAACGCTTTCACACCGGCTGGATTGCGATTGCGGGTATCATCCTGGGTGCGGCTGCGGGCTTTGTGAAGATATTCACGACGGCTCAGAAGTATCTGAAAGGCGACAAGGGATGAGTGATGTGGGGAATCAAGTGAAGGCACTGGCAGACTTTACCGATGCCGATTTTCGCCGCACAATGCTGAGTGCCCTGCGTCTGCTGGCCATTCTTACCGTGGTTGGAGGTCTGCTGGTGTGGTGGAAGATGGGCTGGCAGTCAGCGGCGCTGCTGGTGGTAGGCGCAGCGATCTCGGGTTCGGGGTTGTGGGAATGGCTGCGCCTGATGACCGCCGTGATGGCTCGCATGGATGGCGGCGCGATGGCGCGCCCCATGGGAATGGTGCTGGTGGGGTTCTTCCTGCGTCTGGGGCTGACCATAGTGCTGCTTTATGTTAGCCTTAAGATTCTGGATGGTTCTGTGTTTGCGCTGGCTGGCGGCCTTGCCTTGGGTGTGTTTTCGCTCACGGTGGAGGGTCTGCGGTTGATGAAGGCGTGGACGGTTTAGCCGATCTGCATCCGGAACAGCCACCTGTTTATTGCTCTTTATGCCAACGACATTATTTGCCCAGTTTCTGAACTTTCACTTCGGCGCTGCCGTGACCAGGCTGCTGCTGTCGCTCCATATTCAGCCGACCTATCCGACGGCTCCGATCACTGACACGTTTGCAATGGAGCTTCTAGTCTTCTTCGCGCTGCTCGTGTACTTCATCATCGTGCGAGTGACGCTGAGCGTCGAGAAGCCTGCCGCGTTTCAGCACTTGGCGGAGATTACGCATGAGTTCGTCTCTGAGCAGGGCGAGTCGATCATTGGGCATGGCTTCGAGCGATTCACGGGCTTCCTCGCGGTGCTTGGACTGTTCATCCTGATTGCGAACCTGATGGGATTGATCCCCGGGCTTAAGTCGCCGACGGCCGATGTGGTGGTGCCGCTAGGCTTCGCGCTGGTGACATTTGTCTACTACCACTACCACGGCGTACGCGCGAATGGTTTTGCCTACATTAAGCAGTTCCTCGGGCCGGTGTGGTGGCTGTACCCGCTGATGTTCCTGATCGAGATCATCTCGCATTTTGCGCGTATCCTTTCGCTCACTGTCCGTCTTTACGCGAACATTTTCGCTGGCGACCTGGTGACGCTCGCGTTCTTCTCGCTGGTCCCGCTCGGCATTCCCCTGCTCTTCATGGGGCTGCACATGTTTGTAGCAGTGGTTCAGGCATATGTGTTCTTCCTGCTTGCGGCGGTTTATCTGTCGATGGCAGTTGCGCACGATCATTAGAAACTGGTTCAGGTTTCACTGCGTTGGGGCCTCCTCTTCGCAGTGCGCAGTAACGCCGCATAGCGTGAGGGTGCCAGCACGGTGAGCATCAACCACCCACTGGCGGCGCATTTGATGGAGGTTGGAGTAACACCAATGAAGAAGCTGCAATATCTGTTCATGTCGTTGGCCGCGCTGCTGCTTGCATCGCCGGCCTTTGCGCAGTCCACCGCGGTGGCTCACCCGGAGAACCAGTGGATCCCGCTGGCCGCCGGTCTGGGCATGGCGCTGGCCGCCGGTCTGTGTGGTCTTGGCCAGGGTCGGGCAACCGCTTCGGCTACCGAAGCTCTTGCACGTAACCCGGGCGCGCGTCCTGGAATCTTCATCTTCCTGATTCTCGGCCTCGCGTTTATCGAGTCGCTGGCGCTGTTCACGTTCGTCATCATCTTCCTGAAGGCGAAGCCTATCTAAGCTGTTCCTTCGGATTGTTTGCAGTGTGAAAAGCCTCCGCCGGTGCGGAGGCTTTCTCATGTTTGGCTTGACGCTGCTTCACTGGATTTCGGCGCGCCTGAGCAGGGCGATGTAGCATAGCGGACTGAGCGCTATGGCGACATAGATGAGGTAAATCCATGGGAATTGTCCGATATAGAAATCGTGAGGGCTGAGAGATATCGGATTCTTGATTACCACGAATCCCACATAGTCCACTATGATCGCGGCGACTACCCAGAAAGCGCCAAGGGTTCGCGCTTCTCTGGTCAGGCTTATTTTTCCGGCCTGTTTTGCGCGCTTGCGAAAATAAGCCCAGGCAAAGAGGCTCCAGACCACAAGATTCATGAAGGGATAAAACCTCTCCGAGACGAGGTAGGCCTGGTTCTGGAGGGCCTCGGCGGCGGAGGGATAATGCCCTATGATTCCGATGAAGATGGACAAGGCAATACCCAGGATTGTGACTGAAATGTAGGCCAGGATGAAGGTTGTGAGTGCTCGTCTGTAATGGAGACGAGGCTGCGCGACTGGTTGCGTTCGTGTCGTCATGCGGTCTTCTACTTTCCTGTGAAGATTGAGAACTTGATCGGCAACCACTTAGCCGGTGGTGTCCGGAGCTTCAGCGCGCATGAGAAGATACGGAGGGAACTGGCTGCTGGTTCCTTTCAAAATAAACGATTTGCATGCAAGAAAAAGCCTCCGCATTGCGGAGGCTTTGCGGCTGATGTTGAGATGATCAGCGTTATTTGGTCACATCGTACTTGAGCTCGATGTGGCAGTTTGCAGGAGCGCTGGCGCACTCCTGACGGGCCTGCTCGATCAGCGCAGAGTGGCTGGCGTATT
Source organism: Edaphobacter acidisoli (assembly GCF_014642855.1). Lineage (NCBI taxonomy): Bacteria > Pseudomonadati > Acidobacteriota > Terriglobia > Terriglobales > Acidobacteriaceae > Edaphobacter > Edaphobacter acidisoli. The sequence goes on along the minus strand of NZ_BMJB01000001.1, from coordinate 1,564,149 downwards.
CAGCGAACATGACCGCGCCGCTCGGCACGATGCCTAGCGCCAGTGTTGCCGCCGCGGCCAGACCAAGGCCAACCGCTGCCGGAGCGCTGACGGGGCGGGGATTGTCGAGCATCGGAGCGTCGGTGGTGCGGCGCGAGTAGACCGAGGTCAGCAGGCGCAGGTAGTAGAAGCAGGCGACACCGCTGTTGAGCAGGCCGATGACCGCCAGCCAGACGTGTCCGCCGTGGATGGCTGCGGTGAAGACGTAGAACTTGCCGAAGAAGCCGCCGGTGAAGGGGATCCCGATCATGGAGAGCAGGAAAAAGGCCAGCAGCGCGGAGAGCACAGGACGCTTGAGCGCAAGCCCAGTGTAGTCTTCAAGCGTGCGAGCACGTTCCTGATAGCCAGCTACCTGGGTGATGACTGCGAATGCGCCGACGTTCATGGCTGCGTAAGCCGCGGTGTAGAAGCAGGCCGAGGCGATGCCGTCGAAGGGGAACGCAGTGAAGGCGACCAGCAGGTAACCGGCGTGCGCGATCGATGAGTAAGCGAGCATCCGCTTAACATCGGTCTGCTTGAGTGCGCCCAGGTTGCCGATGGTCATCGAGAGCACCGCAAGTATCCACATCAGCACGGCCCAGCGATGCTGCATCGCTGGGAAGCCGGTGAAGGTGATGCGCAGCAGCACGGCGAATGCCGCGGCTTTGGGTGCCGTGGACATCAGCCCAACGATGGGAGCAGGCGCACCCTGGTAGACGTCCGGTGTCCAGACATGGAATGGGGCGGCCGAGACCTTGAAGCCGAGGCCGATGAGGATCATGGCGAGCGCAAGGAATGCCATTGTGGGGGTGGCGGTCGTCGCAAGGCCGTGGGCAATGGCAAAGATATTCGTCGAGCCGGTGGCGCCGAAGGCGAGCGCGATGCCATAGAGGAAGAATGCCGTGGCAAACGAGCCAAGCAGGAAGTACTTGATGGAAGATTCACTGCCAGTGCTGCTGCCCTTGCGGAAGCCCGCGAGGATGTAAGTCGAGATCGACGAGATCTCAAGCCCAACGAAGACCATCAGTAACTCAACCGAGCAGGTCATGAACATCATGCCAACCGCGCCGAAGAGTACCAGCGCGAAGTACTCGCCTGCGTGCGAGGCATTGCCCTCAAAGTAGTCGAGCGAGCCCAGCAGCGTCACCAGCACGACCGAAGCGATGACGTAGTGGAAGAGCACAGAGAAAGCGTCCACCTGAATCGTGCTCGAGTAGGCGTGAATCGTGCCGAAGGACAACTGGTACCAGCTTGCGACACCCGAAGCGATCGTACCGATGATGCCGATCCAGCCGAGCGGCTTGCGGCTGGCGCCGGGCGCAAGCATTGGCTCGGCCAGCATGATGATGACGGCGGTGATGGTCAGGACAAGTTCAGGCAGCAGAGCAACAAGGTTGGGCGACATTTAGCGGGCCTCCGTTCTGTCGAGTGTGGAGGCGATCACGGTTTGGGGTGAAGCGGAGGTTGCGGCCACGGAGGGTGACGTGGTGGCCGGAGCTGTTTGAACGGGTTGCTGCGCCAGAACAACGCCTGCGCCATCGATGGCGCGCATCCAGAAGGGCGAGACGACGCCCATCGCCAGCATCAGGATGGCCAGCGGCCAGAGCGTGAGGTGCTCGCGCAGATTGAGGTCCGCGGCGGGCTTCATCGTGGACTTGTGCCCGAGATCGCCATAGAAGATACGTTGGATCATCCAGAGCATGTAGGAGGCGGTCAGGATGACGCCGGTGGTTGCCAGTACGGTCCAGCCGGTGTGGTGGAGAATCTCTGACTGCATGGAGCCGGAGAGCACGAGAAACTCGCCGACGAAGCCGTTCAGCATCGGCAGGCCGACTACCGAGAGCGCTGTGATGACGTAGAACGTCACCATCCAGGGCAGCTTCTGGGCCAGGCCGCCCAGCTCGCGCATGTTGTACGTGGAGTACCGCTCGTAGAGTGCGCCGAGCAGAATGAACAGAGCAGCGCCGCCGATGCCCTCGTTCAGGGTTGCATAGATGCCGCCGTCGATTCCCGCGATGGTGAACGAGAAGATGCCGAGGACCACCAGGCTGACGTGGCCAAGCGTGGCAAATGCGGCCAGACGTTTCATGTCATCCTGCACCAACGCAATCAGCGCACCGTAGACCACGCCAATCGCGCCAAGCGCAATCAGGAGCGGAGCAATGTGTCGCGACTGCTCAGGGAAGATACCGAAACTAAAGCGCAGGATTGAATAGAGGCCGAGCTTGCCGGCGAGCACCATGACGGCTGCGGTGGGTGCTTCGAAGACTGCATCCGAGAGCCAGCCGTGCAGCGGGAACACCGGAACCTTCACTGCAAATGCGCCGAGGAAAGCGAGCGAGGCCAACCACAGTGCCGCAGAGTTGGTGGAGATGCCGTGTGTTGCCGCGAGTTGTATCAGCGTTGGTACGTCGAAAGTGCCGGTCTGCGCGTAGACCCAGAGCATTCCCACCAGCAGGATGGCGGACGGAATGAAGGTGTACAGGAAGTATTTGAGCGCGGCCTTGCGGCGGTTCTCAGTGCGGCCAAAGACGGCGATCAGCACGACCATGGGGACTAGCGAAAGTTCCCAGAAGCCATAGTAGAGGAACAGGTCGAGTGAGACGAAGACGCCGAACATCGCAACCTGTAGCAGCAGGAACTGGATGTAGAAGAGCTTTTTACGGGTGTCGATCGCGCGCCACGAGATCAGCACGCCCAGAGGAGCGAGGAAGCCGGTCAGCACGACGAGCCACATTGAGAGGCCATCAACGCCGAGATGATAACGGATGGCGGGCGAGGCGATCCAACTGATGTTCTGCTCGAACTGGAAGCTTCCCGAGGCCGCCGAGTAGTTATAGTGCACTGGCAGGTGTAGCGTGGCGATGAAGGTGACGAGCGTGACGGCAAGCGCAGCCCACTGCATCACCTTGCCGCGGTCGGGCAGAAACGCGAGCAGAATGGCGCCCGCGAGCGGGATGAAGGTGATGATGGTCAGGATGGAGTGGTCTATGTTCATTGCGTCTTCAGTTCAATCGTTTCCGTGAAGCAACTGCGGTGCTGCGTGAATACTTCAGAGTTCGTTAGTGCAGGAGCCCGCGTCCGAAGATCATGACGATGAGAACTGCGGCGGCGCCAAGCGCGAGCCAGCCTGCGTAGGAGCGAATGTTGCCGGATTGCGCGCGGTTGGCGACTGAGCCTGTGCCGCGTGCGAGGGCCGCGGCTGCCCAGCCGGAGCCGTTGATGATGCCGCCGTCAATGAGGCCGCCGAGAATCAGGCGCGTGAACATCAGCAGCGGCGTGACGATGATGGTGCCGTAGATCTCGTCAACATAGAACTTGTTCGAGACGAGACGGTAGAGGGCAGGGAAGCGCTCTGCGTACGATGCTGCTGTGCCTGGTTTTTTGTAGTAGAGGAAAAACGCTGCGAAGAAACCGATGGCGACAACCAGGACAGAGAGTGTGGCTAGGCCAAACTCGAGCCCATGGCTTCCTGCGGTGGCTGCTACTGCGCCGCTTGAGAAGACTGGATCAAGAAAGTGCTCGATCTCGTTGTGTCCGCCGAAGACTGCGGGGACGCCGACGTATCCTCCGATAATAGAGAGGATCGCCAGGATGACGAGCGGAAAGAGCATGATTGCGGGCGACTCGTGGACGCCGTGCGCGTCATGGTGGCTGTGGTCTTCGGTGAAGCGCTCCTCGCCGAAGAAGGTCTTGAACCACAGGCGGAACATGTAAAAGGCGGTCATGCCGGCTGTGATGAGGCCGATGAGCCATAGAACTTTGTCGCCAGCGATGAATGTCTGGTAGAGGATTTCGTCCTTCGAGAAGAATCCTGAGAAGAATGGAACGCCGCAGATGGCGAAGACGGCAGCGGTCATGGTCCAGAATGTGATGGGGATGCGCTTCCGCAAGCCCCCCATGTTGCGCATGTCCTGTTCACCACCGAGCGCGTGGATGACGGAACCGGCAGCGAGGAAGAGCAGCGCCTTGAAGAAAGCGTGCGTCATCAGATGGAAGATGCCGGCGGCGTATGCGCCGACTCCGCAGGCCAAAAACATGTAGCCAAGCTGCGAGACGGTCGAATAGGCCAGTACACGCTTGATGTCGTTCTGCACCATACCCATCGAAGCGGCGAAGATTGCCGTTGCCGCGCCGATGATGGCGACTACGCCCAGCGCATACGGGCTGCGGTCAAACAGTGTATGGCAGCGGGCCACCATGTAGATGCCTGCCGTGACCATCGTGGCCGCGTGAATCAGCGCGGAGACTGGCGTGGGGCCTTCCATCGCGTCGGGCAGCCAGACGTACAGAGGAATCTGCGCCGACTTGCCCGCGGCGCCGACTACGAGCAGCAAAGCAATGGCCGTCAGGATGCCGCCGTGCCAGTCTGGATTGACCGAGATGGCGTCGAAGACGTGCGTAAAGTCGAGCGAGCCGAAGTTGCGGATCAACAGAAACATCGCCAGCAGGAAGCCGAAGTCGCCGATGCGGTTGACGATGAATGCCTTCTTGCCGGCGTTTGCCGCCGAATCCTTCTTGAAGTAGAAGCCGATCAGCAGGTACGACGCGAGGCCGACGCCTTCCCAGCCGACGAACAGCAGCAGGAAGCTCGATGACAGCACCAGCACCGACATGAAGAACATGAAGAGGTTCAGGTAGGCGAAGAACCGCCAGTAGCCCTCTTCGTGCGCCATGTAGCCGACGGAATAAAGGTGGATGAGGAAGCCAACGCCGGTGACGACACCGAGCATAATCAGCGTGAGGTGATCGACAGTGAAGGCGAAGTTGACCTGAAAGTCCGTGATGGCGATCCACGGGCTGCTTACGACGCTGATCGAGGCAGGCGCTCCTGCGGGAAGCATCACCGACCAGAGCCACGCAACGATGGCGGCGGGGATTGCGGTTGCAATCAGCGCGACGGCGGAGACCAGGGAGCGCGGAAATTTACGCCCAATGGTGCCGTTGATGAGAAAGCCCGCGAAAGGCAGCAGCGGAATCAGCCAGAGGTTCGAGGTGTTGATCATGGATGTCTCAGGGCTCATAGTTTCATCAGGTCGACCTGGTCGACATTCAGGGTCTGGCGCGTGCGGAAGATGGCGATGATGATAGCGAGGCCGACCGCAGCTTCCGCGGCGGCGACAACCATCACGAAGAAGACGAAGATCTGGCCGCTGATCTGGTGCCACTGGTGCGCGAACGCGACGAAGGTCAGATTGACGGCGTTGAGCATCAGCTCGATCGACATGAAGATGCTAATCAGGTTGCGCTTGATGAGAAACGCGCCCACTCCGATCGAAAACAGGATAGCGGCGAGGATGAGATAAGCCGCAATGGGAACTTCAGTGTGCATCGTCTAGCGCTCCTTTCTTGCGAGCACGACGGCCCCGAGGATGGCGATCAGGATGAGAACGCTGGTGACTTCAAACGGCAGTAACAGCTTGGTAAAGAGGACTTCGCTCAGCTCAGCGATATTGTTGGTCGCGTGGCTCAGATAGCCGCCGATGTTCGAGCCGCCGAATGCGTGGCGCTCCGTGAGGAAGACAAAGCTGAGTACACAGAAGATGGCCGTGGCTCCCGGAACGCCGGCCAGATACGCAGCGCGGCTTCCATGGGTGCGTTCCTCTTCACCGGCATTCAGAAGCATGATGACGAAGACGAAGAAGACCATGATGGCGCCGGAGTAGACGATGACCTGTGCGGCGGCCAGAAACTCCGCGCCCAGCGACCAGTAGAGGACGGCTAGCGAGAGCATCACGACCACCAGCGACAGGGCGCTGTTGATGGGGTGACGCTGCCACAGCAGGTTCAATGCTCCTGCAACAGCCAGCGCGCCAAAGATGATGAAGAGTGCCAGTTGCATGTTTTGTCTGCCAGGTCTTTCCTGAATCCTTTGAAACACTTCGAGCAGGACAGCGATGAAAACCGCCTGCCGATTGTAGAACAACCCGCGCTTGTAACAGCCCACGCGGTCCTAACCGTGAAACGCAAGTACAAGGCTGGTGACGACGATGTTCAGCATTGCCAGCGGCAACAGAAACTTCCAGCCGAAGCCCATCAGTTGGTCGTAGCGGAAGCGAGGCAGCGTGCCGCGCACCCAGATGTAGAGCAGAAGAAACGCGAAGACTTTCGCAACGAACCAGAGGATCGGGAAGATCGCCTCCAGGATCGGACCGCCGAAGGTGGCGGGGAGCAGGTGGCCGAGCGGGCTCGACGCGCCACCGAAGAACAGCAGTGTGGCCACACAGCTTACCGTAATCATGTTGGCGTACTCGGCCATGAAGAACATGGCGAACTTCATCGAGCTGTACTCTGTGTGGTAGCCAGCGACCAACTCGGATTCCGCTTCGGGCAGGTCGAATGGGGCGCGGTTCGTTTCGGCGTACGCGGCCATGAGGTAGATGAAGAAAGCGACGAACTGCCAGCCCCCGAAGAAGTTCCAGCTTAGCAGGCCGTGTGCGCTCTGGCTGTTGACGATGTCGCGCAGCGAAAGCGATTGCGCGCGCAGAATGACGCCGACCAGCGAGAGGCCAAGCGCCAGCTCGTAGCTGATCATCTGGGAAGTAGCGCGCAGGCTGCCCAATAGCGAGAACTTGTTGTTCGAGGACCAGCCCGAAAGCGCGATGCCGTAGACGCCGATTGATGTGATGCCGAGTATGACCAGCAGTCCGATGTTTAGGTCTGCAACGTTGAATAGTTCGACGCCCTTGATCTTTTGCATGCCGCCGAACGGCACGACGGAGATCGACACCAACGAGCAGGTCAGTGCGATGATGGGCGCAAGGATGAAGAGCGGACGCTCGGAGGCGAGCGGCATGAGGTCTTCCTTGAGGAAGAGCTTGATGCCGTCGGCCAGCGGTTGCAGCAGGCCGAACGGTCCGACGCGCGAGGGGCCCCAGCGGTTCTGCATGTGGCCGAGAACCTTGCGCTCCAGCAGCACCGTGTAGGCCACCGCCGTCAGCGTGATGACGAGCACGACGACGATCTTGATGATGCTGATCAGCAGGAATGTCTGGAACGGCGATAGGTGGCTCATGCGTCTCTGGCTTCTGGCTCCTGCGTTTGGCTCAAAATCTGGTTGCTGCTGCGCGGTCAGTCCGCCGCAGTTTCAATCTGCGTCAATTTCGAATACTGGTTCTGGTGCTGGGAGAGTTCTGTAAGCGCGGTCGAGTAGCGCCCCAGCGTGCCCGAGGTGAACAGCGTGTCGCCCGAGGGAAGCACAAGGTCGCGGCGCTTGCTGATCTGGACGAGTCCGCCGGTTGCCGGTTCAAGGTGTTGGTCATTGCCTGAGAGCAGTTGCAGGCGCAACAGGTTATAGCCGGGCACGAGTCGTTGAATCTCATCGAGGATGCTGAACGGATCGAACGGGCTGAGCTTCGGTTCGAGGTTATTAGCGGTCAGCCATACGGCGTGACGGTCGGCCTCGCCAGCCTGTGCGCCGCGGCTCTGGCCCATGTCGGCGCGGAGACCCTTGCCGAAAGGTACGAGCTTGCGGACATCGGCGCCCATCTTATCGGCCACGCGGACGATTATCTCGAAGTCCGTGCGGACGCCGGCGCGGTCGCCTGCCTTCGAGACCAGTTGCAGGTCGCCGTAGCTGTTGGTGACGGAGCCGGACTTCTCATAGAGGTTTGCGGCCGGAAGAATGACGTCGGCAAGCTGCGCCGTCTCCGTCATGAACATCTCCTGCACCACGACGAAGGTGTTCTTGAGCAGGTCAGGCTCGACGCTGTAGCGTGCGACGGGATTTGCGCCAACGATGTAGAGTGCTGAAAGTTCACCGCGGCCTGCCGCCTCGAAGATCTCCAGCATATCGAGGCCGGCGGTGGTTGGTGCGCCATGCTCGGCAAACGCGCCAGGGTTGGCAACCGGAGTGTAGCCAGGGAGCAGGTCGGGCAGCAGGCCCATGTCGGCTGCGCCGCGCGAGTTTACGTAATCGCCCAGCAGGGCGAACTTCGCTCCGGGAATCGTGAGGCCAAAGTCGATGAGCTTCTTGAGGCTCTCGCCGCGCAGCTCCGAGCCAATCAGAATCAGCAGATTCTGCTCACCTTTTACGGCCTCGTGGAATGCGCTCAGTGTGTTGGTGTCCGCAGCGGAGCTCGAAGCAGCCGCATCGTCTCCAGCTAGATAGCTGGCCAGCGCGTTGTAGCCGAAGGGTACGAGGTGCAGGAACGTCTTTGCCTGACGGCGGAGCTTGATCTCCTCTGCGTTGGCCACGTAGAGGCGCGTGCGGTTGTTCCGTACCGCAGTGCGGATGTTCCATGCCGTTCCCGGAGCCTGCTCAGTCGGATCGCCGCCTATCAGCAGAATCGCAGGCGCAGTCAGAGTGTCGCGCAGGGAAGCGGCACGTCCGGCGTGTCCAGCAAGCGCGTTGGCAAATGCTGTGTAATCCGCTGTACGGTGGTGATCAATGTTGTTGGTCCCCAGCACCGTGCGAGCGAACTTCTGAAGCAGGTACGCTTCTTCGTTCGTGATGCGGTTCGAGCCGATGACTCCAATGCTCTTGCCGCCACGCGCGTCGCGCAACTCGCGCAGCTTCGTGCCGGCATAGGTGAACGCCTCTTCCCACGAGACCGGCTTCAACTCGCCGTTGGCCTGGCGAACGAGGGGATGGGTGATGCGCTGCTTGTTGTTGGCGAAGTCGAAGGCGAAGCGGCCCTTGTTGCAGAGGAAGTCGCCGTTGATGCCGCTCTTGTCGCGATTGTCGCCGCGAACGATCTCTGAGCCGTCCGAGACCGAGCGCACGCCGAGGGTAGTCTTGCAGCCATCGCTGCAGTGCGTGCAGATGGTGGAGACGTGATTCATCTCCCATGGACGCGTTTTGTAGCGATACGCGCCGCTGGTCAGCGCGCCTACCGGGCAAGCGTCGATGCACATGCCGCACTGCTCACAGTTCAGGTGCATCAGGTGGTCAGGGGAGGCATCGGCGGGAACATTGGCCGCAATCACCGAAGACGACCCACGGTTCTGAATGCCCAGCGCGAAGACATCCATACCTTCGCCGCACATGCGCACGCAGCGATAGCAGAGGATGCAGCGCGGCCGGTCGAAGTAAACGGCGGGCGACCACTTCTGCTCTTCGCGATGGTTCTTCGGCTCGGCGTAGAAGCTGTCCGCTGCACCATACTTGAAGGTCATGTCCTGCAGTTCACACTCGCCGCCAGCGTCACAAACCGGGCAGTCCAACGGATGGTTGCCAAGTAGCAGTTGCAGTGTCGCCTTACGTGCCTGCACGATCTCTGGCGTCTCGCTCTGCACAACCATGCCTTCGGCGACGGTCGTGGTGCAAGCCGTCTGGAGTTTAGGCATCTTCTCGATACGCACGAGGCACATGCGGCACGCTGCCTGTAGCGAGAGGCCGGGGTAGTAACAGAAGGCAGGGATCTCGATGCCCGCGTTCTTGCAGGCGTCAATCAGCAGCGAGCCCGCCGGTGCGGTGATCTTTTTGCCGTCTACGGTAAGGGATACGTCTGGCATGGCTTAGTGTGCTCCGACCAACTGCTCCACCGTGATGATGGGGGTACCGGCCTTTTGGCCCTCGATGTAATCTTCAAACTCTTTGCGGAACTTCTTGACGAATCCCAGCGTGGGCATTGCCGCTGCGTCGCCGAGCGGGCAGAACGTGCGGCCCATCATGTTTTCGGCCAGATACTGCACGTTGGCCACATCCTTCTTTGAGCCGCCGCCCTGATACACACGCGTCAATGTCTTCTTGATCCAGTCTGTGCCTTCGCGGCAGGGGATGCACCATCCGCAGCTTTCGTGCTGGTAGAAGCTGATGACGCGGAGGGCAAACTCGACGATGGAAACAGTCTCGTCGAGCACGACGATTCCGCCCGACCCAAGCATCGTTCCTGCTTTGGCCATCTGGTCGAAGTCGAGACCAACATCGATCTCTTCAGGTAAAAGCACCGGGCAGGAAGATCCACCGGGCACAACGGCCTTCAGCTTCTTCCCGTCCTTGATGCCGCCTGCGACTTCATAGATGGCGCGCTTCAGGTTGTAACCCATCGGCAGCTCATACACGCCAGGGCGCTCCACGTGACCTGAGATTCCAAACAGCCGCGTGCCCCCATTGCGCTCCGAGCCGATCTTCGCGTACGCCTCGCCACCCATCAGCAGAATGTGGGGCGCGCTGGCGATGGTCTCGGCGTTGTTGATGACAGTCGGGCCGCCGTACAGGCCGACGACAGCAGGGAAGGGCGGCTTGATGCGCGGCACTCCGCGCTTGCCTTCGAGCGACTCCATCAGTGCCGACTCTTCGCCGACTTCATATGCACCAGCGCCGCTCTGCGTGATGATGTCGAAGTCCACGCCTTCTTTGCCGAAGATGTTCTTGCCGAGGAAGCCTTTCGCGTAGGCGTCAGCCACGGCCTTTTCGACGATCTTCAGTAGGTAGCGATATTCACCACGCAGATAGATAAAGCCCAGCTTCGCGCCGATGGCGAGGCCAGCGATCATCGTGCCTTCAATCACCGCGTGCGGATCATGCAGAAAGATTACGTGGTCTTTGCAGGTGCCAGGCTCAGACTCGTCGCCGTTCACCAGCACATACTTCGGCTTCTCCGACTGCTTCGGCACGAACGACCACTTCATCCCTGTCGGAAAGCCAGCGCCACCGCGACCGCGCAGCCCTGAAGCCTTCATCGTGTTGATGACCCAGTCAGGTCCCTGTTCAATGGCCATCTGAACAGCCTTGTAGCCGTCCAGTTCGACGTACTTGTTGATGTCGGTCGCGCCCTGGCCAAACCGGCGGCTGATGACCTTCACTTCATCAGGGTGAGAGACGAGGGTAGGCATCTTATTTCACGTCCTTTCCCTGGCCCTTGCGGTACGTGTCCAAGATCTCGTCCACCTTCACCGTTGTCAGATTTTCGTGGAAGTCGTAGTTGACCTGCATGGCCGGAGCCCAGCAGCACGCGCCGATGCACTCGACCTCTTCGAGCGAAAACACGCCGTCTTTGGTGACTTCTTTGTGGCCGACGCCGAGCTTGTGTTTGCAGTGGTCGAGGATCTCATATCCGCCGCGCAACATGCAGCTGATGTTCGTGCAGACCTGCACGTTGTATTTGCCCGCCGGCTTGGTGCGCAGCATCGAGTAGTACGAAAGCACGTTGCGCACGTCCAACTCGAGAATGCCGATGCGCTCAGCGACCTCGGCGACCACGGCGTCGGAGACATAGCCAATCTCGTCCTGCGCGTAGAGCAGCATCGGCACCAGGGCCGAGCGGCGCACCGGGTAGATCGTCACCAGTTTGTCGAAGCGGGCAGCCGTCTCCGCTGAAAAAATCGTATTGGCGATTTCACTCACTTTGCATCATCTCCCGAGCCAGCTTTTCTGCGGCAAGGTCCATCTCTTGGGCGATACCATCCAGTTTAACAGTTCCGTCCTCCTGAAGACTGAAGACGGCACACCTTCCATCACTTCGTTCCATCGCTTCGTGGGTGAAGCGCAGCCAGCGGCTGCCCACGCGAAGCGTAATCTCCTCTGCTCCAACTTCCACTACCGCATGTTGCGGACTGTTCAGTCCGTGGGCCGCTGCGTAGGAGCGAAGCAGCGATGCCCAGGAGGTCCAGAGTTCAGTGTGTAGGGATCTAATCACGCTTGATTGCGCTCGCTTGATTAGAAGGCTGACTTCTACCGAGGTAGATTATCGCCGTCAGCAAGAGAGCCATCCCTATAGCTTCTTCAAGTAATGATATTGCGTTCATAATCGTCAGGCTGATTCCGATTTCGGGTTTTCTGAATAGCTGGCGATCTGCCAAGACGGCCACCCTTGACCAGAGAAAAGATGCTCCGAGCCATATAAATCCTATATTTCGCGTTCGGATGTAGTTAATCAACAACAATACAAAAGCTGCCACCCAAAGAAGAGTTGTGACGCAAAACGAAATAGCTAAGGACCAGTTCATCGTCTTCTCCTTTCATGGAATGGCGTAACACGCGGGTTAGCAGTTAGCGGTCGATCTCTCCGAGAACAATATCAATCGAACCGATCACAGCAACGACGTCGGCCAGCAGCCGTCCCTTGCACATGACTTCGAGCGCCTGCAATGTGGCGTAGGACGGGTTGCGCATATGGACGCGATACGGCTTGGCCGTTCCGTCCGAAACAACGTAGTAGCCCATCTCGCCGCGCGGCGACTCGACCGCCTGGAAGACCTCGCCCGCCGGAACAGGGAAGCCCTCGGTCACAATCTTGAAGTGATGGATCAGTGCTTCCATCTGGGTCTTCATCTTCTCGCGTTCGGGCAGAATGATCTTCGGCGCGTCGGCGGTGATGGGGCCTGAGGTGGGCATTCCGGCGAGCGCCTGCTGGCATATCTTCACCGACTCGCGCATCTCATCCATACGCACGATGTAACGCGCCCAGACGTCGCAGTCGTTTGAGACCGGCACCTTGAACTGGAACTTCTCGTAGCCCGAATAAGGCATATCGCGTCGCAAGTCCCAATCAACGCCCGAAGCCCGCAGCGGTGGCCCGGTCACGCCCAGCGCAATTGCGTCCGCTGCCGAAAGATAGCCTACGCCCTTGATGCGCTTCAGCCAGATGGGATTGCCCGTCAGCAGGTCTTCATACTGCTGGATGCGGCCGGGCATGATCTTCAGGAAGTTCTCGACCTGCTGGTAGAAGTCCAGCGGCGGCTCGAGCGATAGCCCGCCGACGCGGAAGTAGCTGGTCATCATGCGCTGGCCGGCCACGTTCTCGAAGATGCGGAGAATCTCTTCGCGCTCGCGGAAGCAGTAGAGGAAGACGGTCAGCGCGCCGATGTCCATCGCGTGCGTGCCCAGCCAGACCAGGTGCGACTGGATGCGTGTCAGCTCGTTCAACAGCACGCGGAGATACTGTGCCCGCTCCGGAATCTCCAACCCCAGCAACTTCTCCACTGCAAGGCAGTAGGCGAGGTTGTTCGTCATCGGACAGAGATAGTCGATGCGGTCAGTCAGTGGAACAACCTGCTGGTAGAACTTCGCCTCGCAGGTCTTCTCGATGCCTGTGTGCAGATATCCGATGTCTGGCGCGAGCGAGACAACCGTTTCGCCGTCAATCTCCAGCACAAGCCGCAGCACACCGTGGGTCGAAGGATGCTGCGGACCCAGGTTGATGACCATCGTCTGGTCTGCCGGTGGAGTAACGCCGTGCCTGCGCCGCGCGTCGGCTACAACATCTTCAACATCTGGAATCAGCATGTCAGGAGCAGATGTGGGTGCCATTAGCGATATCCCTCCACCGGATAGTCCTTGCGCAGGGGATGGCCGTTCCAGTCGGTCGGCATCATAATGCGGGTCAGGTTTGGGTGTCCGCCAAAGCGCACGCCGAAGAGGTCAAAGACCTCGCGCTCATAAAAATTCGCCGAGGGCCAGACACTGGTGATGCTGTCGAGCGAAGCATCTTCGCCATTCAGCCGCACGGCCACGCGGACGCGCTCCTTCAGCGAGTGCGAAAGGATGTGATAAGTGACTTGAAACCGCGGCTCAGAGGGATACCAATCGACCGCCGTAACATCTTCAAGAAAGTTATAGCCAGCCTGCTGCACTTCCTTGCAGGCGGCAATGATGTTCTCTCTCGCGACGGTAATGGTCAGCTCTTTGCGATCAAACTTTGCATCGGTTGCCAGGCTGGCAAGAGCCTTCACCGCGGCGTTCTCCGGGAGCGCCTCCAACACAGCTTGCGTGCCAAATACTCCGGCGTCCATTTACAAGTCTCCCTTGTCGTTGGCCCAGTCCAGGATGCCCTTCTTCCATACATAGAAGAGGCCGACGGCGACGAATCCGAGGTACACGAGCATCTCCCAGAAACCAAACAGGCGAGAGCCAGTCAGATGCGGCAGTCGCCGGTAGATCACCGCCCAGGGCAGCATGAAGACGGCTTCTACATCGAACAGGATGAAGAGCATCGCCACCAGGTAGAACCGCACGGTAAACCGTCCGCGGGCGTCCCCGATGGGATCCATGCCGCACTCGTAGGCGCCAGCTTTTGTACGTGAATTTTTGTGCTTGCCGACGAGGTAGGAAATCCCCACCATGCCGAGGGCAATTCCTAGTGCAAAGAGGGTCTGAAGAACGAGCGGAAGGTAGTTCCAGATGTATGGATACTCGCGCATGGCCATCTTCCACTCTAAGAGTGGGGCTGGCAAGTGTCAAATAATCAATGCGCGCTATTCGCGCAGGATCAATGAGCTGCAATATTCATCGAAAATTGCGGATGATTGCAATGTCATTTGGTGTTGCGATTGTGATCCGGTGCTGCCTAAGTGAGGAAGTCTGCATAAATTCCGATGATTTTTTCTCCATACACGGCCGCGATCAGACCGCCAATGGCGAGAAAGCTCCCAAACGCCAGTTTTGTCGAAGCGCTCGCGCGTCCTCGTGCAAGCAGGAAAACAGCATAGATACTGGCGAGCATCGAGCCGAGAAACAACGCAAGCATTGCAGGCCAGAAGCCGAGAAACGCAGCAATCATCGCCAGCAGCTTCACGTCTCCCAGGCCCATCCCCTCGCGCTTGCGCAGGGCCTTGTATCCCCAGCGGACGATGAGCAGCACCAGCGCCGCCATGCAGATGCCGAGAAGCCTGCCGTACAGCAGGTGCTCGGGTCCGGTCAGAAAAACATTACCCGTATCCACCGCGCTGCCTACGCTGGTCAGTTCGATGTGATTGTTGCCGAGCAGCACCTGGTCCTGGCCCGGCGCCAGAAATCCTGCGCGTACGCAGACCAGCACGTATCCCACGAAGATGCCCCAGAGCGTGAACTTGTTGGGCAGCAGATGCGTCTGCCAGTCCATCACCATCAGGCCAATCAGCAGAAATCCCAGAGCCGCAGCGCCCACACTGGCGACGATCAAACCCACGTAAAACTCAGTGACGGTCGAGCCGTGAAAGCTGCTCGCGGCGCGCAGGCAAAACGCGGCAATCCAGGTGAACCAGAGACCAAGTGCCAGCTCCACCAGCGGATATCGCCATGGAATCGGCTGCTTGCAATCGCGGCAACGGCGACCCAGCAGTACCCAGCTCAGCAACGGAATATTGTCGTACCAGCGAACCGCCGCTCCGCATTGGGGGCACCGTGATCGCGGACGCACTACCGACTCACGCTGCGGCATGCGCGAGATGCACACGTTCAGAAAGCTGCCAAACAAAAGCCCAAGGACAAACGCAGCAAGCACGATCAGGTCAGGATGTTCCACCGCACAAGTATACGGTTCGGCCCGTGATTAGAAGTCGACGTGCATCCGCACCGATTCCACCAGCACTGGCCCACGGTCCTGGTTGTATCCCGGATGGCTGATGTACTGGGCGTCGAGAGCGTAGTAAACACCCTTCCACGCGTGCAGGTTGTAGTAGCCCTCGATGATGTCTTCGCGCGCGTAGTTCAGGTTGCCGTCGCCCAGCAGAAATCCCAGGCCGCCTAGCTTCAAATACTCTTGATGGTCCTTCTTGATCGCATTCGTCACTAAGGTCAGACCTACTTTGTCATTTGGTCGTGACCATGCATGTCCGGTGTAATCTCCGCCGAACTCGAATGTCTGGTCTACCTCGGTGTAGGCGAAGGACTCATGCTGTCCCTCGTTCCAGCCGAACCGCCCGAAGAGCCGCAGGTTGCTTGTAATCTCCTGTTCCACGTTCAACCCAAAGCCGTACTTCACCGCTCCAAACTTCTCCACTGACACGATGTTCGGCGTCGGGGTGGTGCCGTCGAGATAGGCTTTCACCGCATCGTGATAGTTCCCCATGTGAGCATGGTTCACATAGCTCAGCACACGTACGACGCCCTTGCGATCGGGACTCACCAGTCCGCCCAGCAAGGACTTCCGCAGCTCAAACTCCATGTTTTGCCCGCTCGCCCGACGCAGGTCCCAGTCGAGGTCGATTCCGTTGGCGACCTTCGGCATCAGAGCCAACCCATAGCGTGCGGACCAGTCTTTGTCGTCGTACTCAGTCGTGACCGCATAGGTATAACCGCGCGTATCGGCCGCGTAGTCCCATGCGCCGTTATTATCTACGGTCCAGTTCAGGAATTGCAGATGGCTGTCGGTGCCAATGTCGTTGATGTCGAAGTAATCGGGCAGGCTCATCTTGCCTGCGTGAAACTCCAGCCTACGTTCTGGCGCTTTTGTTGCGAGCGAAAAAGGAGTGCGCTCCACATCGATCATCTTGTCTGTGAATCCAATCGTCTGGTGCACCTGCACGCGTGCAACATAAGGTGTCGAGCCCAGGTTTGGATTCCGTACGACATCCAGATTCGTAAACCCGGCCAGCCCCAAAGCCTCGCTGATGCCGCGTCCTCCGGAAGACTCCAGGTCGAAGATCACGTCCGTATTCGTCTTCGGATCGGTGCGAAGCTGGGCTCCAAGGAACAGCGTCCCCAGCAGAGAGGTCTTGTACTCACCACGGCTCAGCAGACTGTTCGTGCCGGAGTAATCTGCATGGAACGGACCGTGCGCCTGAAAGATGATGTTCGCCTGTCCCGCCATGAAGAAGCGCGAGCTCTCCGGATGCGGAAACACCGTCAGCGCCGCGTTCTCCGTCTGGGTCGCGGGTTCAGGCGCGTTCGGCAAGCCGGCATCTACGCTGGCCGCATCGGTCACCGTCTGGGCGTAAATCGGCATCCGCGCTGCGAGCAGAAAGAGCGGCAGCGAGGCAATCAGGCGTAACCTGAATTGCAGCCAGAAGCGTGGGTGCATAATAAACGTCATATTCTTTGCAGGTGAATAGAGTGCAAATCGCGCTCCGAGCATGGTTGTCCACCTGGATGTAATTATTATACCCCCCTATGGTATTTTGAGGAAACGATGAAAGAAGAATCCAGAGAGCGTACGAAGCTCATCAACCGCGTCAAACGCATTCGCGGCCAGATGGACTCGGTCGAGCGCGTGCTTGCCGACGGCGGCCGCGAGTGCAGTGAAGTGTTGATGTTGTTGGCCGCTGTTCGCGGAGGCATCAATGCGGTGATGGCCGAGGTGCTCGAAGACCATATCCGCCTCCACCTGCTCAAAGGCGGAAAAACTCCGCTCACGCCTGATCTTGGAGAAGAGCTGATCGATCTCGTCCGCGCCTATCTCAAATGAACCACTCGCGAACTCTTGCCCGTGCTGCGCGAGAGGAGTACTCTGCCTGTACACGGGAAAGGAGGATGATCCAGCCTATGAAAATTGACAGTAACAGTTGCACGACAACACGTGAGGTGACTGAGGCTTAGAGCGCGCCTTGCTCTAATTTCCTGGTAGAAGTTTTCACCGAGGAGTCCGGCATGGGCGCCTCAGGTCAATCTCAGCAGATCACCGGCAACGGCCCGCAGGCTCATTGAGCGCGGGCCGTTTGCTTTTTCATGAAACCAGGTTCCCCATCTTCGGCGCAGCTTTAGCGCTCATGAGGTGGGTTAAAATGGACACATGAACCCTCTCGTCATCGCAGGCCGTGCCTTTCAGTCGCGTCTTATCGTAGGAACAGGAAAGTACAAGGACGGCCCCGAGACGCAGGCTGCAATCGAGGCCTCCGGCGCAGAGATGGTCACAGTCGCAGTACGGCGCGTCAATCTTGACCGATCGAGCGAATCGCTGCTCGACTACATCGACCCGCGCCGCTACTTCCTATTGCCGAACACGGCTGGCTGCTATACCGCAGAGGAGGCCATCCGCGCAGCGCGCCTCGGCCGCGAAGTGGGCTTGTCCGACTGGGTGAAGATCGAAGTCATTGGCGATCAGAAGACGCTCTATCCCGATGTGCAGGCTACGCTCGAAGCCACGCGCGTGCTCGTCAAGGAAGGCTTCACGGTTCTGCCCTACACGTCGGACGACATTGTTTTTGCCAGGCGGCTCATCGATGCGGGCGCAGCAGCAGTCATGCCGCTTGGCGCGCCCATCGGCAGTGGGCTTGGCCTGCAGAATGTGGCGAACCTGCGCATTCTCCGCGAGCTGATCTCCGAGGTCCCGCTGATCGTCGACGCTGGCGTGGGTACGGCCTCGGACGCAGCTGTTGCGATGGAGCTGGGCTTCGATGCCGTGCTGATGAACACCGCCATCGCACAAGCCGCTGACCCGCTCCTCATGGCCGAGGCGATGCAGCATGCAGTGCTTGCGGGACGGCAGGCGTATCTTGCAGGCCGCATGCCGCGCAAGCTCTACGCAACTGCTAGCTCTCCACTGGAAGGCATCTCGAAGTAGGCGTCGTTCAGCCATTGCATCACTCGCTCCGTCTCCGTCGATTCGCGCCCTCCTCAGCGCAAAATGCAGTAAACTTTCGCCCATGCGGGTCTTCGGCATCGATTGCGGAACGGAGTTCACTGGGTACGGCGTCGTCGAATCCTGCTTGGGTTCAAAATCGTCAAGCCTCATTCGGATCGCAGCCGGGACCATTCGTCTCAGCAAGAAGGAAAAAACTCCGCAGCGGCTCGCCCAGGTCTACGCGGAGCTGACCGCACTGATTGCGCTGCACCAGCCTGAGGTAGTGGCGATTGAAGATGTCTTCTTCTCTGCAAATGCCAAGTCTGCACTCAAACTTGGACAGGTTCGTGGCGTCGCCATGCTTGCTGCGGCGAGTTGCAGTCTACCGGTTGCTGAATACGCACCGCTCTCGGTCAAAAGTTCGGTCGTGGGCCACGGTCTGGCTGCGAAGGAGCAGGTTCAGTTCATGGTGAAGCGGCTCTTGAACATCGAAAACGCCTTCGATTCGGCTGATGCTGCCGATGCGCTCGCCATCGCCATCTGCCACATCCACACCGCGCAGACGTTGGAGTTGCAGGGAGCAGCTCGATGAAGGCCGCCGTGCGGATTGCTCTTGGCGCAATGCTGACGTTGTCTCCTGTTCTGTTCGCGCAAGCGCCTGTAGCGGCTGCAATTCAACCGGTCATCAGCTTTCAGTTCGAGCGCACCGGGCTGCCAGTTCCGAAGTTCACCATCAAGGTCGAGGAAAACGGTTCGGGAACCTATCAGGCGGATGTTATTCCTGGCGTTGGTGACTCCGGATCAGGCGCACCTGCCGAGGCGACTCAGCACGTGAACCGAGCCATTACGCTTACTCCAGCGACGGTGGCTGAGATGTTCAAGACCGCAAGGGCGCTCAAATACTTCAGCGTCCAGTGCGACTCGAAGGCGAAGAACATCGCTAACACTGGCGCCAAGACACTGAGCTACTCCGGCGCCGATGGTCACGGTTCCTGTTCCTACAATTACTCCGAGAACAAGGATATAACTTCGCTCACGAATACGTTTCTCGCGATTGCCTTCACCCTCGATGAAGGGCGCAGGCTAGCTTTTCTGCATCGCTTCGACCGGCTTGGTCTCGATGCAGAGATCAACACGCTGGCTGATCAGGCAAAGTCCGGAGGCGCTCTCGAATTGGGCACGATAGCTCCGACATTGTCCTCGATCGCGAGCGACGATCAAGTGATGGAGCGCGTGAGGGTTCGTGCATCCAGGATGCTGGAGCAGGTCAAGGCGCAATAGCTACTTGCTCATTAATCTGTCTCCTCTGGAATAATCAGCAGCACTTCAACGACGGTTGCTTCTCCGTTCTGCTGCGCGGGGCGGAATTGCCACTGTTGAAGTGCATGAAGCAGAAAGCGTGCCTCGGCTAATCCATTGGGAAACACAACGGCAAGATTCTCAAAGCGGCCCGAGGTGTTCACGAATCCGTGGACCATAATTGCGTCGGCGTTCAGGTCCGGGTCGATGCTTGGGCGCAGGATGTCATAAGGCCAGGGAGCATCCAGCTTCACTACGCTGCCTGCGGCTGCGGCGTCCTTCGATCGAGGCAGCGAATACTGCAGTATCCAATTCTTCGTCGCTCCGACGTGCAGATAGACGGTATAGGCCAGCCTGCCGCTCCAGATCCCTACCGTCTCCGGGTAGTCCTCGGCGATGGACGAGCCTACGACGACGACGCCGAACCTGCCGTCTCTGGGCAATGAGACATGCGCGATGGTGTATGCGCCACCCGCATCGTTGCCGATTCCACCACCCAAGCCCTGGCCGCTGCCCCCGCCTGCGCCACCTGCGCCATGCCCTCCCGCTCCGCCTGCACCAACGCCGTTCCCACTCCCTGCTCCTGTGCCTGCGACGGTGGAGTTGCCCGCGCCATTTCCAGGCGTTGTGCCGGAACCGTTCCCGCTTAGCTTGCTGTTAGCGGCTCCTCTTCCAGTCTGTGCAGCTCCGCCCGGCTGTCCGGGAGCGAGCGGGCCAGGCAGTGCTCTCGCAGAGATCGCATTAAATTGCGGCACAGCGACTGTACCCTCTTTTAGCTGAACGTCAGAGAGCGAGATGACGCTGGCTGGCGCGAGTTCAACCTCGCCCTTGGTTGCTGTCTGGGGAATGTGGGCAGCGACGGGGGCCGCGGCCGCGACGGTCACTGGAGAAGTGGTGCTCGGCGGAGGAAGCGGTGTCACCGCTGGCGTAGGTGTCGGAGCGATGCGAATGTCAGCCAGCCGCTCTGCTCCATTGGGAGCAGCCAGCGAAGGCTTGGTGGTGATCGCGGCTACCTTCGGCTGTGGCGGGGTGACAATCTTCTTCACAGGTATCTGGCGCGCGCTCCATACCATCATCTGCGGCGGCGCCGCCTCTTGAGGAATGGCGAGGTTGTACTTCGCGTCAGGCTGAATGACGGTTACGGTCGTCTGCTTTATTACTGGCAATGGAACCGGAATGTGTGGCGCCGCGATCTGTCCAGCACTGCCCGCCGATGCGGATGCCTGCATCTCCGACGGCTGGCCGGGCAGCGTTGGCGGCTTTGGCGGATACCACTCGACCTGCGGTGGCGTGGGCTGAAGCTCCATGATGCGCACTTCGTATCGCTGTGGCGCAGGCTTTGGCGTTCGTGCAGGCTGCCCCGCGATGAGAAACGCAAAAACGCAGACGACTCCATGCACCAGAATGGACACCATCATCGCCGAAGGTTCCCGCGTAGGCGGCTCCGGCGGCGTGGCGAACAGCACGATCATTTGCGAAGAGCGCATGGTGTATTGAGCTACAGGTACAGCACTCCGTGTGCATGAAGCGAAGAGCAATTTCGAGGCCAACCGATATATCTGTAACTACCTGCTAAGTCGTGCGGCGGCGCTTGCAAGCGTGTCTCGAAAGCTACATCGGCGTCGCTGCTGGTATACAGGTGTTCACACCTGGGCCCCTCGGCAAGGGCTAAACCGCTGATTCTCCATCAAAACGCTGCTTTCGTCCTTTGGCACAGCAATTGCCACCTATAGCCAGCGAAGCGGAACGGCTCGGGAGCCGGCCGCGAGGGGAATCGCTCCAATGAATCGTCGAATCTTCATTATCTTGTTGAGCGCCTTTCTGATAGCTGTTGCCTGCAGCTATCTCGTCTTCCGTCTGGTGGGACACCGGCTGGCTGGATCGCACGCTGCGACGACAAGGGTTGTAGCCGCGGCTGCAGACATCAAACTTGGCTCCGTGCTCAAAAGCTCCGATCTGACGACAGTCGAAATATCCGGCACCCTGCCCAAGGGAGTTGTTCTGAAGCGGGAAGATGCCATCGGGCGCGGTGTCATCTCTGACCTGTACCAAGGCGAGCCGATTCTTGAGAGCCGGTTAGCTGCACCGGGATCTGGTGGCGGCCTCGCCGCGACAATTCCTCAGGGCATGAGAGCAGCAGCGATTAAGGTAAACGAGGTGGTGGGTGTCGCCGGGTTTGTGACGCCGGGCATGCGCGTCGATGTAGTGGTCTCCGGCACACCTCCAGGGCAGCAGCCCACCTCCGCGCAAGGATCAATGGCCAAGACCTTGCTGCAGAATATCCAGGTGCTTTCGGCCGGCACCGACATCCAGCGCGATGCCGAGGGTAAACCGCAACAAGTCCAGGTGGTGAACCTGCTGGTAAGCCCGGAGCAGGCGGAGATACTGAGCCTGGCCAGCAATGAAGCGCGTATTCAGCTTGTGCTGCGCAATCCTCTCGATACGCAGATCGCCACGCCGCCCGTCACGAACACGGCGGAGCTGTATTCGGGGGCCAGCGTGCCGGTGAAATCTCCGGTCGTGTACCACAAGCCGGCGCCCAAGGCCGCGGATACGTCGCGCGTGTACGTCGTTGAAGTTTTGAATGGCTCGAAGAAAACAGAAGCCAAATTCCCATCTGGCGAGGAAAAACAGTGAAACAGCGAAGCCGGATCTTCCTTATTCGTTTGACTGCGCTTTCTTTTGCAGCGTGTCTTGCCGTGGCGCCTCAAGCACATGGCCAGACTGCGGGCCTCAGTCAGGACTCGACCAACGACCTTGCCGTCAGTGTTGGCAAATCGGCCCTGGTGGACTTCGACAAGCAGGTTACTCGCGTTGCCATCGGATCGTCTGACGTTGCCGAGGCTACTGCCGTCAGTCCGACCGAAGTGATGGTGAACGGCAAGGCCGCGGGCGATACGACGCTGATTGTGTGGGAACAGGGAGGCGGGCGGCAGTTCTTCAACGTCTCTGTTCATCCCAGCCGATTCGCCGCCGAAGATCGCGTGACCGATCTGCGCAGGGAGCTGCGCGCAGCGTTGCCGGGGCAGAACATCAACGTCACCGCCGTCAACAATCTGGTCTTTCTGCGCGGAACGGTGAAGGATATGACGAGTTCAGACCGCGCTGTAGAGATTGCAGCCACAGCGGGAAAAGTCGTCAATCTGCTCTATGTGGAAGTGCCGTCTACACCGAGGCAGATTCTGCTGAAGGTGCGGTTCGCCAGTATTGATCGCAGTCTGGTCAACCAGCTTGGAGTGAATGTCTTCAGCACCGGTGCGGCGAACACCATCGGCACGGTTTCGACAGGGCAATTCTCGCCTCCGACAGTCACGATGCCAACCGCCTCAACGGGTGCGGTGGCCACAGTCAGTCAGGCACTTAATCTGTTCTTCTTCCGTCCGGATCTCAATCTTGGCGCGACGATTCAGGCACTGGAGAACAAGGGCGTCGTTCAGGTGCTTGCCCAGCCGAATGTCCTGACGGAGAACGGCAAGCAGGGCAGCTTCCTTGCGGGCGGTGAGTATCCTTATCCGATCGTGCAGGGCATTGCCGGAGGAGTGGGAGGCGCCGTCACGATTGAGTTCAAGGAGTACGGCGTGCGCCTGAACTTCATCCCCACTATCATGCCCGATGGCAACATACGGCTCCAGGTCGCGCCCGAGGTCAGCTCGCTCGACTTCACCAACGCCGTGACGATCTCAGGCTTCACCATCCCTGCTATCACGGTGCGTCGTGTGAATACCGAGGTCGAGCTTGCACCCGGACAGAGCTTCGCCATTGGTGGCCTGCTGGACAATCGTGAGACCTCGACCTTCGAAAAGATGCCGTTCATCGGCGACATACCCGTCCTGGGCAAGTTCTTCCAGTCGGTCTCGAAGAACCGCACCAATACGGAGCTGATCGTCTTCATCACGCCTGAGATCGTCGATCCCATCAAGGCGGGCGAGCCGCTGCCTGGGTTGAGCTATCCGGATAAGTTCCTGCCGCCGAACTCGAAGATTGCGATGCATCAGCCAGATGGCACAACGGAGAGCCAGAACACAACTGTTCCTGCCAGCACGGCGGCTTCTGCGGCTGCGCTGCCCGCTACGGCGGTCCCCGTCGAGCAGCTCAAGGAGAGCATGAAGCCGGAGACGCCGCTCGTGACCGAGGGCAGTTACACCGTGGGTGTAGCTGGCGGTTCGGGTGCCTCGACCGGCGCGTCGTCCTCTTCCATGCCGCAGTGAGGAGACCTGATTCTGGTATGGGGTTCTTGCGCTATCTCGGCGGCCATCATGCTCAGCCCCAAGCGAAGCTGCGCGTGAGAATCGCGAACGTGACGCGGCAGTCGGTTCTTGCCGACAATGTCGAGGTTGCCGACCACGGCGCGGCAAGAAGCAAAGGGCTGCTTGGGCGCGATGGTCTTGACCAGGGCGAAGGCCTCTGGATCGTGCCCTGCGAGGCCGTCCACACCATCGGTATGAGATTCCCTATCGACCTGGTCTACATCGACCGCAACAAGGTTGTGAAGAAGGTCAGGAGCAGCGTGCGTCCGTGGCGTCTCTCCGGGTGCCTGACGGCGCACTCGGTCATCGAGCTGGCCTCCGGCGCCGTTCTGGCTGCCAAAACCCATCGCGGAGATGCACTTGAGTTTTCACCCGTGGATGGTGTCTGAGGCCGCGCGCTCTGGCTTCAACGTGGCATTTTGCTGCGCATGTATACGCCAGTGTTACCCGCTTGGAAAAGCTGTAAACACCCGTTCACAGGGCTCTTGGATTGAGGTATTCAAAACGCTGATTCTGCAAGGGTTTCGTCCGCCACAAAAGTGGCCATTCACTTGCCATTACCTAGGGCAGGAACCAGCCAAGGCTGGAGATCAAACTTCGTAGGGGAGATGACTCACATGATGAACAAACTATGGAAGCTTTCGGTAATGCTTCAGATTCTGAAGGACGAGAGAGGACAGGACCTCGTTGAGTATGCCTTGGTCGTCGCTCTGGTTGCTCTGGCTGCAACTGCCGGTATGAACTCGCTGGCGACAGCCATTAACGCCGCGTTTACTGCTGTTGGCACCAAGCTCGGCACATACGTTGGCTAGTCCTCAAAGTAAGGACGAGCATTTGCAGTACTGGCTTTTTTGCTTGGCTATTATTGAGTGGAGGATGCGCTCTTGCCCATGGTCTGGCGCACCTCCTCTTGTTCTGCTGTTGAAGCATCGTTCCGGCGGAGTTGCAGAATGATCGTCGGAGAGAGTGTCGGGCAGATGCTAATCCTGTCCTCGACTTCCTGATGACTTGAAGATGCAGGTGGGTGATGGTGGAGCGTACGTGAGCTGTTCTATCCTGTAAACGTATTCCCATCGAAAGGCCTTCCGCCCGATGTTTCTTAAAGACCTCCGCACCCAGGTGCTTGAAGCCAACCTCGAACTCGTCCGCCGCGGGCTCGTGCTCTACACCTTCGGCAACGCCAGCGGCATCGACCGCGAACAGAACCTCATCGTCATCAAGCCTTCGGGCGTCGACTACGACGAGCTTAAGCCCGAGCACATGGTCGTCACCGACATCCACGGCACCGTCGTTGAAGGCAATCTCAAGCCCTCGTCCGACCTCGACACCCACACCCTGCTCTACCGCGAGTTCCCGTCGATTGGCGCGGTCGTCCATACGCACTCGGAGTTCGCCACCAGCTTTGCCCAGGCAGGCATGTATATCCCGGCGCTCGGCACCACGCACGCCGACTACTTCTACGGCCCCGTTCCGGTGACGCCTCCGCTGACCGATGCGGCGATTGGCGGGCGCTACGTTCACGAGACCGGCCTCGCCATCGTGAACTACTTCCGCCAGCACAAAATCGACCCGCTCGCCGTGCCAGCGTGTCTGGTGAACGGCCACGCGCCGTTTTGCTGGGGCAAGGACGCGCAGGACGCCGCGCACAACGCCGTGGTGCTCGAGGCCGTCGCGAAGATGGCCTACAACACGCTCACGCTCAAGCCGAACTCCGAAGGCGTCAGCCAGGCGCTGCTCGACCGCCACTACTTCCGCAAGCACGGCCCCAGCGCCACCTACGGACAGGGCCAGTAACTCTGACTACAACTCGACCTTGAGTGTTTTGCCCTCGGCGCTGCTCTGACGTGCAAGCTCCAATAGCCGAACGACGCGGTAGCCATCTTCCGGTGTGACGGCGAGCTTCGCGTCTCCGTTGATGGCATCACGCACGTTCGCGTAGTAGAGGCGATAGTCGCCATTCGCAGTCCTGATAGGCTCTCGAACGAGCGTTGCCGGATTCGCAGGGTCTGGCGCGATCGTCAGCGTGCCCCACTCCGACTCTGGTTCGCCGAGCCAGTCGCCCGTGCCCATGCGCGGCACCTTCGCGCCGCCGAGTAGTGCAGGCTCCTGTGGATCGAGTCCATATTTCTTGAAGCTGCCCTTCGTGCCATGCAGCAGAAAGCGCGGCGAAGCGTCGCAGGCCAGGTAGGTAGCGCGGCAATGCGCGAGCAGACGCGGGTAGTGCAGTGTGATGTCGAAGGCATCTTCGATGTCGGTGTGATCGCGATCTTTGCGGACGCTGGCCGTAATCGCTTCTGGAATGCCAAACAACACGAGCGCCTGATCGACAAGGTGCGGTCCCAGGTCGAAGAGCATTCCGTTCGCAGCGTTGCCAGCTTCCTTCCACGTGTTCTCACGCGGCTCCGGACGGAAGCGATCGAAGTGCGATTCGAAGGTGACGAGACGACCTACGGCGTTCGATTCCACCAGCTTGCGCACGGTGAGAAAGTCTCCGTCCCATCGCCGATTGTGAAATGGCACAAGCACCAGGCCCTTTGCCCGCGCAAGATCTGCAAGCTCACGCGCCTCGACGCTGGTCGCGGTGAAGGGTTTGTCGATGACAACGTGTTTACCGGCCTGTAGCGCCTGCTTCGCAAGCTCAAAGTGCGTCTCATTGGGCGTGCCGACGACGACAAGCTGGATCGTGCTGTCACCGAGCGCTTCTTCGACCGAACGCAGAATGCGTGCATTGGGCCACGCTTTGGCGGCGGCATCGCCCTTGCGTTGCACAATCGCTTCCAGCTTCAGCCCTGGCACAGCGCTGACAAACGGCGCGTGAAACACTTGTCCGGCCAGGCCGAACCCGATGACGGCAACCCCGATCTCTCTGCTCATTCATGTCCTCGCAAACAGGCCCTGCAATTTTTCCAGTGCTTTAGGCCTTCGCAATCTCTTTGAGAGCAGGATATATCCGACGGTACTGTTTGTACGCGGCGTTCATTGTCGCAGCATCTTTTGGCGCGACCGTGGAAGCGACGCGCACAGTTGCCGCGCAGGCTTCTTCCACGTTGCTCCACGCTCCAACGCCAGTCCCTGCCAGCAATGCTGCGCCGAATGCTCCGCCTTCTTCGGCTTCGAGAATTTCGACAGGCTGCCCGTAGACATCGGCCTGAATCTGTCGCCACAATGGCCCTCGCGCTCCGCCTCCGCCAAGACGGATTGCTTTTACAGGAACATGCAGCTCTTCGAAGAGCGTGAAGGTGTCGCGCAGGCTGAAGGCCACGCCTTCAAGCACCGCACGAACGAAATGCGCCCTCGTGTGCGAGGCCGTGATGCCGACAAAGGCCGCGCGTGCATTGGGATCAAGATGCGGTGTGCGCTCGCCGAAGAGATACGGCGTCCACATCAGGCCGTCGCTGCCTGCTGGAGCCGTGGCCGCAAGCGCAGATAATTCGTCGTAGTTCATCCCAATAGCGAAGGTGTCGCGAAAGTAGCGCAGACTCAGGCCCGCACCGTTGGTCACGCCCATCACGTGCCAGCGTCCGGGGGCCGCGTGGCAGAAAGTATGGAGGCGTCCCAGGCGATCTTTTGCGGGCGAGTCGGTAGCGGCGAAGACCACGCCCGACGTGCCGATCGTTGCCGAAACCGAGCCCGGCGCAAGAATGCCCATACCAACCGCGCCTGCTCCCTGATCGCCCGCGCCAGCGGCTACCGGCGTACCTGCTGCCAGCCCTGTGGCTCCCGCGCCAGCTTCGCTGATGCGCGCGCAAATCTCCGGACCTTCGAAGAGGCGCGGCAGCCATTGCATCGGAATCCCCGCGGCCTCGGCGACCTCGGTAGACCAGCGCCGGTGCGCAACGTCAAGCAGGAGCGTGCCGCTGGCCTCCTGCATGTCCATCGCAAACTCGCCCGTCATGCGGTAGCGCACGTAGTCCTTGGGGCAGAGCACATGCGCAATTTTGCTGAAGATCTCCGGCTGGTGTTTGCGCACCCACAGCAGCTTGGTCAGCGTGAAGTTCGGCAGCGCTGGATTGCATGTGAGCTCGATGAGGCGCTCGAAGCCAATCTTCTCTGTCAGCCAGTCACACTCCGGCTGAGTGCGCTGGTCGCACCAGATAAGCGCGGGCCGCAGCACATTGCCCGAGGCGTCGAGCATGACGCAGCCGTGCATCTGCCCCGTCAATCCGACGGCCTCGATCTCGTTGCCCGCCAGGCCGCTTGCAGCCATCGCCCCCGTGATGGCTTCGCGTGCGGCGCGCCACCAGTCTTCCGGGTCCTGCTCGGCCCAGCCGATGTGCTCCGAGCGGATTGGCGCGTGCTCTGCCGCGTGTGAGGCGATGAGCCTGTCCGCGCGGTCGATCAGTACCGCCCTTGTTCCACCCGTTCCGACGTCCACTCCTAGAAACATGCAGTCACCCTTGCTAAATCGGTTGAATTTGTATTACGAGTGTATTCGGGTGTGTGTCCGGATGCGAGAGAAATCCTGCTCCATTCCACTTTGCGGCATCGGAATTCGGCGAGGATTCTTTTTGAAGCCTTCTTGAGCCTGCACGCATCAGAACCAGTGCAGACATTTTGTTATTGGATAAGAACAACATCCCAAAATGCATTGCCCTTCATCTAAAGGAAAAGATACAGGTAACATCAAGCATATGACCAAGTGCAAACCAGCGCGTGTGGCCGGAAGCATTGCCGTGGCTCTGGCAGCCTGCCTGCTTGGCGCAACGGGCAAGGCGCAGGCGCCGAATACTCCAGCCAGCGGAGCCAGCACGGCCACAGAAAGCTCTCCCGTCGCTGGTGCGCAGCAGCAACTTTACACGGCCTCCGGCGAAAATGGCGCGAAGACCACGCAGGGTTCATTTGCCGGCAGCGTAGTCACAGGCAAAGCGACCAGTGGTGTGATAGACCTCTCGCTCGACGACGCAGTTCAGCGCGGCCTTCGCCAGAACCTCGGGTTGATCCTTCAGTCTTCTGCAGAGAAGAACGCCTCCGGCCAGCGCCTCGAAGAGCTGCAAGCGCTGTTGCCTACCGTAACCGGCACGGCCGCCATCGAAGTGCAGCAGATTAACCTCGCCGCGTTCGGTCTGAAGTTTCCCGGCCTCAACCCCATCGTCGGGCCGTTCCAGACAGTGGACTTCCGCGCCTATCTGACGCAGAACCTCGTGAACGTCTCGGCGCTTCAGAACTACCTCGCAGCAAAACACAACTTCAACGCCGCGCACCTGACTGCGCAGGACGCACGCGATCTCGTGGTCCTTACCGTCGGCAATGGCTATCTGCTCTGCATCGCCGACAGCGCGCGCATCGATGCCGTGACGGCAGAACTCGCCACGTCGAAGCTCTCGCTCGACCAGGCCAACGCCGCGCACGACGCCGGCACCAGCCCAAAGCTCGACGTGCTGCGCGCGCAGGTGGATTACCAGAACGAGCAGCAGCGGCTCATCTCCGCGAAGAACGAGTTCGAGAAGGACAAGCTTGCGCTGGCCCGCGCGATTGGCCTGCCGCTTGACCAGCAGTTCAATCTGACCGACAAAGTTCCTTTTGCCGCGCTCAACGGCGTCGATCCACAAACAGCCTTCGCGCAGGCGCTCAAGACCCGCAAGGACCTTCAGGCGTCCGAGGAGCAAGTGAAGGCCGCCGAAGCCGAGAAGAAATCGGCATGGGCCTATCAGCTTCCTGTCGCCAGCTTCTCCGGCGACTTCGGCGACCTTGGCACCACGCCAGGCCACTCGCACGGCACCTACTCGGCCACCGGCCAGATCACGGCGCCTATCCTGCAAATTGCGAAGACGCGTGGTCAGGAACAGGTCGCGGGAGCGCAGTATGACGAGGCTCGCGCGAAGCTCGCCGACCAGACCCAGCAGGTCAATCAGGATGTCCGCGACAGTCTGCTTGATATTCAGGCGGCGGAGAAGCTTGTCGACGCCACTCGCTCGAACGTCGAGCTGGCGAAAGAGGCGCTTGACGAGGCGCAGCAGAGGTTCCACGCCGGCGTCAGCGACAACCTCGCCGTTTCCGAGGCGCAGGCTCAGACCGAGCAGGCCAACGATCAGTACATCAGCGCGCTCTACCAGCACAACGTAGCGAAGCTCGCTCTGGCGCGCGCTCTTGGCGCAGCCCAGACCAACTACAAAGATTATCTTGGAGGAAAGTAATCGTGTCAGACCATACTCCGAACGCAGAAGCGGATCAGGAACAGCAGGAGCAGCAGGAGCCGCAGGAGAAGAACCCGCGCCGCAAGTTGATTGTCATCCTCGTCATCGCGATTCTGGCCATCGGCGCAGGCCTTTTCTACTGGCATTCCACCTTCACCGAGAGCACGGACGACGCGCAGGTTGACGGCGATCTCTATCAGGTCAGCTCGCGCGTGACCGGGCAGGTCATCAAGGTCTACGTCGACGACAACCAGAAGGTCGAAGTCGGACAGCTGCTCGCTGAGATCGACCCCAAGGACTATCAGGTTGCTCTCGAACAGGCGCAGGCCAACCTCGCCAGCGCGCAGGCTTCGGCGCTCCAGGCCACGGTCAACGTGCCTATCATCAGCACGAATGTGAGTACGAGCGTCAGCACAACACGCTCCGATGTAGATGCCTCGCAGGCAGCCGTCGATGCCGCTGAAAAGCAGGTGCAGGCCGCACAGGCGCGCGTCGATGAGGCCAAGGCCAATCAGACCAAATCCGACCTCGACGTTGAGCGCTACACACCACTCGTCCAGAAGGACGTCATCTCGAAGCAGCAGTATGACGGCGCCGTTGCTCTCGCTGCAGCGAACAAGGCCAGCGTGCTCGGAGCCGAGGCGCAGTTGATTGCGCAGCGCGCTGCCGTCACGCAGGCAATTCAGCGACTCTCGCAGTCGAAGTCGCAAGCGGCTGAGTCCGTCAAAAATGGGCCCGACCAGGTGCGTGCCCAGCAGGCTCGTGCCAACGCTGCGCTGGCCGAGGTCAAACAGGCGCAGGCCAAAGTCGATCAGGCAATGCTCAATCTGAGCTACACCAAGATCACCGCTCCCGTCACAGGCATCGTCAACAAGAAGAGTGTGCAGGTAGGAGAGAACCTCAGCGTCGGCCAGGATCTGCTGACCATCATTCCGCTCACCAACCTGTGGGTCACAGCCAACTTCAAGGAGACCCAGATTGACCACATGCGCTCCGGCCAATCCGTCACCATTGAGGTAGATGCGCTGGGTGGCCGCAAGTTCTCAGGCAAAGTAACGCAGATTGGTGGAGCAACCGGCTCACGTCTCTCGCTCTTCCCCCCCGAAAACGCAACCGGCAACTATGTGAAGGTAGTTCAACGCATTCCGGTCCGCATTGACTTTACGAATCTTCAACAGGAGAATTCCGACCTCAAGCTTCGTCCGGGCTACTCCGTTACGCCCGACGTCCGCGTGAAATAACGCTGCATTTACAAGACCCGCGCCCGGATGCGACATCGCCCCGGGCGCGAGTATCTTTAAGACACAGGCTGCATCCCGGGCCCCGCGTGGCTCATCTAGGTAGAAAAGAGACTTTTTGTTATGCCGATCGCGCTCGAATTTTTCGTGCACTATGCCTACGTCATCATCTTTCTATGGGTGCTGATGGAGCAGATCGGCGTGCCCGTTCCCAGCATCCCTGTCTTGTTGACGGCAGGTACTCTTACTGCCACCCATCGCATTCACCACTGGCCTGTGCTGCTGGTCACTGTAGCCGCCTGCATGCTCTCAGATACCGCATGGTTCTACCTTGGGCGCCGCTATGGCAACAGCGTCCTTCGGCTGCTGTGCCGTCTCTCGCTCGAAGCATCCACCTGCGTCAGCAAGACTGAGAATTATTTCAGCCGGCGTGGTGCATCGACGTTGCTACTGGCGAAGTTCGTCCCCGGCCTCAGCACGGTCGCACCGCCTATTGCTGGACAGGTCGGCACGCCGTATATGCGCTTCTTCGCCTGGGACCTCGCGGGCTCAATCATTTGGGCTGAGGCGTTCATTCTCGCAGGCCGCTTCTTCGGTGATATTGCCCAGCGGAGCGAACGTTTCTTCAGTTGGCTCGGCCACTTTGCCTTCTTCATCTTTGTCCTGATGGTGCTCGGCTTTCTTGCTTATCGCCTATGGAAGCAGCGCACCTTCCTCACGCAGGTGCGGGAGATGCGCATTGAGCCGGAGGAATTGAAGACGATGCTCGACGATGCCGAGCGGAACGGAAACACGCCGCCGTTCATCGTTGACCTGCGCCATCCGCTCGACTACCTTCCTGATCCACGCGTGCTACCGGGTGCGCTGCGTATTGGGCCGAACGAGGTCCGTGAGCACAACGAGATCATTCCGCGCGACCGCGACGTCATCCTCTATTGCACCTGCCCCAGCGAGGAGACCAGCGCGAAGCTTGCCATGCAGCTTCACAAGCTGGGGATCTACCGCGTGCGCCCGTTGCGCGGAGGCTTCGACGGGTGGAAGAAGGCAGGCTATCCGTTGGTCGATTACACCAGCGATACGCCAATAGCGGGCGCAGTCGTTCAGAAGATACTGCCTGCTTCTGCAGCGTCATCTACTCATTCCGCATAGATCGTCCACATTTTCCTCCTCGCAGTTTCTTGCGTAGTTGCAAGAACTGCGTCCTTGACGCTTGTTCATCGAAGGCATACGCTGGCGCGGTTTTCAGAAAGGACTAGGTAATGCGGATTCTCTTTCAAGCACGATTGCCACATGAGCCCTTCAACGCCTATGTCAAAGACGGAACCGCCGAAGCAAGGATGAAGAAGATTATGGACGACTTGAAGCCCGAGGCGGCTTATTTCACCGACTCGCACGGACACCGCAGCGCCTATCTGATTGTCGACTTGGCAGACGCTTCGGGAATACCTTCTCTTGCAGAGCCGTGGTTCCTCAACTTCAACGCTGATGTTGAATTGCACATTGTCATGAAGCCCGAGGATCTTGCTAAGGCGGGTCTCGCAGGCATTGGCAAGAAGTGGGCTTAGCATATTGAGCGCGCTAGCCACCGATCCTGAAGTTCACCGTGATGGTGGTCTGTACGTCCGTGGGCTGCCCGTTTAGCGTGTAGGGCCGATACTTTGCGCTACGAATGGCCTCGACCGCTGCGCCGCGCAGCATCTCCGGCCCGCTGACGGCGCGCAGGCTCTCAATCGTTCCTGTGCGCGAGATGATTGCATCGACCACGACCGTTCCCTGAATCCCTGCGGCCTTCGCAATCACAGGATACACAGGCTGAATCGGCGTGAGCAGCAACCCCGCCGTCACACCCGTCGATACACGCAGAGGACCAGACGACCGCTCCGGCCGAGCTGTAACTGTGGGACTGCTGCCCGTTTCGCTCGTGATCGCATCTCCAAGTACGCTGGTCATACCGTTGCCGAAGTGCAGGCTCGCAAGAGCAGGTGGAATCGTCGATGGCCCGTGATGAGGCAGCAGGGATGGCAATAAGGGTCGCGCAGCGGCAACAGGCATAGCGGTGGCCGTCGCAGCGTTCGCAATCTGCCGCACGCGTACCGGTACAGGCGGTTTGGAGAGGATTGGCGTCAGAACGCGCGGAGCCGCAATCTCAATCGGCAGCGCAGCCGGATGCAACAGCGGTACGGCAATGATCAGCGCAGCAAGCAGGCACTGCACGGCAATTGAGCTAGCAACTGTCCACCGTTTGTTTGTAGGAATCCCGCCAACCCGCGACTCAACCAGACTGTCCTCAAACATGAATGCACCTCCATCGATCAGGTGCGCATCCAGCGAGGAACGCGGCCACTCTGTTAGACCATCAGGCCCAGCCGAAATGTTCCCGAAACCGGATGGCAGGACTTGACAAAGCCTGTTCACGGAGAAGGGGGTACACTGAACAGGTACCCCGGAGTACCACCGAAAATTCGATACCTAAAGCCTCTGAATCGAATACTTTAGTAGTTGAGTACGGGGAGGGGGGTACCACCCCCTGAAGGAGAGAAATTGGCCTACACCGACCTGCGCGACTGGATCAACACCCTCCACAAAGCCGGCGAGCTCAAGACCATCACGGAAGAGGTCTCGCCCAACCTGGAGATGGCCGAAATCGCCGACCGCGCTGCAAAATCCGGTAAGGGAACATCAAAAGCCGGAGGCCCCGCGCTCCTCTTTGAAAACGTCAAAGGTCATCCCGGAGCACGCGTGCTGATGAACCAGTTCGGCAGCGAGAAGCGCATGAGACTCGCGCTCGAAACGGACTCTCTCGACGCCATCGCTGAACGCATCCGAGTGCTTTTGAAGCCGGAAACTCCAACCGGATTCATGGACAAGCTCAAAATGCTGCCAAAACTGGCAGAAGTCGGTAGCTTTATCCCGAAGGTTGTTGCTGCAAAAGACGCTCCATGTAAACAGGTCATTCTGCGCGGCGACGAAGTGAATCTCCTGAAACTGCCCGTCCTCAAAACATGGCCGCAAGACGGAGGACCATTCATCACACTCCCTTGCGTCATCACCAAAGACCCAAAAACCGGCAAGCGCAACGTTGGAATGTATCGGATGCAGATCTACGACGAGCGCACTACGGGAATGCACTGGCAACGCCAGAAGGTCGCTGCGGAGCATCTGCGCGAA
Organism: Edaphobacter acidisoli; assembly: GCF_014642855.1. Taxonomy (NCBI): domain Bacteria; kingdom Pseudomonadati; phylum Acidobacteriota; class Terriglobia; order Terriglobales; family Acidobacteriaceae; genus Edaphobacter; species Edaphobacter acidisoli. The sequence continues at coordinate 1,529,902 of NZ_BMJB01000001.1, read as the reverse complement.
CGCTTGCGCGCCGCAAGCACCGATTCAGCAGCACGAGTCGATGTGATGGCCGAAACTGCGGGAGGAACGACAAGCACGGACTTACTCGATCCCGGCATTCGCAGCGGTCGCATGGAGGTCGCAGTCGCTATCGGCACCGATCCTGCAACGACCTTCAGCGCCATCGTTCCTGCGCCACCTGATGTCGAGGAGTATCTGATTGCAGGCTTCCTGCGTCAGAAGCCGGTTGAGCTGGTCAAGGCCGAGACGGTCGATCTGGAGGTTCCCGCGAACGCTGAGTACATCCTCGAAGGCTACGTGGAACTCGGAGAGCTTCGCACGGAAGGGCCATTCGGCGATCACACCGGCTTTTACACCATGCAGGATGAGTATCCCGTCTTTCACGTCACCTGCGTTACACACCGAAAAGGTCCGGTTTACGCGGCAACGATTGTAGGCAAGCCTCCGATGGAAGATGCGTGGATGGGCAAAGCGGTCGAGCGTATCTTCCTGCCGCTGATGCAGCTTACGCTGCCAGAGATTGTGGATGTGAACCTGCCGCCTGAGGGCGTGTTTCACAACCTGATGATTGTGTCGATCAGGAAGTCTTATGCAGGCCAGGCGCGTAAGGTGATGAATGGAATCTGGGCGATGGGGCAAGCGATGTTTACCAAATGCATCATCGTGGTGGATGAGGATTGCGACGTACAGGATTTGGCTGAGGTCACGCTGCGAACAACGAACAATATCGATCCTGAGCGCGATACTCAGTTCACGCTTGGACCGATTGATTCGCTTGACCATGCGAGCAGGTTACCGAATTACGGCAGCAAGATGGGCATCGATGCTACGCGGAAGTGGGCTGCAGAAGGATTTACGCGCCCGTGGCCTCCGGAGTTGGTGATGGATGCCGGGACCAGGACGCGCGTGGATGCTATCTGGAAGAAGCTGGGGATTGATTAAGCCCGAGTGCTAAGCGGGAACGGCCCCGGTTGTCGCGATCAGGATCAGTGTGACGCTTGCCTCAGTGATGCGCTTGTGTGGGGTGCCGCGGGGTAGGACGAGCATGTCGCCTTTATTCAAGGTGAGTGCAGTTGAGCCTTCGGATTCAGGTGCGAGCCATTCGCCGGGACGGATTTTGCGGGGGTTTTTGGGCGTGCCGCCTACGTCGTACCTTGTTGTGCCGTCGAGGATAAGGAAGACGTGGTCGCGGCCTTCGTGGTACTCGAACTCTTTGGCGCTCTTGTGCTCCTCGAGGGTCATCACAACGGTGAAGGGTAGCGATTTTGCTTCGAAGAGATTGTCGTTGCCGGGTTTTGCCTGGAGCGCCTTCATGGCGTCGTCGAGCTTTTGTGCGGTGAAGAGTTGGAACGGCACAGGAGTTGAGGGCGCGGGCGCGCTGGCGGCGAGGAGGAGCTTGTCGGTCATGGGGAGAGCGGCGGCGGCGAGTGGGGCTGCTTTCAGGAAGGTGCGGCGGGTCGGTTGGTTAGCCATGCGAAGAAGTGGAACACATCTGTGCGCGCTCTGCCAATCGCCTTGCTACTCTACGCTCTTTACGGTGATGGCTGTGAGGTTTCTGACCCAGCGCTGGGGCTTCTTGTCGGCGGAGTCGATCAGCTTTAATTTGCCGTCAGTATCGAGTGGTTTGCCGTTCAGGGATATTGCGACGATGACGGTAGCATCGTGAGCCGATGGCTCAATCTCCGCGACGGAATAGACGACGTAGTATTTGTCTGTGCCTTCGGCTGTGAGATAGCTTCGGATCATTTGGTGGTGATGCGCCTGATCTGCAGGCAAGCCGTATTTCGCCAGCAGGTCTGCTAATGACACGCCGGTGTAGTTTTCGTCGATCCTTGTGTGCTCGTTATGGACTTTGACTGTTGTCTGTGACATGGATTCCAGCTCAGCTAGCGATAGTACCGTCGATTTGCCGTTAATGTTGAGAGTCAAACTGGTCGACTGGGCAGCGTGAGCGTGCTCCATGTGTTCGACTGGAGCGCCTTGCGCCATAAGGAATGTGGGGGCAAGCGGTGCAATGCAGGCGGCGAGCAGGCAAGTGAGAGAAGCGCGAACGGCGTTCATGCCTTTCAGGCTATAACTCTGTCGTCGTATACTCAAGATATGTCAATCGTTCGCAACGCCTCAGCCATCGCAAAGGGTATGAGCATCACCCTTAAGGAGATGTTCCAGCCGACCGAGGTCGAAAACTATCCCGACGGCAAAGGGCCCATGCGTGGGGCGAAGTTTCAGGAGCGCTTTCGCGGCAAGCACCAGCTTCAACGTGATGAGAACGGCTTGGAGAAGTGCGTTGCGTGCTATCTGTGTGCCGCGGCCTGTCCTTCGAACTGCATCTATATTGAGGCTGCAGATAATACGGCCGAGAAGCGCATCTCCAGCTCCGAGCGTTTTGCCAAGGTCTATAACATCGACTACAACCGCTGCATCTTCTGCGGTTACTGCGTCGAGGCTTGTCCGACGGATGCCATCACGCATGGTCATGGTTTCGAGCTGGCTTCGCTGAACGCCACCACGCTGGTTATGCGGAAGGAAGACCTGCTTGTTCCTGCGCCCCATCTTCCGGACGCGGTTGAGTCCGACCGGGATACGGCTGAAGTTCTTGCCTAGCCTCAGTATCGCTTGAAATTCAGAGTAGATTCCGAACCACGATCTGCGTGCGGTTGCACCGTGCACGAGTGAAGGACATCTGATAAGAATGAGCCGAACTGCTGAACATCCTCTGAAGAAGATTATGGAGAGCCGTATCGCCATTATCGATGGGGCGATGGGAACGACGATCCGTACCTATGGTATGAAAGAGGCCGATATCCGCGGCGAGCGCTTCAGGGACGCGAAGAAGGACCTGCTGAATAATGGCGATCTTTTTTCGCTGACGCAGCCGGAGATGATTTCGGACATTCATCGGCGGTTTCTGGATGCAGGTGCAGACATTATTGAAACGAATACATTTGGCGCGACGACGATCTCGCAGAGCGAGTTCTTTGTGGACGATCCGCGTGAGCATGGAGGACGCAAGGATCCTGAGTTTTATCAGAAGATCATCGATGATGTCTCTTTACGCAGTCTGGCTCAGGAGATTAATGTGCGATCTGCCGAGCAGTGTCGCGAGTGGGCTGATCGTGTGGCAAATGCGACTGGACGGCAACGTTTTGTTGCGGGAGCAATTGGGCCGCTGACGGTTTCACTTTCGAACTCGCCGGATGCGGATGATCCTGGTTTTCGCGTTGTCACGTTTGACCAGGTGAAGCAAGCTTATGCTGAGCAGGTGCGCGCTTTGATTGCTGGCGGCTCGGATCTGCTACTGGTGGAGACGATCTTCGACTCGCTGAATGCGAAGGCAGCGCTGGTCGCGATCCGCGAGGTGTTCGATGAGGATGGCCTGACAGCGTTGGGCAAGGAATTGCCGATTATGATTTCGGCGGCTGTAGGGCGCGGTGGCGAGACGATGATTTCGGCGCAGACCACGGAGGCGCTGTGGAATGCAGTTGAACATGCGAAGCCGCTGTCGGTTGGGCTGAACTGTTCGCTTGGGCCGGACCTGATGTATCCGTTTCTCGAAGAGCTTGGTGCGAAAGCGAACGCGGCGATCTCGGCTTATCCAAATGCTGGATTACCAAATCCACTGTCAGAGACGGGGTTCGATCTTGGCCCAGAAGACATGGCGCGTTATCTTGGCAGCTTTGCTGATGGCGGACTGATTAATATCGCAGGCGGATGCTGCGGGAATACGCCGGAGCATATTGCTGCGATTGCAAAGGCACTTGAGGGCAAGGCCCCGCGACAGATTGGCCTGATCGAGGTCGCGGCGTGAGCGAGAACGAAATCGGAAAAGCAGCCGCAGGCGCTAAGACAAAGCCGCTGCGGCTTTCTGGTTCGCAGCCATTCACGCAGCAACCAGGCGTCTTCATCATGATTGGCGAAAGAACCAATGTTGCTGGTTCGCCGAAGTTTGCCAAGCTCATCAAAGAAGGGAAGTATGAAGAGGCTGTCAGCATTGCGCGGCAGCAGGTGGAGAACGGCGCCAATGTCATCGACATCTGCATGGACGAGGGGATGATCGACGGCGTTGCTGCGATGAGTCGCTTTTTGCAGTTGCTGGCGAGCGAACCTGAGGTTGCCAAGGTTCCCTTCATGGTGGACTCGTCGAAGTGGGCCGTGATTGAGGCGGGGTTGAAGTGCCTGCAAGGGAAAGGCATTGTGAACTCGATCTCGCTGAAGGAAGGCGAAGAGGTTTTTCGCCGGAATGCCGCGACGGTGCTGAAGTATGGCGCTGCTGTGGTGGTGATGGCGTTCGACGAGCAGGGGCAGGCTGCGACCTACGAGGACAAGATTCGGATATGCGAGCGTGCATATCGGATTCTGGTGGACGAGGTTGGGTTTCCGGCTGAAGACATCATTTTCGATCCGAACATCCTGACCGTGGCTACGGGCATGGAAGAGCACAACAACTATGCGGTGGACTTTATCAATGCCACGCGGTGGATTAAGCAGAACCTGCCTCATGCGAAGGTCTCGGGTGGCGTGTCGAATGTGTCGTTCAGCTTTCGCGGAAACAACAAGGTGCGCGAGGCGATTCATTCGGCTTTTCTGTACCACGCGATTGCTGCGGGCATGGACATGGGCATCGTCAACGCGGGGATGCTTGAGGTCTACGAGGAGATTGAGCCTGAGCTGAAGGAGATGGTGGAGGACGTGCTGCTCAATCGCCGTCCTGATGCCACCGAGCGGCTGGTTGACTATGGCGAAGTACTGAAGGCGGCGAGTACTGGCTCGATCGCTGGAGCGAAGAAGGCTGAGGAGTGGCGCAACGGCACGGTTGAGGAGCGGCTTTCGCACGCGCTGGTGAAGGGGATCGATACCTACATCGATGCGGACACGGAGGAGGCGCGCGCGAAGCTGGGCCGTCCGCTGCTGGTGATTGAAGGACCGCTGATGGATGGGATGGGCGTGGTCGGCGACCTGTTCGGCGCGGGCAAGATGTTTTTGCCGCAGGTGGTGAAGTCGGCGCGCGTGATGAAGAAGGCTGTGGCTTATCTCACGCCGTTTATGGAAGAGGAGAAGGCTGCGCTGGCCGCCGCCGGCCACGAAGTCAAGATGCAGGGCAAGATTGTGCTTGCGACCGTGAAGGGCGACGTTCACGACATCGGCAAGAACATTGTGGGCGTGGTGCTGGCTTGCAATAACTACGAGGTCATCGACCTGGGTGTGATGGTTCCGGCGGAGAAGATTCTGGAGCGTGCGAAAGAGGTGCGCGCGGACATCATTGGACTGAGTGGACTGATTACGCCTTCGCTTGATGAGATGGTGCATGTGGCGCGCGAGATGGAGCGGCAGGGGTTTAAGCTGCCGCTGCTGATTGGTGGTGCAACGACCAGCCGCAGGCATACGGCGATCAAGATTGCACCACACTACAGCGAGCCTGTCGTGCATGTGCTGGATGCGAGTCGCGCTGTGCCGGTGGCGACCAGCCTTTTGAGTGATGAAGGCAAGGCGGAGTTTGTCGCGCAGCACAGGGCGGAGTATGAGGCGCTTCGTAAAGCTCATGCGGCTCCTGCACAGCAGACGGTCTCGCTGGAGGTTGCGCGATCACGACGAACGCCGATTGTTTGGCACGCCGAGGATATTCCTACGCCTGAGTTCACGGGCGTGCGTGTATTGGATGATTTTCCGCTGGCGACGCTGCGCGAGTTTATCGACTGGACACCGATTTTTCATGCGTGGGGTCTGAAGGGCGTCTATCCGCGCATTCTTGAGCACGAGCAGCAGGGCGAACAGGCGCGGCAGATTTTCAAGGACGCCAACGCTCTGCTGGACCGCATGATTGCGGAGAAGCCGATTACGGCGCGCGGAGTTTACGGGTTCTTTCCTGCGAATGCTGTGGGCGATGATGTTGAGTTGTACACGGATCATTCGCGCACAAAGGTTTTAGATTGCGTTCACTTCCTGCGGCAGCAGGCGAACCGTGAGGGCAGCGAACCGTGCCGGTCGCTCGGTGATTTTGTTGCGCCGAAGGAGACCGGGCTGCAGGATTACATCGGCGCATTTGCTGTGACGAGCGGGATTGGCCTCGGTGAGCTGCGCGACCGCTTCCGTGCGGAAAACGATGACTACAACGCGATTATGGCGGAGGCTGTCGCCGACCGACTGGCTGAGGCGTTTGCGGAGTGCCTGCACAAGCGCGTGCGCGATGAGTGGGGCTACGGCCACGCGGAGCTTTTGAGCAACGACGAGCTTATCGAGGAGAAATACCGCGGGATTCGTCCGGCACCGGGCTATCCTGCTTGCCCCGATCACACGGAGAAGGGAACGATCTGGCGGCTGCTGGATGTCGAGAAGAACACCGGGATGCAGATCACCGAGTCATTTGCCATGTGGCCCGGTTCGAGCGTCAGTGGGCTTTACTTTGCGCATCCGGAGTCGCGCTACTTCAGCCTGGGCAAGATTGACCGTGACCAGGTGGCCGACTACCATACGCGCAAGGGGATGAGCCTTGCAGAGGTTGAGCGATGGCTGGGCCAAAACCTTAACTACGATCCGGCGCAGAGTACGAACGGTTGACCTACCATTTTCAGGCGTAATCGAGCCCGGAAAGAATGTTTTTATGAACGATAACGTCAGAAGTAGCCGCACGATTCTGCACATCTGTAACCGCGAGAGCCTTCGTCCTCTGCGTGATCAGATTCTTCGCGTCTCCGGTTTCGATGTGGATTCCACGCTGGACACGAAGGAGGCGCTGGTGATGTTCTGGGGCCGCCAATACGATCTTGTGCTCATCGACGTGGAAGGTGAGAAGGGAATTAAGGACGCGGAACATCTATGTTCGGCGATCAAGACGGCCCAACCCGAGCAGACCGTCGCATTTGTGTGCAACTGGCGTGTGGCCATTCAGACCGATTGTCCCGACGAGATCGTCCGCACAGAGTTTGATCCCGCGGCCTTCGCACAAGGCGTACAGGACATTTGCCCATAAATTTCGTGCGTGTTGAAGAAATGATCAACTCACCTCTTGGTTGCCTGGACCTGGCCGAAGTCTTGCTTGACGGTTTCGCCTGATGAGGAAGTGCTTGACTGCTGTCCGGCGGCGGTACGGTTCTCGTACTTGACGCCTGCGGGGTGTTTCCGGGCGAGCGCATCGAATCCAGTTGTTCCCTGGTCGCTCTGCTGGGAAGAGCCGCTCTTCCTCATCTCGAAGGCCTCGCCATCCTTATATCCGCTGGATGACGTATCCGGCTTTGCGATTGCATCCTTGCCGGACTCGTACATTGGATTGGTGCCGGATTTTCCATGGTCTTCGTAGAGTGGGTTTTCGCCTTTCGCTGCGTTGGCCGGCTGGTTCAGCGATTCGGTTGCATGGGCGCTGTTTCTGGAGTTGAGCGAGCGGGGGAAGTCGGCGCGGTTTTTGCGCTGCGCGGAGCTGTCCGAGTCTATAGTCTGCATCGTGGGGGAGTATTGCCGCCGTCCGGTGGCCATGCCTGAGCCTGCCTCACGCGCGCTCTGGCGGTCGGCGACGACGATGCTGCCGCTTTTTCGTACAGTCCGTGCGGTTGTGGTCTGGCTGGATTGCGCGAAGGAAAGCCCTACGATCAGGACACTTGCCGCGGATACTTTTGCGCAGTGAAACAGGAATTTGATCTCCATGAAGGAAGCCCTCTCCGAAGCCTGCACTCACGCGTTGCCGAGAGCGTTGACTCCAATGACAAACTTGGCCCGTGGAAGCTCAGCGACATCTGTTTGACCAGTACACGCGGGATGGCTTGCCGGGTCGATACAACTTTCAGGCACAGAGCAAGTTGCAGCGCTGACCCGTATGTGTTACAAACGATGTATTCCAGTCTGCTTCGGCAGATTTGAATTTCATGAAGAGTGGTTGAGGGACGAGCCCTTTGACGCCACGACAACCGGACAGAACAAAGGCGTACCGGTGTCAACTCTCTCCTGTTAGACAGGGAACATGAGATTCGGAGTTAGCCCATCAAGGCCAGCCCGCAATTCTCCTCCTTGGCCTACCTCAAGAGACAAGTCAAAATGCTCCCGCTTCGCACTCGGAGAGAGCGAGATGAACTACTCCTGTAGCAGGTACGAGCTCAAGTGCAATGACTGCGGCAAGCGTTTTGGCAACCAGCCGCTTTCAGCGTGCCCCGACTGCCTTGCGCCGCTTGAGGTGGCCTACGATCTGGACGCCGTGCGCGGCATCTTTACGCGCGAGAATATCGCAGCCGGGCCGCCGAGCATCTGGCGCTATGCCGCGCTGCTGCCGATTCCGGATGGCTTTCAGCCCGACCTGCCTGTGGGGTTCACTCCGCTTATTCATGCGAAGAACCTCGGCAAGCGCATCGGCGCGACGAACCTTTATGTGAAGAATGACGCTGTATGTTTCCCGACGCTCAGCTTTAAGGACCGTGTTGTTTCGGTTGCGCTGGCCAATGCGCAGCGGTTTGGATTTGAGACGGTTGGTTGTTCTTCGACCGGCAATCTCGCCAACTCTGTAGCAGCGCAGGCGGCGCGGCTTGGCATCAAGGCCTGCATCTTGGTGCCTGCCGACCTTGAGGCCGCGAAGATTTTGAACACGCAGGTGTATGGCGCGCGGCTGGTGCGCATCGATGGCAACTACGACCACGTGAACCGGCTGTGCAGCCAGATTGCGGACGAGTACACGTGGGGCTTCGTGAATGTGAACCTACGGCCCTACTATGCGGAAGGCTCGAAGACTGTTGGCTACGAGATTGCGGAGAAGCTGGGTTGGAAGTTGCCTGACAACGTGGTTGTGCCGATGGCTGGCGGATCGCTGATTCGCAAGATCCGCAAGGCGTTTCAGGAGCTTATTTATCTTGGTCTGGTCGAAGAGAAGCACGTGCGCTTCTTTGGAGCGCAGGCTACTGGCTGCTCGCCGATTGCGACCGCAGTAAAGCAGGGAACTGAGGACGTGCAGCCGCAGAAGCCGAATACGATTGCTCGTTCGCTTGCGATCGGCAATCCGGCTGACGGGCCTGCCGCGGCGAAGATGATTCGTGACAGCGGAGGCTGGGCTGAGGATGTTTCGGATGTCGAGATTGTCTCGGGCATGCAGGAGCTTGCTGAGACCGAAGGCATCTTTACCGAGACTGCTGGCGGCGTAACGACTGCCGTGACTGCGCGGCTTTATGCGCATGGGCGCATCTTGCCGGACGAGATTACCGTTGCCTGTATTACCGGCAATGGGCTGAAGACCACCGACTCGCTTGTCGGCCACTACGCGGAAGAGCGTGCGATTCGTCCGCGACTGGCAGACTTCGGAGACTATCTGCGAGAGCTGGAAGGCGCGCAGGAGCTAGCTGTTGCAGGAGATATTCATGGCAATTAAGGTTGTACTCCCCACCGCTTTCACCCGCCACACAGATGGACGCAAGCAGTTTGACTCGTCCGCGCATGACTTACCGGGCCTGCTGGCGGATATCGATCAAACCTTTCCAGCGCTCTCAACACAGATTAAGGACGACGATGGTAAACTGCGTCGCTTCATCAATATCTATGTGAACGATGAGGATATCCGCTTTCTCGGCGGCGAGAGCTATGCGTTCAAGGATGGCGATGAGGTGATGCTGATTCCCTCCATCGCTGGTGGGAAGATATAGCGGCAGATCGATGTCTGCAGACTCACCGGGCGAGTTAGCCTCGGCGGTGAGCTTGTACGACGCTCCTGGCCGTCTCCGGTTTGCGCCGGAGACGGCATTTTTGTGCTACTTGTTCTTTCGATATAGCCGGATGAGGTTGTTGGTAGAACTGTCATGTGCCAGCTTCGGCTCGTCGGTGCTTTCGAGTTCGGGCACGATTTTTTGCGCGAGAACTTTGCCCAGCTCAACTCCCCATTGATCGAACGAGTCGATATTCCAGATGGCTCCCTGTGTGAAGACCGAGTGCTCGTAAAGTGCGATAAGTTTGCCGAGGAGTCCTGGGGTGAGCGTGTCGGCGAGGATCGTGTTTGATGGGCGGTTGCCTTCAAAGACGCGGTGCGGCACGAGCCAGTCAGGTGTGCCTTCTGCCTTGACTTGTTCGGCGGTCTTGCCGAAGGCAAGAGCTTCGGCTTGCGCGAAGACGTTGGCCATCAGCAGGTCGTGGTGATTGCCGAGCGGATTGAGCGTCTTGTAGAAGCCGATGAAGTCGCAGGGAATCAGTCGCGTTCCTTGGTGGATGAGCTGGTAGAAGGAGTGCTGGCCGTTTGTGCCAGGCTCGCCCCAATAGATGGGGCTGGTATCGTAACTTACTTTGATTCCTTCGAGCGTGACGTGCTTGCCGTTTGACTCCATCGTTAGCTGTTGTAGATAGGCAGGAAAACGCTTGAGGTATTGCTCGTAAGGGAGGATGGCTTGCGTCTGCGCATCGAAGAAGTCAGAGTACCAGACGGTGAGCAGGCCGAGAAGGACAGGGAGGTTTTTTTCGAACGGAGTGGTGCGGAAGTGGACATCGATCTCGTGGAAGCCGGCGAGCATTTCGCGGAAGTTGTTTGGGCCGATAGCGATCATGGTGGAGAGGCCGATGGCCGAGTCCATCGAGTAGCGACCTCCGACCCAATCCCAGAAGCCGAACATGTTTTCAGTGTCGATGCCGAACTTTGCCACTTCTTTGGCGTTGGTGGAGATGGCGACGAAGTGCTTTGCTACGGCCTTTTCGTCACCGAGCCGCTTAAGCGTCCAGGCGCGCGCGGTGTGCGCGTTTGTCATGGTTTCGAGGGTGGTGAAGGTCTTCGAGGCAACAAGGAAAAGTGTTTCCTCTGCATCGAGATCGCGGACGGCTTCGGCGAAGTCGGTGCCGTCGACGTTGGAGACAAACCGGAAGGTGAGGTTGCGTTGGCTGTAAAGCTTGAGAGCTTCATAGGCCATGACGGGACCGAGGTCCGAGCCGCCAATGCCGATGTTGACGATGTTGCGGATGGGTTTGCCGGTGTGGCCTTTCCAGTCGCCGTTGCGCACGCGGTCGGCGAACGCAGCCATTTTGTCGAGCACAGCGTGGACTTCGGGGACGACGTCAACGCCATCTACGAGGATCTTCTCGTCTTTGGGGGCACGCAGGGCCACGTGCAGAACGGCTCGGTTCTCAGTGATGTTGATCTTGTCTCCACGGAACATCGCGTCGATTTTGTCGCGCAAACCAGATTGCGTGGCGAGTTCGATGAGCAGCTTCAGGGTTTCATCGGTGATGCGGTTCTTCGAGTAGTCGAGGAACAGGCCTGCGGCTTCGACGGTGAGGCGTTTGCCGCGTGCAGCGTCCTGGGCAAACAACTCGCGCAGGTGCTTGCTGTGAATCTGCTGAGCGTGTGCTTGAAGTGCTTTCCAGGCAGGACGGTCGCCGAGCTGTTCTGTTTGCGCTGCCATCTCTTCTCCTTAATTGTTTGGTTTGCTTATTCACATAGATGCAAATCCGGAGGGGCCGGGCACCCACAAAATTTGAAGTGCAGACGTGTATCTTCTCATAGCGCTCGGCACAGGAGGAAATGCTGCCTAGGATGTTTTGCAGATTGCAAAAATAAAGGTGTGCGTTTATCGTAATAATAGTCCGTCTATCGAACGATCTGTTCCGACCCCAGCCGATAGCAGGGAAAGGGCCAAGAATGAACGTCACCACCCGCCGTTCCGCTCCGTCCGCTATGCCCGCAAGCTTGCCATCTGCCGTTGCACCTGCTCTAGCCTCGAAGCAGACTCCTGCATCGGCGCTGGATGCATTTGCAGGTGACCCGAACTTTATGACCTCACTGGCTCGCGGGCTAGTGGTGATTCAGGCGTTCACGCAGCAGTCGCCTCAGATGACAATTTCGCAGTTGAGCGTGAAGACGGGCCTCTCCCGTGCTGCTGTCCGGCGCTGTCTTTATACGCTGACGAAGCTGGGATTTGCAGGTGCGGAGGATGGAACGCGGTATTCGCTGCGCCCCCGCATGTTGACCCTGTCGCATACGTACACCACCTCGAACACGCTTTCGAGCGCGGCGCAGCCTATTCTGGAGCGCATGTCGGCTGCACTGCATGAGTCGTTTTCAGTGGCGACGCTGGATGGCGAGGATATCGTCTATATTGCGCGGACAAGTGTGTCGCGCGTGATGGCTGTGGACCTGCACATCGGCAGCCGGTTGCCAGCGTATTGCACGAGCATGGGGAGGATTCTGCTGGCTTGGCTGCCTGTCGACCAACTGGAACAATACTTGGCGACTGTCAACCTGATTCCTCATACGACGCGCACGGTGACTTCGGTCGATAAGTTGCGGCTGATTCTTCGCAACATTCGGCGGAATGGTTATGCACTATGCGATCAGGAGTACGAAGTTGGGCTGCGCTCGCTGGCTGTCCCTGTCTACTCTCCGTCGGGCCGGGTGGTTGCCACTATTAATTTGAGCGGCAACGCACCACGGATGTCTGTGTTCGATATGCAGACTCGGTTTTTGCCGCACCTGCGGAATGCTGCGAATGAGTTGAGCGTCTTTTTGCGTTAGGCTGCTAAACCATCGTGGGAGCCTGGCAGCGGACGAAAGATGTCCCGGTGGCGGCTTCGACTAAGATGCTTCCGGTTCCTACAGGGATAACGACGGCTCGTCCGGGAACTAGTTCTACTGAACTGCCTGCGGTCTTGACCGTGCCTGTGCCGCTTAGGCTGACCAAGCAGCCGGGGCCTTCCATTTTTACCGTTGTAGAAACGCCGGCCGCGACTTCAAACCGGTCCACTGCGAAGTACTTCTGTTCAATGAGGCGAGTGAATCCGTTGATCTGTTTTGGCGCGACTTTTCCTGCAGCGGTTTTAGTCTTCATGACGGCAAGGCCCTTTTCGAGGTGCAGTTCGCGGGGACGGCCGTAGTCGTAGAGGCGGTAGGTGACGTCGCTGGTCTGTTGGGTTTCGAGCAGGACGACACCAGGCCCAATGGCGTGAACTGTTCCTGCATCGACGAACAGCATGTCGCCAGTGGAGACAGGAACCTGCTGCAGGAGGTCTTCAGCGGTGCCGTCGGCTACGGCGGCGCGGAACTTTGCCGCGTCAACGTCGTCCTTGAGGCCGAGCGAGACGTAAGCGCCGGGTTCAGCTTCGAGCGCGTACCAGCACTCGGTTTTGCCGCGCACTTCGCCCATGGCGCGAGCCTCGGCATCGTCGGGGTGGACCTGTACGGAGAGCTTTTCGTTGGGAAAGAGCAGCTTGACGAGCAAGGGAAACTCACCACCAAGCTCGGGCGCGAATGATTGAAATTCGCGCCCGGCAAAGTCTCCGGTTTCAACAAGGCACTGCGGCCCAGTCAGCCAGGCTTCACCCACCAATTCAGTCGTTCCGGTGTTGTCGTACCAAGGGCGCAGATCTCGTTTGCCCCAGACTCTTTCGCTAAACCACGGCTTCAACCGAAAAGGCGCAATACTAGTCGTCATCGTCATCCTTAGGTGCTTTTTTGTAGTGCATGAGCAACTGTGCCGGAACCGGCTTGTCGCCCATTGCGTCCTTCCATAGGATAACGTTCAATTTCGACGAATCAGCTCTGTCTGCGTGGGTAAAGTCCATCTTTGCGGATTCTTTTGCGCCAACTGCGTTTTTCTTGTTTGCGGTATAGATCAGTCCATTGTCGCGGTTCACATAGTTTGCGGTGAAAGCAGCTTGGTTGCCCAGACCACTGAACTCTGATGACATCACGCTGGTGAAAGCGTCGTTATTGTTCATTGGCGGTAGCCCGAGAATCATCTCCATCGTGCGCACCAACGAGACGGTAGTGTAGAAGTGGCTGTCGACGAACGCGCCGTCGTTTTTGCCATGTGGGGCGTACTTGCTGATGATCAGCGCCATGCTCCGATGCGCGTCTACGTGATCGGCTCCGTTCTGCGCGTCATCTTCGAGGATGAAAAAGGCAGTGTCATTCCAATAGGGCGAATGGGAGACTGCATCGACGGCGCGTCCGATTGCCAGGTCATTGTCTGCTACGGATGACTTTGGCGAAGGGCCTCCGGGAGTTGTGCCGGCGGTATGGTCGTCGGGCAGGCGAAGCATCACGAAATCCGGCATGGCATCATGGCCAGTCTCGCGCTCCTTAACCCATTGATTGAAATGGCGAAGAAAGATCGCGACGCGAATTTGGTCGGGAATGTGCAGGTTGAAATCCGGATAGTCTGGAGCGAAGTGGCCTACAAGCTCCGGCTTTGTCGCGACATTGCGTGCGAGCAGGGGAATGTTCCAGGGCCATTTGCTGACACCACCACCCCAGTTGGCGGGGATCTTCTCACCTGGCTTGATGAATTTGCGTGCGCAGGCTGCGGTCTTGCCTGAGGTTGCTCCTTCCTGCGGGTTCAGGTTGATCGTGGCATTCTTCTCGTTGCAGAAGGTTGAGGAGATGTACTCGGCGAAGTGATAGAGCGATTTGCCGTGCGCTGCGAGGTCGCCCCAGAGGTATCCGCTCGCTGGCTCATTAACGTCAGGGATCTTCTGCTGGATGGGATACCCGTCGGCGACCATGCCTTCGTAATCGTATGTGCGCTGGTCGCCGCGGTAGTTCTGTTGCCAGGTTTTGTCGAGATAGTCGGTGCCGATGGCGGCGTTTGACCAGGTGTGGCCCTCGCCGGAGACTTCGCCTGAGTCGTAGAAGTTGTCGATGACGCCGAACTGCAGGGCGAGTGCGTGCTGGTTGGGGGTGATGTCAGCGCCGTACATCGTCAGACTCGAGTCGCCGTTGCCGACGGGTTTGCCGTTCTGTGTGAGGTCACCAAAGAGTTGATCGTAGGTGCGGTTTTCCTTAATGATGTAAATAACGTGTTTGATTGGGTTTTTACCGCTTGCGAAGTCAATCTTCTGAGCGGCGGCCTTCATGCGGTTCGACTCAACTACCTCATGCGTCCATTGCGACAGGTTCTGCTCGATTGCCGATGCGTTTACCACGGCTAATGAGCCATACAGCAGCGTTGCGATGTAGGTATCTTTCCGGCGTGTCAAAGACAGATGCTTTGTTAATTCAGAAGACTTCTGCGCGAAGTTGTTCGGACCAGTACCTTTGCCCTTCGCTGTAGCTACGTAAAGCTTGTCTCCGGTAAATGCCATCGACATCGGCATCCATTCGGTAGGCATAAAGCCGATCGGCTCGATTAGGCCTTTTTTTGCGGCACCATTGGTCAGCTTGTGCGTATCCATTACGGCAACTGCGTCAGTGATGGCGTTGGCAACATAGAGACGCGAACCATCTGCGGAGAGCGCTAGCGCTTCGGGTTCAGCGCCGAAGTAGCTTTGACCGGGCAGCCTGGTGTCGAAGTACCCCTTCACGGAAAAACGTCCAGCAGAAATGTTAACCGCAGCGACCGCGTCGCGGTTTGCCAACGCAACGTACATCGTACGACCATCGGGAGAGATCGTCAGTGCGCAGGGATGCGTGCCGGGAGCAATGGGACTGCGTGGCTTCAGCAGAGAAAGTTTGCGCGCGATGACGAGACGCTTTAGGTCTAACTCCACGACCTCACTCGCATTCCACAGCGCAACAAATGCGCGCGTGCCGTCTTTAGTGACTACGAGATCGACAGGATAGGTGGAGGGCACAGCATAGCTTTCGGAGAGGTCAAAGCGTTTTTCGATTCTCCCAGTCTCTGCGTCCATCAGGAGTGCGTCGTCAGAGAGATTGTCGGCGACGAGCAGTTTTTCGGTGCCAGTCGTTCCGACTACAGCAAGTGCGGCAGGAAACGGCACGCCTTTGTCACCTGCGACGCCACCGACCTCCATTGTTGTTTGACCAGGAGCCAGTTGTTGCAGAGGAATCTTCAACATTCTCTCGCGCGTGAGCTGGCCATCGTTGAATCCGAAGATGACAACACCGTTGCCCACATCATTCGCGCCAGTGCCCTCGGGGTCTGTAGTCGACCCCATGCTGGCGTAGACGTGTCTACCGTCGCGGCTGAAGGCTAGCCCTGAGTAGAGCGTCTGCTTGGCCCCTACCTGAGTCTGGTCGTCGGGGAAGTCCGTTACCTTGCCTGTCTGGGTATCCATCACCGCCAAAGACTGCATGTAATTGGATTCAAATGTTCCATAACCTGCGTTTACCGTTACGACGTAGCGGCCATCAGGCGATACCGCCATCGACATCGGCAGGCTGTTCAATCTTTGTGGGCTTCCCGGCACTTGCCCAATAATCTCCTTGCCCGTTGGCAAGTCGATCGTTTGCGCTGTGGCCACCACTGACCCTGTGAAAACCAGAAGAGTTACCAGTAACTGACCCGTTCGTGTCATCCGAACACAATACCAAGATCTTCAGTAGTGTGGCATTACAAAAGTCTTACAACGCGTCTTCTTCGGCCCTGATAGCGTGGAAGCTGTAGTTCAAAGGACAGCGATTACTTCCATGAGCACCTCCCTGATTAGCCCCGAAGAAATAGTCTCAGTGCAATCTCCCTCTTCCCAGCACCATGCCGCCACTTCTTCTGCGGAGGTTGCTGTCCGCAAGATTAAGCAAGACCTCCGTATGGGACGTGAACATCAGGAAGGTCGCATCAACTGGATCACGGCAGTAGCGATGACCATCTTTCATATTCTGGCCATCGCGGCCTTATTTTTCTTCTCATGGAAGAACCTTGCCATGGCGGCTTTCATGTATATGATGGCCATCAATGTCGGCATCGGCATGGCATATCACCGTCTGTTGACGCATCGGGGCTACAAAACGCCGAAATGGGTCGAGTACTTCATCACGGCCTGCGGTTGCCTTGCGCTTGAGGGCGGGCCAATCTTCTGGGTGGCGACGCATCGCGTTCATCATCAGAACTCCGACCATGAGGGAGATCCTCACACCCCCCACGATGGTACATGGTGGGCGCACGCCGGTTGGATCATCTCTGGCCGCGCGCTGCATTCGGAGACTGCTCTGCTTGGCCGCTACGCTCCTGACCTGACTCGTGATCGCGTTCATGTCTGGCTGAGCAAGTATCACTATCTCCCGCTCATCATTACGGGCCTTATGCAGATTGCTCTTGGCGCCGCACTCGCCGGCCCTGGTCATCGCATCATTGGGGGTCTTGGCATGGTTCTGTGGGCCACATTCCTCCGCGTGACCGTTGGTTTGCATGCTACCTGGCTGGTCAATTCTGCCACGCACATGTGGGGCTCGCGACGCTTCCAGACCAAAGATGACTCACGTAACAACTGGTGGGTCGCCATTCTGACAGGTGGCGAGGGGTGGCACAACAACCACCATGCTCATCCGGTCAGTGCTCGTCACGGGCTTGCATGGTACGAGTTCGATCCCAACTATTACGGCATCTGGCTGCTCTCAAAGCTCGGCCTGGCGGAAAAGGTTCAGATTGCGAAGTTCGATCAAGCTAACCCTAAGCCTTCAGGCATTCAGTAATCTTTCAGAGTCGATTATGAATGGCGCGGAGCAACTGCTCCGCGCCATTCGTGTTTTGGTTTGCTCGACAAACAAAGTCGCCAGTTGTATGCTCATGCACCGGAAAGTTGCTTCAGTCCGCACGTGATCAAATTCCGTTTTGAAATGAGGCAAAATGAACTATTTGTCGAAGGTATATTTTCTTGCGCTGGCCCTGATATTATGCGCCGTTATTACGATCCCGCGGTCCGTAAAAGCGCAGATGTATGGTCCGGGCCAATCACTGACCTGCTCATCCGACGATGGACGCCGTCACTATTGCAGTGTCAATACGTTTGGAGGTGTCCAACTGACTCGCCAGATTAGTGGTTCACCATGCATTCAAGGGCAGACCTGGGGCTATGATCGGCAGGGAGTATGGGTGGACCGCGGATGCCGCGCCGAGTTTTTTGCTAGGGTCAATAACCAAGGTCCTGGCCAGACGCTTACCTGTTCCTCGAATGATGGGCGACGCAATTTCTGTAATGTCGATACCCGTGGAGGTGTTCAGCTATCCCGTCAGATCAGCGGCTCGCCTTGTATTCAGGGTCAGACCTGGGGCTACAATCGCAATGCTGTCTGGGTGGATCGAGGCTGCCGTGCTGAATTTGTTGTAGGGGTGGCAGCGCGGCCGTTCAATACTGTTACTTGTTCGTCAAACGATGGGCGTCGCAACTGGTGTGCAGTCGATCCACGGGCGGATGTTCGACTCTCGCGCCAGATTAGCGGTTCTCCCTGTATCCAGGGTCAGACGTGGGGATTAGATCGTCGAGGCCTATGGGTGGACCGTGGCTGTCGTGCCGAGTTTCGGGTCCGATGAGCATGTATGTCGATTGAGAGACCAGAAGGCCGTGCCAAAGAGCACGGCTTCCTGTTTCTCCGTTCAAGCTATAGGACTGGTGAGAAATCTGTTAGTGCAAGAAATGTCGATTCGTGTTTTTCGACGAATGCCCCGTTCGCTTCGGTTTCAGCTTTTAGCTTGATCCATTCCGGGTCCTTGCTAAAGCGTGCCCAGTTCTCTGTGGCCGCAGCGCGGCTTCTATGCCGCAACATGTAGACAAGGGTACGTCCCTTCAGTGGGTCATCGGTCGGTGTCCAGAACGCTACGCCATGCATTCCTAACCTTTCGAATATCTTTGTTTCGTGCTCCCGGAAGCGCTTCAGAAGCGGCTCCAGCTTTCCTTCATAAGTGTGATAGATACGCAACTCGTATACCGTTTCGGTACCTGCCTGCTGAGCTTTGGCTTCTGTAATGCTTAGCAAGGGTAATGTTGCTGTGGCACCCATGATCTGCAGTAGTTTGCGTCTGTCCATTCGGATGTCCTCTCCAGGCCGCTGGGTATGAGGAAGGTAGCGGCACGAGCCATCATAATCCAAGGCGTCGACCCGCTATACTTCCCGAGAAGCTATGAACATTACACGACGCCGCGGAGCCATTGCTTTCTTCATCACACTTGGCGTCCTGCTTGTTGGATTGGCTATTACGCTCGATGTCGGCTGGATCGTCGTCGCCAGTGAGCGTACGGTTGCGTTGCTTGTATTGGGGATATTTTTCTTTGCTGCCCTCATCGCGGGTGTCGTGCTCAATACAGTCTTTCTGGTGCGTGAGATCAACCGCAATGAGCGTCAAGATACATTTCTTAACGCTGTTACTCATGAACTTAAGACGCCAATTGCCAGCATCCGGCTTTACCTTGAGACGCTCCAGCGGAGACCGCTCGATGAGCCGCAACGTCAGGAATTTTACAAAATAATGCTGGCAGATTCTGACCGCCTACTCGCGACCGTGGAGCAGGTGCTCAAGGCTGGACAACTTGGCCTGCGCCATCGCCAGCAAGGTCGCACCGTGATTGATCTCCAATCGCTCGTTGCTGACTGCATCGCAGTCACGCTTCAACGCTATCATCTGCCGCCAGAAAGCATTGTCTTAGATCCCACGCCGGGTGCTGTACGTCTTTATACGCTGGGTATTTCGGATGACCTCCGTACTGCCGTTCTCAACATCCTTGACAATGCGGCCAAATATTCACCGGAAGGTGTGCATGTGAGGTGTTCGCTTGCCATTGATCGTTACACCTGGGTCGCGTTAACGATCTCAGACACCGGCATCGGCCTTGCTCCAGACCAGTTCAAGCGAATCTTCAAACGCTTTTATCGTGTACAGGGACGTACGGTCTCGAAGATTAAAGGCACAGGTCTCGGATTATTTCTGGTTCGCACGATTGCACGCCAACATGGCGGATCGGTTACGGCTGAGAGTTCCGGCCACAACCAGGGCACGACTGTCACCCTTACCCTTCCAAGGGCGAATCCAGCAACGCAGTCAGCGTTCTAATCTGGATTCCGAACTGAAACAGGCATCAATCACCCAGATGAGCCATCTGCATCTTCGAAATTTTCTTGCTATCCATGAATCACCGTCGTATAACACTCGCACATGTGCCACTTACGGGCGGCTAAACGTCCGATAAGCGGTCAATGCAAGGGACCCAAATGATCTGCCGAACTGCAAGACTGTGTAAGCCTTACGCAACTCTTTCTGTCTTCTCTGTTTTGATGCTTGCCGCTACGCCGTTTGTGTTTGCTTCTAAGCAGGATGCAGTCCCCGATTGGGTTACAACTGCAACGGCGCAAAAGCTTCCTGATTATCCTGCCGAGACAAATGCCGTCGTCCTGCTGGATGACACGACGTATACCGTCGCGTCTGATGGTACGGCCATCGAGCATTGCCGCCACGTCGTCAAAATTCTCCGCCCACAGGGGCGCGATGAGGGGCTCGTTTCCATTCCGTTCGACAAGGACGACAAGATTCTTTCACTGCATGTCTGGAGCATTGGCCCCGATGGCCATCAGTATGCACTTAAGGACAATCAGATCGGCGAAGTTGGCTATGGTGACGGGGATATTTTGTTTGAAGATGTGAGGGCGAAGACTGCGACCCCTCCGGGACGAGATCCTGGAGGTGTCATTGCGTATGAGTATGAGCAGCGCAGCCGGCCTTATCTCACCGAAGACACATGGTCCTTCCAGGGGGAAATCCCAGCACTTACTCAGAGCTACACGCTCGTTCTTCCTCCTGGTTATACCTTCGGCACGGTCTGGGCGAATCATCAAGAGGAGAAGCCCATCGATCTTGAGAACCAGCACTGGCGCTGGGAGATGAATAATATTCCTGCCGTCAATCTTGACCGCGTGCTTCTTCGGCCTTCGGAAGAGTCCCTTGTAGGACGTATGACCATTCACTATGCCGGGCCTGGCATTCCTTTGGCGAGTGATGGAACGTGGAAAAGTATCGGCGAATGGTACACGTCTCTTTCGAAGGACCGTCTTGTTGCTACGCCAGATATTGCTGCAAAGGCCACTGAACTGACTGCCGGCAAGACAGATTTTTATGACAGGGCTGCAGCAATTGGCGACTTTGTTCAGACCCAGATTCGTTATGTTGCCATTGAGCTAGGTATTGGCGGCTATCAACCACACTTTGCCGGGGACGTCTTCCGCAACCGCTATGGTGACTGCAAGGACAAGGCTACGCTGCTTTCTGCGATGCTTTCGTCCGTGGGTATTCATTCAGCGCTGGTGATGGTTGATACCAGCCGCGGGGTTATCGCCGCCGATGCGCCATCTATTGTAGGCAATCACATGATTGCGGCCATAGAGATTCCTAATGGCTACAGTTCTCCCAAACTACATAGCGTCATTACTGCGAAGACAGGCCGCCGGTACCTCATCTTCGATCCGACCTGGGACAAAACCCCTTTCGGCCAGCTTGAGTACAACCTGCAAGGAGGGTATGGTCTTCTGGTTGAGGGCCAGGATAGCCAAATTGTGCAATTTCCGGTGCTCTCACCAGAGCTTAACACGATTGAGCGTACGGGCAGCTTTAAGCTGGCGGCTGATGGTTCGCTTCAAGGCACAATTACGGAGAAGCGTTACGGAGATGTCTCGGAGAACCGCCGTCGTCTCTATACCATGGGGGACGCCAAAGAGCAGACGGAGTTTCTCGACCGTGTTTTAGGGCAGGACTTTGCGGCGTTTTCCATCTCCGGGTTCAAGGTGGAGAATGCCGGTGCTCTCGATAAAGATCTAACTACCTCATTCGCAATTACGGCTGATCACTTTGCTCGAATGATGGGCCCGCTGCTTGTCATACGTCCGCGTATTCTTGGTAGCGATGAGCCGGAAGTAGACCATAAGGTACGGCACGTCCCCGTGAATCTGTACGAGACGATGCAGGAAAAAGACGACTTCACTATCACTCTGCCAGCCGGCTATGGGGTTGATGAAGCTCCTGATCCTGTCAACGTGGATCTAGGCTTTGCGTCGTATCAGAGCTCCAGCACTGTTCAAGGCAATGTGCTCCACTACACGCGAATCTATACTGTGCGTCAGATCACCTTGCCGGCAGATAAATAC
Organism: Edaphobacter acidisoli; assembly: GCF_014642855.1. NCBI lineage: Bacteria > Pseudomonadati > Acidobacteriota > Terriglobia > Terriglobales > Acidobacteriaceae > Edaphobacter > Edaphobacter acidisoli. The sequence continues at coordinate 1,508,160 of NZ_BMJB01000001.1, read as the reverse complement.
AGCGAAGTCCAAAAGCTCGCCGGAATCATCGCGTCCGATGAGCAGAGCCGCGCAGTTCTCAAAAAACAATAAGATTTCTGTTATTCCAGACAAATGGAAAAGGGAAAGATATTCATGAATCGCATGATCGGCCACCGTTGCCTCACCCTCATCACTTTCGTTCTTCTGTTCTCCACGGCTCTGCCGTTTGCTTCTGCCGACGAATGGACAACGCCTACGCATGAAGAACTGACTATGACATCTGAGCCTGAGGTCCCTGGTGCATCGGCCATCTATCTCAATTATGAAGAGATTGCCAGCGATGACATGCATGATTTCAGCGTCTATGCTCGCATCAAGGTCCTGACCGATGCAGGCAAAGAACGTGGCGATGTCGAGCTTCAATATGCTTCATGGCGCGAAGGCGCGAGCTTTACCATTGGCGAGATCCGGGGCAGAACTATCCATTCCGATGGCACGATCATTCCCTTCAGCGGCAAGCCTTATCAGAAGCTCATCGTCAAGAGCAACGGCCTGAAAGTTATGGCCAAGGTCTTTACCATGCCCGATGTTCAGACCGGCAGCATCATTGAGTATCGCTACAACATTCGCTATGACGACGAATATGTTGTACCTCCTAGCTGGTACATCCAGACGGACCTCTTTACTCGCAAAGCACATTATGTCTGGAAACCCACAACCCGGGATATTCAGAACGATCGCGGCATGATCAGCACCATCGCATGGTTCCCCATTCTTCCTGAAGGCGCAAAGCTGGATCACAGGGAGCTTCCGGCAACGACACTCAACGGCCCGCAGCAAGTCTTTGAATTGAGCGTCGACAACGTGCCGCCGGCTCCTCATGAGGACTTTATGCCTCCTATTGGAAGCCTTACTTACAGGGTTCTCTTCTACTATTCAAACTTCCGTAACGGAGACGAGTTTTGGGCAAAGGAAGGCAAGACGTGGAGTAAGAATATCGATAAGTTTGTCGGCCCCGGCCACGGCGTTACCGCGCAGGTTCAACAGCTTGTCTCTGTAGCCGATACTCCCGATCAAAAGCTCCGCAAAATTTACGCCTTTGTTATGCAACTGGAAAATACGAGCTACACTCGCGAGCAGGCCGCTCAGGAAGATAGGGCTCACGGCTTGAAAGAAGTTCATGACACCGATGACATTCTCGCGCTCAAGCACGGGAATGACGACCAGCTCGCAGAATTGTTTGTTGCCATGGCCCGCGCCGCAGGCATGAAGGCTTACGTCGCTGCCGTCACCAATCGTGACAAAAACATTTTTATCAAACAGTTTCTGGCCTTCACACAGCTCGACGACTACATCGCCATTGTCAATGTGGATGGTAAGGATGAGTACTTCGATCCAGGAGCGCGCTATTGTCCCTACCAGCACCTCGAGTGGAAGCATACGATGGCTGGGGGCATTCGTCAGGCAGATGGGGGGATTGCGTTCATCGAAACACCACCAGAGCCTTACAAAAATTCGCGGACTGAACGCATTGCCGACCTCACCATGGATGAGCATGGAGTGGTAACCGGAATCATCAAGATGACATATGTGGGTGCACCCGCGCTTACATGGCGTCACCGTTCACTGACTGGCGACTCAACAAGCCTGGAGCGCGAGTTCCAAACCAGTATGGAACATCTCGTGCCGCAGGGTATGGATGTCAAAGTAATTTCCATCGATAAGCTTATGGATTATGAAGAGCCTCTAACCGTCAACTTTGAAGTCAGAGGGCCCATAGGTGAACCAACCGGGAAGCGAATTTTTGTTCCGTCCGATATCTTCATGGCCAACGCCAAGCCAGTCTTCACAGATCCAAAGCGTGATATCCCCGTCTACTTTGATTACCCGCACATCACGCAGGACGCCGTCCGGATTAAATACCCTTCGACATTCAGCGTGGAATCATACCCGTCCGCGGACCAGTATCAGTTCGCAAGTTACGCAATCTATAACGTATCGAGTCAACCAGCAGCCAACAGCATTACATTCCACCGCAACTTCTACCTCGGCGAGTTTATCTTCTTTGTCAAAGACTACCCGGGCCTCCGTGACTTTTACTCGAAGATGACGAACAAGGATCAGGAGAATATCGTTCTCACAACCGCATCTTCATCTGCAAAACCTGCGGTCGCTGCTAATTGAGTCACCTCGGCGTATTGCGGGGCATTTCTCGTGCCGGTATTGCGTCTTTGGATGCGCGTCCGTTCTTAAGGGGAAAATGAGACAGCGGATACAATTGAGAGTGCATGTGCCTGATTGTTCATCATAGGACCCGCTCTACGGCCACACTTTATCGTGAAAACGGGATGGCTATCCGATGAGCGCCTCCACTAGAGGTCGCGATCTGTTCAAGGCCATTCCTGGCGTTCTTATCAGTATCTTCTTTCTCTGGTACACGTTTAAGGGAATATCCTACAGCCAGATGAGGTCGCTTCGCTTTGAGCATCCAGCATGGATCCTCGGCGTCGTAGCCTTTACATTTGTCGGCTACACACTGCGTTGTGTGCGCTGGACTTCAATGATGCGCCCCACGGGCGCTCGCTTTCCGGTTTGTGCTCGTGTTCTGATGGTTTCGCTTGCCGCCAACAATATTTTGCCGTTGCGGATCGGCGATATCATGCGGGTTTTCACTTATGCAGGAGATCTCGGGGCGTCGCCATCTGTCATCCTCAGTACGGTGATTCTTGAGAAGCTGCTCGACATTTTCACGCTGGTCCTGCTGTTTGTTGCAACGATGAGTAGTATTGCGACGCACAAGTTGCACATGGTCGCGTATATATCGCTAACTATCTCTACTGGTGGACTGCTTGTTCTTCTTGTTGGCGCGCGCGCACTTCAGCCGCGTGTGGCCGCTCTCTTCCAACGCTTCGAGCAGAACCCAAAGCTGGCAAAGCTCGAGCACTGGATTATGCTTGCGCTCGATGCTGTCGCCCGCATCGGCATTGCAGGTTCACTGCTGTTGTTGGCGCAGTCGGCAATTATCTGGTTCTGCGAGGGCATGATTTATCTCGCCAGCATCAATGTTTTTGGCATTCACATGGACCGCGTTACTCCATGGCTCGCGGTCTCATTTGCTAACCTGTCGTACCTCATCCCGAGTTCCCCTGGCGCGATTGGCCCGTTTGAACTCGCTGTCAAGACCGCACTCGTCAGCCATGGCGCTCCGGGGTCGCAGTCGGCAATCTTTGCTTTAGCTCTGCACTTCTGGCTTCTCGTCTCGATTACCGGTGCTGGAGGGATCATTTTCTTGGTCCATCGGGTCAAGACACACAACCACAAGCCACTCATGAAAGAGATCGAAACACTTCCCACGGAACTTCCATAGCAATGCCTTCGCTCGCGTAAACTGAAACAAGTCCCAGAAATCAAATTTGTCGGTGAAGCCGAAGCATGTATCGCATCATTCAGCAATCACTTTTGGCCCGCATTCAGGCCATTCTTTTGACAAAGTACGGTGTTACGCTCACGAACCTCGTGGTGGAGCAGCCTCCCAGTATTGCTCTTGGAGAACTCGCGTTACCTGTTGCATTTGAACTGGCCAAGCGTCTTCGAAAGGCTCCACGCGCGATTGCAACTGAACTGGCCGCCGAACTGACCGCTTCACTCAGTGAGATCGAGGACATTACGGGAGTCGAAGTTGCTGGTGCGGGCTACCTGAATATCCGCATCGACCGCGCGGCTGCCGTCCGCGACATCGCGGCCGACAAGCACGCCGATATTGGTGGACCAGGCTTCCGACTCGTTGAACATACAAGCATCAACCCCAACAAGGCAGCTCATATCGGGCACCTCCGCAATGCGATCCTTGGTGACACTTTTCAACGGCTGCTCCGCAGCGACAGTTATAAGAGCGGTTATAAGGTTGGCGTGCAGAACTACATCGACAACACAGGGGTCCAGGTGGCTGATGTGGTTGTCGGCCTGGTTCATCTGGAAGGGAAGAACCTTCTCAATACGCGTGAACTCCTTAGTGAACTCGCTGCCAGAGGTCAGCGCATTGATTACTACTGCTGGGACCTCTACGCGAGAGTCTCGCAATGGTATACCGCAGATCCTGGTCAAATTGCTGCGCGCAAGCAGGTTCGTCTCGATGCGCTGCATGCGCTTGAATCTGGGGGTAATGAAACGGCGGAGATCGCTGATCTTATCGCAACTGCGGTTCTTCGGCGTCATCTCGAAACCATGGAGCGTCTTGGCATCGAATACGACTTTCTTCCTCGCGAGAGCGAGATATTGAGCCTCCACTTCTGGGACGCCGCCCGCAAATTGATGATCGAAAACGGCGTCCTTTATGAAGAGACCGAGGGCAAGAACAAGGGCTGTTGGGTGATGCGTCGCGCGGGCTCGGAGACTGAGCAGGAAAGCGATGGGCCGGATGAGGATGCTAAAGTCATCGTCCGTTCCAATGGAACCGTCACGTACGTTGGCAAGGACATCGCATACCATCTGTGGAAGTTTGGGCTTCTGCCGGGCAAAGACTTTGGCTACGAAAAGTTTTGCGAGTACCCAAGCCATACCTGCTGGATTTCTACGCCTGACACTAGCAAGCATGAGCGCCCGACCTTCGGCCAAGCTGATGCCATTTACAACGTCATCGACTCTCGCCAGAACGACCCACAGACGCAGGTCATTCAGGCTCTCCGCAGCATGGGCTTCACGCAAGCGGCGGACAACTACACCCATTTCAGCTATGAGATGGTCGCACTGACACCGCGCTGTGCGCTTGACATGGGCTACGAGGTTGCTGAAGAGGACCGCAAGAAACCATATATCGAGGTCAGCGGACGCAAGGGCTTTGGTGTTAAGGCAGACGATCTTCTTGACCAACTCATCGCTGCTGCAAAATCCGAGGTTGACGCGCGCCATCCAGAGCTTTCTGACGGTGAGCGTCTGACCATCGCCAGACAAATAGGTGTGGGCGCACTGCGCTACTTCATGCTGCGCTTTACGCGCAATACCGTTATAGCTTTTGACTTCAAGGATGCACTCAGTTTCGAGGGCGAGACCGGACCTTATGTCCAGTACGCGATCGTTCGCGCTGCGAATATTCTTCGCAAAGCGAACACGACAGAGGCTGAGGTTCTTGAAGCTATTCCCAAAATCAATCTCGGAAGCATCCTGGATAGTGACGAAGGCAACAGTCTATGGGAGACATGGCTGTTGGTATCAAAACTCAGCCTTGTGATTGAACAGTGCCTTACTACATCCGAGCCTGCCTATCTCGCTAAGTATGTCTTCCAGTTAGCGCAGCAGTTCAATAACTTCTACCATCGGCACCATGTTCTTCACGAGACTGACCCTGAGCGCAAGACTTTCCTTCTGGCAACTGCTGTGGTCGCGCAGCGAGAGTTGACTCGCGCCCTCGGCTATCTTGGTATTGAAGCCCCACCAGTCATGTGACAAGGAGGAGGCTAAAGATTCAACCGATCAGCATGGGTGCTCTGGCTATGCAGAATAGCTGCGCACCCACTCCACAATTGAGCGTACGGCGATACCGCTTGGTCCATAAGGGAGCCAAGACTTTGGCTCTTCATTCCAGGCGCATCCGGCGATGTCCAGATGTATCCATGGAATTTCTCCTGCGAATTCCTTCAGGAACATTGCCGCGTTCGTTGCGCCGCCATAGCGGCTCTTTCCGGTGTTCATGATGTCGGCGATCTGGCTCTTGATCTGGTCTCTGTAGTCGTCCGTGCAGGGTAACCGCCAAAACTTCTCGCCCGAGACCTTCAGGCCCACCTGAAATTTCTCGCACGTCGCGTCATCGTTTGAAAATAATCCGGCATTGATCATTCCCAGTGCCACGACACACGCGCCCGTCAGTGTTGCTGCGTTGATTAGGTGCGTGCATCCGAGTGTCTTTGCATAATGCAGACCGTCTGAAAGTACGAGGCGTCCCTCAGCATCAGTGTTTACAATCTCAATTGCTTTCCCCGACATGGCTGTGACTACATCGCCAGGTTTGAATGCCTTGCCGTCAGGCATGTTCTCCGCCGAGCAGACGATGCCAATCACCTTGATCTTCGGCTTCAGTTGCGCGATGGCCTGCATGGAGCCGATCATCGCTGCAGCCCCTGCCATGTCGTACTTCATCTTCTCCATACCTTCGGCTGGTTTAAGAGAGATGCCGCCCGTATCAAATGTAATGCCCTTGCCAACAAGGCCCAGAACCGGGGCGTCCTTGGTTGCTCCGCCCTCTGGCTCGTAGGTCATTACGATCAGGGCGGGGGGTTCTGCCGATCCCTTTGCTACGGCCCAGAATGCGCCCATCTTCAATTCGTGTAGCCTTTCTGTCGAATGCACGTCGCACTTAAGGCCATTTTGTTTGCACATTGCAGTGGCGCGCTTGCCAAGTTCAGTCGGCGTCATGACATTACCGGGCTCGTTGACCAGTGAACGAGTAAAGTTCTGCGCACCAGCGATGATCACGCCCTCATTAAATCCTTGCTGGATCTCTGCACGTGCAGTCTTATCCTGCTCTTTCGCAACTACCGTGAGTGAGTGTACGGAGCGGTCCTTTCGGTCGCTCTTGTAGGTGTCGTAGTCAACCTCGCCGACGATGGCGCCCTCGGTTAACACACGCGAGGTCAGCAGTGCGGGTAAGGCATCTACGTGTTCGTCAGAGAGTGCGTGGTCTTCTGGAAACGCAATAGCTACTTCGCGTAGCCCTAGGGGTTTGGCAGCGCGCGCCGCGGTGCCTGCACCTTTGCGAACATCGTCGACCGAAAGAGTCTTGGCCTTGCCAAGTCCCACCAGCAGCAGCCGCTCGGCCTTCAGGCCAGCAGGAGCGTGAAGCAATACGGTCTCCCCCAGGCCTGCTTTGAATTCTCCAGTTTCCAGTACCCTTGCAGTAGATTTCGACACTGTGTCTGACGTGCTCAGAAGGACTGGCAGAGCTTCTGTGTCTTTGCCAGTGGCGATGTCCACAGCAAATATTGCAAGCAGCGGTGTTACGAACTGTGCGGCATCTTCAAAGAGGAGTTTCGTATCCATAGCTTTTATCGTAGCGCGAGTCTCGGCAAATCTTTGCACAGCGGCTACAACAAAGATGTCGGTTTCGAAACTAGCGGCGCTGGCTTCTCGCAACCGCCGCGCGCGCTTCCTTGTCAGCCTCGCGTCTGCGTTCGGTCTCGCGTTTGTCCCAGTCCTGCTTGCCCTTTGCGAGCGCCAGTTCGCATTTCACGCGGCCATTCTTGAAGTAGAGCCGCACGGGGATCAGCGTGAAACCCTTCTGTCTAGTTAGGGCCTCAAGCTTACGCAGCTCGGTTTTGTGCAGCAGCAGCTTCCGCGTTCGCAACGAATCGTGGTTCATGATGTTGCCATGGGAGAATGGGCCAATATGTGCGTTCAGCAGAAAGCATTCGCCATCCTTAAGTAGCCCGTAGGCGTCCTTTAGATTGGCTTTGCCCTCACGAATGGATTTGACCTCAGTGCCGCGCAGCGCCACTCCGGCTTCAAACCTGTCGGATAGAAAGTAGTTGAAGCTGGCTGAGCGGTTAAACGCGGCATCACGCAGCCCTGCTGCCACAGGATCGCGGTCCTTGGCCTTTGCCGCGGGCTTCGGCTGATAGGCTGCCGTCGGATTGGATAAGGAACGAGGCATGAACCTTCTACTTTAACATGCAGGTACGTCCCTCTAAAGAGGCAGAAGGGGCGCCCTCACTTGCTGCTGTGGCCTCGCGTCTAACCATTGGCCCGAAACACCGGCAGAGCGGCAGGCCAGACGCACATTTGAAAGTGGTGGCAGGGTATCCTGCGCCGCAAGATGACTCAAAATACGCACCCCTCACTCACAGGTCGGTAATCGAGCAAATGGTATACTCACCCGAGCGCAAGGGCCTGGAAGGCGAAGCCAGCACAGGCAGCGTCCTCCCCAATTTCGACCAGCGGGCAGGCATATTTTCCTCCAGACGCCCCACACACAAGGACGCCAACGGAAGCAGCATGGGTTGCGGTAACAGATCAATCGGCAAAGCATCGGTATCGTTTATCAGGGCATTTCCGGTCGTCCTCGTCGCGGGAGTCTTTGCAGCGTCTGCCTCCCCGGCTCACGCACAGTCGGCCAGCAAGTGGGACAAGCGTGGCCAGGTCGCGGAGTCGCATCAGGACTATGAGGCCGCCATGAATGACTACCATCAGGCGTTGCTCAAGAAGCCTAGCGATATCCGTTATCGCGGTCGTTATGAGCGCATGAGGTTCCTTGCCGGAGTGTCACACGTTGACCGCGGTCGTGTGCTGCGCCAGAGCGGCGACTATAACGGCGCACTCACCGAGTTCCGGCGAGCTGTTGAGATTGATCCCTCTAACCAGACCGCACAGCAGGAGCTTGACCGTATGCTGCGCGAAGGAGCGCCACCGCCGACTTCGTCGGCTACTCCTACGCCTATCGAATCGCAGGAGCAGAAACAGGAGGCCACTGAGGTAAAGGAGATCAGCTCTGTAGCAGGGCCAGTTCAGCTTAAGCCTGTCTCGAATGAGCCTATTACGCTTCACATGGTTGAGGACACGAAGGTCATCTACCAGGCCATTGGCAAGGCTGCCGGGCTCAATGTTCTCTTCGATCCGAACTATACCTCCAAGCGCGTTCCGGTAGACCTGACCAATGTAAGCCTCTCCGATGCTTTGCGAATTGTTGGGACGATCTCTGGAACCTTTTACAAACCCGTTACTTCAAACACGATTTTTGTGGCCCAGGACACCCGTCAGAATCGCACTGATCTTGAAGAACAAGCCGTACAGACCTTCTATTTGACTAATGCCAGCCAACAGGCGGAAGGCAATGAGATTGTCACAGCGATCCGCAACCTGCTTGACCCAAGCACGAAGATTTACCTCGTTCCCAGCCAGGACGCAATCGTCATGCGCGCGACGCCAGATCAACTCCTTCTGGCGCAGAAGCTGCTGAACGATCTCGATAGAGCGAAGCCCGAGGTTGTCGTTGATGTTGCGATCCTCGAAGTTAATCGGGACAAACTGCGCAACTTGGGCATCACGCTACCACAGTCCGTGACGCTCACCCCGCAAGCCAATCCGTATGGCACTGCTGCAACGAATACGGGGTCCTCCTCTAGCGGTAGTTCAACGACCAGCCCCTCGACTTTCACGCTGAACTCGCTGGCTCATATCAACGCAAATAACTTTGCCGTTGGAATCTCTGGCGGTACGCTGAACGCGCTGCTCACCGATACGGATACGCGAATCCTGCAGAATCCGCGTATCCGTGCAACTGATGGTCAAAAAGCCGAACTAAAGATTGGCCAGAAAATTCCTATTGCGACGGGGTCTTACAATGCTGGCGTCTCAACCGGTGTGGCCAGCATCGGTGTGCAGACTCAGTTCACATTTGTGGATGTGGGCGTACTCATCGACATGACACCCACGGTGCACTACGACAACGATGTGACCCTCAAGATGCACATCGAAGTCTCCTCGCAGAACGGCAACGTCACGATCAGCGGGGTTACCGAGCCTATCATCGGCCAGCGCGTGGTAGACCAGACCATCCAGCTCAAAGAGGGAGAACCAAGCATTCTTGCCGGTATTATTACCAAGCAAGACAATAGGACTGTTAGTGGAACGCCTGGTCTGGGCGAGTTGCCCTTCTTCAAGTTTTTCTTCGCATCGAACTCCAAAGAGGTGCAGGATAATGAGATTGTCTTTCTCCTCATTCCACATATCGTCCGTGAATCTCTACTGACTAACCTCAATACTCGTGCTATCGATACCGGCACAGGTCAGTCGATCGAGTTGCGCCATCTCTCTACCCCGGTGCAGTCTGTTTCGGATACCTCGAACCCTGGCACAGCCGAGAAGCCTGCTGTGGGTCAGCCCACAACAGCAGCTAACGCTGCGGCGGCTATGGTGGAACAGCTTAAGCAGCAGGCGCAGCCTATTACGCCGCCATCCATCACTCAGCCCTCTGCCACTTCGCCACAGCCGACAACGTCTCAACCGCAGGCTCAACCCAGCCAACCTGCGAATCCGTCTGCAGTCAGTCTCAGTGTTGCCCCTGGGGAATCTACGGAAACAGTCGGCAGCACCTTCCAGGTGGCTGTCATGCTGAACAACGGGCACGATATTTTCTCCGTTCCGCTTCAGCTTCAGTACAACCCTGCCGTGCTCCAGTTGGTGAACGTTGATGCGGGCAGCTTCCTTGCGCGTGACGGTCAGGCTGTTGCGGTTGGTCATCGAGATGATAGTGGTCTCGTGACTATCTCAGCGTCGCGCCCACCCAACTCCGGTGGGGTTAATGGGCAGGGTAATGTCGTTACTATGACGTTCAAGGCCATTGCCGCAGGAGATTCAAACCTGTCTCTGGTAAAAGTAGGTGCACTTAATAGCGCACAAAATAATCTGCCGGCCACCGGGTCGCAAGCCGTGGTGCATGTGAAGTGAATGCAGGTGCCAATCCGGGCTTTGTCCTAACCAATCCGCAAGTTCCGCGTCCAGCAGATATGCGCAAGGGGAGTGCAAGTGAGACTGGCCTCACACTGGTCGAACTGATCATTACTGTGGCTATCGTTGCTATTCTTGCTTCGGCCGCGCTGCCCATCGCGCGCTTTCAAGTGAAACGTGAAAAGGAGCGCGAACTTCGCCGCGATCTCTGGGAGATGCGTGATGCCATTGATCGCTACAAAGACGCTGCTGATAAAGGAGCGTTTCAAGTCAAGGCCGACTCTCTCGGCTATCCTCCCGATCTTCAGACACTCGTCGATGGAGTGGATATTCAGGACAAAAAGGTGAGGTTTTTGCGAAGTATCCCTGTCGATCCAATGACCGGGAATACTGACTGGGCGCTGCGGTCGAATCAGGATGATCCGGACTCGGATAGCTTCGGTGGTCAGAACGTCTTCGACGTACACTCAAAGAGCGATGGCACGGCTCTTGACGGGACAAAGTACTCAACATGGTAGAGACTTATACAACTCGTACGGGCGTAGCAGATTGCAGCCATGAGCACGGCTTCACATTGCTTGAACTGATGATCGTGATGACGATTATTGGCTTGTTAGCTGCCATCGCGATCCCGTCCTACGTCAATAACGTGCGTCGCGCAAAGGAAGCTGTCCTGCGTGAAGACCTTCACACCATGCGCGAGGCCATCGACTCTTACACGGTGGACAAGCAGAAGGCGCCACAGTCGCTTGATGATCTCGTTCAGTCGGGCTATCTAAAGACGATGCCAGTAGATCCCATTACTGGCCGTTCTGACACGTGGATACCCTCGCAGGATGATACTCTTTCGACTATTGACCAGACTGAACCGGGCATCAGCGACGTCCATTCTGGGGCCCAAGCCACGGCTTCCGACGGTACTTCTTACTCGACCTGGTAGCCAGCCTTGTTCTCGCTCACCGAAAGGGCGCATACTACGTCCAATAGTGTTGGGCTGCGTCCATCTTTTCGGTAGGTTAAGCCAGTCCACCCAGGAGAACTGTTATGCGCTCGGCAATGTATCTCGGACTGGTAGCCGTTCTCGTGTTTTCAACGACGGGTTTTGCGCAAAGTACAGATTCGCAGACGCAGACTGCGCCATCTTCTCAGCCTACCGCCACTGAATCGCAGTCCTCTGCACAGCCTTCGGATAAAGCTCCGCAGGCGAAATCTGACAAGGACAAGAAGGCGGCAGCTGCTACCGCTGCGGCTAAGCCCGAGACCGACTCAATCCCATCGCCCGGCGAAGATCTTGACACACATATCAAGAAGGGCAGTGAGGATGATGTCAATGCCATCGGTACCCGCGACATCGGGGGACGCGGCGTGGGTAACTGGTATTCGACTGACTGGGAGATCCGCAACGGGAAACAGTACGCTACGGAGATCGAAAAGTCGGCCCACATGGTCACCGATCCGGTCATCAACGAGTACATCAACCGCGTAGGCCAGAACATAGTCAAGAACTCTGACTGCAAGGTTCCGTTCACGATAAAAATCATCGACTCGGACGAGATCAATGCTATGGCTCTTCCTGGCGGTTTCTTCTACGTCAACTCTGGCCTGATTTTGGCGGCTGATGAAGAGGCCGAGCTCGCTGGGGTTATGGCTCACGAGATCGCTCACGTCTGTGCGCACCACGCTGCGCGTGAGGCTACGCGTCTGAATTACATGCAGATCGGGTCCATCCCGCTGATGATCGTGGCGTATGGTTCATGGACTGGATACGGTATCTACGAGGCGTCTCAGATCGCCATACCGGTGACGTTCCTGCAGTTCTCGCGGAACTTTGAGGCGGAGGCTGACTGGCTGGGGTTGCAGTACATGTACAAGGCTGGCTACGATCCACAGGCTTTCGTGCAGTTCTTCGAGAAGATATCGGCGTTGGAGAAGCACAAGCCGGGGACGCTGGCGAAGGTCTTCGCGGACCACCCGCAGACGCCTGACCGGATTGCGCGCTCCGAGGAGGAGATCGCGACGATCATGCCGTCGAAGCCGGATTACATCGTGACGACCAGCGAGTTTGATGCGGTGAAGGCGCGGCTGGCGCGGTTGGAGAACCGGCGTAAGGTCACGAACGGCAAGGAGGGTAGCCGTCCTACGCTGCGCCGTACGGCGGACAGTAACAACAATCCGAACACCCCGTCGGATTCAGGTGACGACCGGCCGACGTTGAGCCGCCGGGACTAGGTAGAATGGCGGTATGACCAAGAAGACTACCGGCTACACGGACGACCACGCGAAGGCGGGTCTGGATACGAAGTTTCCTGCGATCGAGACGTGGAAGAACCAGTTCCCGGCTTACGAGATTCTGATCGACGATCCGGAGTTTACGTCGGTGTGCCCGAAGACCGGGCTGCCCGACTTTGGGCGGATCACCATCCGGTACATGCCTCGGAAGACCTGCCTGGAGTTGAAGTCGCTGAAGGAGTACCTCTTCACGTACCGGAACCTCGGGATCTTTCAGGAGAACATCGTGAACCAGGTGCTGGATGATGTGGTGAAGGCTTGCGGGCCGGAGTGGGCGCTGGTGGTGGGGGACTTCCGGCCTCGGGGTGGGATTTCTACCGTGGTGGAGGCGTTCTATCCACGGCCGAAGAAGTCCAGGGGACCGCGGTGAGGACCCCCTCCCCGTACTTAAGTGTGTAAAGTCTTCCAGAGACATAGGTTAAGTCTGGACTTCCTTTCTGGTTGCAATGGAAAAGCCCCGGTTTTTGGCCGGGGCTTTTCTTACTGGTTCTATTTTACGAAATGGGAGGAAACTAAACCGCCAAGTTGCGCTTGGAAATATCTCTTTTGGGATGTGTTGGTTGCGGGGTTTTCCTCAGGGATGGGGGCTTGACAGGGTTTTGTGCGGCTATTGGGGCTGGGCCTGGGACGTCAGTGCGTTTGGGGGCCAGACGCCGACGATGTGGCCCTGCGGTTTGGTGGTGTGGGTGGCGGTGCTTGCGGTTGTTGTGGGGGCGGTCTTCTTTTGTGCGGTGGTTCTGGCGTGTCTGGGCGTTGTTCGGTGCGTGTTCGTGACCTCGGTTACTTTGCCGCCTGTTTTGTTGTCGAGGTTGGAGACGCCCATCTTGTGGCTGGTGGCGGAGGTGATGCCAGAGACCGCTCCTGTGAGCATGCCAGCTTCCGCGGCTGCCTGGGCTTTGGCTGCGGTTGGGTAGAGGAGTAGTAGAGAGGCTAGCAGGAGTGCGGTCTTGGGCATGGCCTTGTCCCTCCTTGCGGTTGGAGTGTACGCCTCTCGGGTTGAATGTGCAGCAGGAATCGTGGGGTTCGCGTGGGCTTCTATGAAGCGAGCTTTCAGCCCTTTAATTTTCGGGAGCTAACCTGGGGCTTGCGCCCCAGGCTGGTATGAGGCGGGCCTTTGGCCCTTGGATTTGTGCCTGCTGAGGCACGATATTTGTGGGGTTGTTGGCACGGATATGACGGCATATCCCGGGGGCTGAAGCCCCTGTTTCTTTTTGTGGCCGGTATTGCCCGGACTGAAGTCCGGGTCTATCTGAGATGACGTGCTTTTGGGGCAGAGCGGGAAGAGATCATGACAAGGACAGTGCCGGTATTGCCGGACTGAAGTATCGATGCGTGATTGTGATGTAGGCCTGTTTACGGTTTTGCCTTGCGGAGTTCGGTGAGGGGGTAGAAGGTGCCGCGCCAGATGACTCCGCCTTGACGTAGGGTGGCTACGGTTGAGAGGAGCAGGCTGATGAGGAACATGACTGCTCCGGCGGGGAACAGGATTGCGTTCCATGCGGAGATGCGGCTGTAGCGTTGGGAGAGGATGTAGAGTCCTGCGATGGCGGCGAAGGAGATGATGGCGGGCAGGCAGGTTTCGGGGAAGAACAGGAAGATGACGGGGACGACGGTGAGGAGTTTGATGCCTGCTGCGGCAAGGAGCATCAGCCAGAGGCGAAAGTTGAAGACGGCGAAGAGGTTTTTGGTCATCGTGCGGACGATGCCCATCGCTCCTGAGGCCCAGTGGAGCGAGACCATGCCGGGGGCGATGGCTACTCGTTGGCGGAGGCCGGATTTTTTAATGTTGCGAGCGAAGTTGACGTCCTCAAGAATCTCAAGGCGGAGGGATTCGAAGCCGCCGATTTGCTGGTAGGCTTCGGGACGCACCATGCAGAAGGCTCCGATGCCGAGTGCGTCTCGTTTGGCGCGCGGGTTCGATGCCAGCCATGGCCGTGTGACCCAGAGACCCATGACCTGGAGGAAGCCGAGCATCATGCCTTCGCCGGGGCTTTTGACGAGCGGGGTGGGGAAGGTGACGAAGTGGTCGGCCTGGGTTGCGACGGCTTGGGCTAAGGAGCGGCGGAGGGCTTCGGGTTGAAAGAGGACGTCGGCGTCGGTGAAGAGGAGGTAGGTGGGCTGGTGGAGAGCGATGGCGTGGCGGGCGGCGAGGGCCATCGCGTGAGGTTTTCCGAGCCAGCCTTCGGGGAGGGTGACGACGTGGAGTGTGGTGAGGTGGTCGCGGTATTGGGCTGCGAGCGCGTCGATGATGGCGCCGGTTCGATCGGAGGAGCGGTCGTCTACGGCGATGATTTGGACCGGGTAGTCTTGCGCGAGCAATGATTCGAGCGTGGCCGCGATGTTTTCGGCTTCGTTGCGCGCCGGGACGATGACGGTGATGGATGGTTTGCCTTCGGGCGTGCGGTTGTATTGCGCGTCGCAGAGGTTGGGGATGCGCGGGAGGCCGCGGGCTGCTCCGATGAACTTCCAGAGCCATGCGAGGGCGATGAGCCAGGCGAGGGTTTCGGCGATGATTTTGAGGCTGTGCGTCATGCTGCGGTGACGGCTTCTACCGAGTGCAGCGGTGGGGCGAAGCGTGCGCCGATGAAGAAGATGATGGCGCCGATGAGCATGGTGACGAGTGTGGAGCCGAGGCCGAGGTTGAGGTTGGAGTGGTCGCTGACGGTGCCGATGATGCGTGGGCTGATGGCGTCGCCGAGCGCGTGGATGATGAAGAGCTGGCCGGCCATGGCGGTGGCGCGGATCTCGGGGCGCACGGCGTTGAGCGTTGCGGCGTTGACGGGGCCGGTGCCGAGGAAGATCAGGAAGATGGCGACTGCGAGGCTCGGCAAGGTCAGAGAGTGTGGTCCGAAGAAGCAGACGAGCGCGGGTGGGACGGCTGTGGCTGCGCTGATGGCGGGGACGAGGTAGAGCGCCTTCGGGTTGCGCATGGACCACTTCTGCGCGATGGCTCCGCCGGTGATGGTGCCGCCGAGGCCGGTGACGACGGTGATGGCTCCCATGAGGAAGGCGGCGGAGGATTCGCTGCGGCCGTCGACTCGCTGGAGGAACGAGGGCATCCACCAGGAGATGCCTCCGAGTGAGAAAGTCACCGCCGCGTAGCCGAGGATGGAGCAGAGATACGCCGGGTTGTGCAGCAGCGAGCGCACGGTCTCTTTTTCGAACTTCGCCTTGTCGCGCTGGCTCGCGCCGCGGGCGGGCTCCTTCATGAAGATGGCGATGAGGATCGCGATGATCGTGCCCGGCACGGCGGAGACGATGAAGGAGGTGCGCCAGCCGAAGTGTTCGCCCACGGTGCCGCCGACGAGGTAGCCGAGCGCTGCGCCGACAGGGATCGCGACGTTGAAGATGGTAAGGACGCGGTTGCGCTGGTCTTCGGGGTAGAAGTCGGCGAGGATGGCGGGGGCGAAGATGCCGAAGCTGGCTTCGCCGATGCCGAGGGCGGCGTGGCGGAGGTTGAGCGAGTCGTAGGAGTGGACGGAGGCGGTGAAGAAGTTGATGCCGCTCCAGAAGAGCGCGGCGATGACGATCATCGGCTTGCGGGGGAAGCGGTCGCCCAGCCAGCCGGTGATGGGCGAGGTGAGCATGTAGGCAAGCATGAACCAGAGGGTGAGCGAGCCGATTTGAGCATCGGTGATGTGGAACTCGCCCTTGATCTGCTCTTGCACGCCGGGGAGGATGTAGCGGTCGATGTAGTTGACGAAGTTGAGCGCGGTGAGCAGCACCAGCGCGGTGGTCGCGCCGATGACGGAGGCGGTGTTGCCGGTGGGTTTGCTCGCGGAGGTCATCTGTGGATGAGGATAGCAGTTGGATGTGTCATCTATGCTACCCGCGCGGAATGGGATGTCTGGCACGGGGACGAACCCCACCTTAGGCGCGATGAAACTGCGTCGAAGATGGGGCACCCGGATTTGCGGAAGAGTTATAGCAGGGTGCGTGAGGTCAGGGGCCTGGTGTTGAGTTGGAGGGTTGCGGGCTTGAGTCCGGGGCGGCTGGCGGTGATGGTGATGGCGCCGGGTGTGAGTGTGGAGCGCACGGCTACGCGGTTGATGCCGCATTCGGTGTTGAGGTAGAGGTTGTTGGTGGAGTCGAGCTTGCCGCTGTTGTATCCGCCACGCCAGATGGCTGGGCCGGTGCAGGTGAAGTCGACGCGGGCGTCGTCGGTGGGGACGCGGCGGCCTTCGGCGTCGATGACTTCGACGTCGAGGAGGGCGATGTCTTCGCCGTCGGCTTGCCAGCCTGCGGGATTGAGTGTGGGTGTGAGGCGTATGGCGGCGGGTGTGTCTGTGGTGGTGAGGGTTTGCTCGGCTACGGCGCGGTTGCGGATGCTGCCGACGGCTTTGAGTGTGCCGGGGGCGAATTCGATTGCGGAGAATGAGAAGATGACGCCGCTCGTGCGCTGCGTGCTTTTGCCGAGCGAGCGGCCGTTGAGGAAGAGCTCGACGGATTCGGCGTTGGAGATGATGTAGATGGTCTTGACGGTTTTGGTGGGGTAGGTCCAGTGGCCGAGGATGTGCAGGTCTGGCTGCGTATTTTGCATGACGCGGTGCGCGAAGTAGATTTCTTTTGGCAGGCGCACGGCGTCGACTTTGCCGCTGACGCGGGCGACTTCGCTGGAGTCCTGGCGGCCGTCGGCGTCGGAGTCGGAGAAGTAGATGGAGGCGTAGCCGGACCATTTCGCGTGGGCCGGGTCGGTGTTGGAGATGCGGTTCGTCCAGTAGTCCCAGTAACGTTTGATTCCGGCGAGGGCGAAGGACTCGGAGGTGTACTCGTAGGCGTCTTGCGGGCCTTTTTTGAAGCCGAAGTAGGGTGGGGAGTCGTTGTCCCAGTAGCGGCGGGAGGCTTCGTCGCGGAAGTCTTCGCACTCGATGATGGGGGCGCGGTCGCGGCGCTGGGCGCTGTAGCCGCGGAAGATGGCGGTAGGGCCGGTGAGCTGGTCGGTCCTGGGATCCTGGCCGATCATGACGCCGAAGTATTCGGCGATGGAGGAGATGGCGGTGTTGGCGGAGTCGTCGCTGTTGCCGCGGCAGCCGATGACGCGCTGGCCGTGCGGGTCCCACTGCTGGCGCAGGGCAACCATCTCGCGCATGTGGTCGGGTGTGATGACGGTGTTGCCTGCCTCCCAGAAGAGGATGCTGGGGTTGTTGCGGTAGTAGATCATCGAGTTGCGCATGACTTCGACGCGCTGCTGCCACTGGCGGCCGGTGGCGTCGCGCTCTTTGTCGCCGGCGGGGCAGACCTGGATGATGCCGTTGCGGGCCATCGCGTCGGCGTCGACTTTTTGCGGCGAGATGTGCATCCAACGGATGTAGTTGCCGTGGCAGGCGCGGATCATGTTCGCGGTGTACTCGTGCATCCAGTCGGGATAGGCCTGGCCGAGCCCGGCCCACTCGTTGGTGGAGCGCTGGGCGAAGCCTTTGAGGTAGACGAATTTTTCGTTGAGATAGACGCCGCCGGTTCCAGCGCCGCCTTTGAATTCGGCTTTGCGGAAGCCGGTGGTGGTTTGGGCGACGTCGACGACTCGGCCGTTGACTTTGAGGATGGTGTAGACGTCGTAGAGCGCGGGGTCCTCGACGCTCCAGAAGCGCGCGTGGGTGAGCGAGCCGGTGGCGCTGAGCACGAGCTTTTCACCTGCGGCTACTTCTGCGGGTTTGCCTTTGAAGGTTGCGGCCTTTTTGCCTGTGGGGTTGACGATGACTACCGAGAGTGCGACGGTGGCCGGTTTGCTGGAGGCGTTTTGCACTTGCGATTCGACGGTGACGGTCTCGTTGCGTGCGGCGATGTTGAAGTTGCCGGCGTGGATGTAGACGCCGGTGGTTTCGAGGCCATAGTAGAGCGGCAACGTCTGGTGGATGTTGTCCATGACGTGCAGCCAGACGCGGCGGTTGATTCCGCCGAAGTTCGGGTTGAAGTCGTCGGCGTTCCACTCGAAGGGCGTCCCGGTGGCTCGCTCCTTGTAGGTGGAGCGGTTGTCGACTTTGACGGCGAGCACGTTGTCGTGGGCGCCGAACTGGACTGCGTTGGAGATATCGACACCGTATGCGTTGATGCCGTTTTCGTAGAGGCCGATGGCTTTGCCGTTGAGGTAGATGTCCCCGGCCTGGCGCATGCCTTCGAACTCGAGTATGAGTTTCTTTCCGGCAAAGTCTGCTGGAAGACGGAAACGTTTGCGATACCAGGCAAGGCCCTGATAGATGCCGACGTCTCCGTGGCTGTGGGAGATGAGATCGCGGAAGGAGTCGACGTCGTTATAGGTGTGGGGTGTGCTGATGGTGGCCCAGGAGGAATCGTCGAATGAGGGGGCTTCTGCACCTGTGGCATCGGAGCGCAGGAAGCGCCAGTCGATATTGAAGCTTAGTTTTTGGCGCGGCGATTTTGGAGGGAAGTACGGCTCGGCTGCCAGCGCTTGCATGGGTGAGAGTGCTGAAGAAAATGCGGCTGAAGTGGCGGCTGCGCCTCCGATGAACTGGCGTCGTGACAGAGTTCGCAGGAACATCAAACATTCTCCATAGGGCTGGATCTAAGGCGGGTATTGGCTGGGTGGCCTCTGGTACGCATGGTAGCGCGGGTGAAGACCAAATGTGAAATTATTTTTCAATTGATATTTAACTTCCTTTTTTATGCGGGAAAGCCGTTCGCTGCATTCAGTTGCGGCAACAAAGCCTGATGCGGCTCGTTTTGTCTATTTCGGAAATAAAAATACATTTTCGCAATTGATTTGACAGCGGTGTTTCTCAACATCTAAAAATTGCGTTTTATAGAAGAAATAATGCATTTCGAACCGGCCCCCTGTTTTGCTCGAATTGCGAATTTAAGGAGGAGAATATGTATCCGAAAAATTTCAATCTGTGGTGTCTGGTTTTGACGCTGTTTGCGGTCATGTCATTGCCCCTGGCTGCTCAGCACACGTCTGCAGGCGTGAACGGGACGGTCAGCGATGCGTCGGGGCTGGTGCTTCCTGGTGCAGACGTCGTGCTGACCAACGTCGACACGAACGTAGCGGCACACGCGAAGACGAACAACAGCGGGTACTTTGCATTCGTCAACGTCAATCCTGGTCAATACACGATGACGATCAAGAAGTCTGGATTCAAGACGGTGATTCTTCCGCCCTTCCAGCTTGTGGTTGACCAGACATTTACCGCAAACCAGAAGATGGATATTGGCACGGTCAGCGAGACGGTTACGGTGGACGCGAGCGCGGAAGGTGTGATGCTGCAACGGAGCTCCTCGGAGCTTGGCAATGTAATCGAGGCAAAAGAGATTCAGAATTTGCCGCTCAACGGGCGCAACTTTACGCAGTTGATGATTCTTTCTCCTGGCGTGACTCCGATTTCGACGGCGCAGGGATCTGGCATCAGCACGACCGATGCCGGCATCAGCGCGATTCCCGGCACTGCATTTTTCAAGCCGTCGTTCTTCGGTCAGCAGAACCGCGAGACGTTTTACCTGATGGATGGAATCGTCAACACGGACCTTCGCGGCGCTATCTATGGCTTTCTGCCCATCATTGATGCGATGCAGGAGTTCAAGATGCAGTCGCACATGGACAGCGCGGAGTTTGGTGTGGTGACCGGCGGAGTCATTAACATGCTCTCAAGGTCTGGCACCAATCAGTTTCATGGGTCCATTTGGGAGTTCGACCGGAACAACCTGTTCGACGCGCGCAACTCGTTCTCCGATTTCTGTTCTGTGGGCCGGTGCGCTCCTGGCACTCCGACGACCACTCCCGCTGCGCCGGGACACTACACGCAAAATGAATTTGGCGCCGCAATCGGTGGGCCCATCTTCAAGGACAAGCTGTTTTTCTATGGCGCGTATGAGGGCTGGCGCTACAGCAAGCCGGTCCTCTCGCAGACGTTGCTTCCGACAGCGCAGGAAATCGGCGGCGATTTCTCCAGCTCTTATTACCAGAATCCGATCTTCAATCCTTACTCGACGACGTGTGCAGGAGGAAAATGCACGGTTCAGCAATTTAAATGCGATGCCTCCGGCAACCCGATCACACCCAATTCGAATGGCATACAGACAGGCGGCACGAATTGCCTGAAGGTCCCCTCGGCTTTGCTTAGCTCCACGATGCAGGCCTATATGAAGGCTTATTACCTGACGCCGAATGCGGCGAGCTCGGAGCCTTCTGGATACAACTTCATCGAGAGCCGCCCGAATATCGATAACAACAATAGCTATCAGCTTCGGATTGACTTTCATAAGAGCGATAAGAACTTTGGCTTTGGCCGAATCAGCCAGATGTGGGTCTATGACACCTCGCCCATTGCAGGGACCATCGGCTCGAACGTCTCGCACTACCACGCATACAACTTCGGCGGCGGATACACGCATGTGTTTGGCCCGAACCTCATCATGGATGTTCGTGGCGGAGCGATGCTGAAGCCTTATCAGTTCAGCCAGGCGAATGCACCTGGAGGCTATAGTGCGGCGGAACAGGCTGGATTTTCCAACCTGGCTCAGTATGGTGGCATGTACGTCAATCTGGGTGGTCCATACAGCACTTCGAATGCCGGCCAGGAAGGCACGCTGTATCGTGGCAATCCTGTAATTAATGGCGGAGGCAGTGTGACCTGGATCAAAGCCAACCACACGCTGAAGGCAGGTGTTGACTACATCTATCAGAACCGTCTGCAGCGCAACCTGTATCAGCAGTTCACGTTCAGCGATTCGACGACCAGCAACATCAATGCATCGAAGACAGGCAATTCGCTTGCATCGGCACTGCTTGGGCTTCCGGCCACCTTTACAGCGCAGAACCCTGACTTTTCGGAAGACTACTTCAGCATGTCACTGTGGTCTGGCTATATTCAGGATTCGTGGAAGGCAACTGCCAAGCTGACCATCAATGCAGGAATTCGGTACGACTACATTCCTGCAATTCACATGCTGAACGACAGGCTCGCGAATGCTCTCGACATTCCGAATCAGAAGTACATCATTCAGAAGAACGTGTCTGCGTGCACTTCTACCTTCTCGAATCCATGCATCCCTGGCGGCATCGAGTCTGTGTCGCACAACAGCAATATCTCCTTTGCCAACGGGACACAGCAGGTCGGATCGCCCATCGAGGACAACATCGGGCCGCGTCTTGGTTTTGCATACCAGGCTTATGACAAGACCGTTGTCAATGGTGGTGTCGGCATTCTGTACGACACCATTACGGCCCGCAGCCAATGGGTGCAGAACAATATCGAAGGTCCGACATGGCCATGGACGACCGGCATCTCGGCGCAGCAGGTGAACTTCTCACAAGGCGGTGTATGGCAGGGAGGCGCAGGCAATCCTCTGACGCAGATCACCAATCTTGAGGGCAACTTTCCGAATCCGGTGATCGCGGCTACTCCATGGTTGAGCACGGGCGGCGGATATGTCAGCGCACCAAACTTCAAGGACCAGCGTGCGGTCGAATACAACCTGCAGGTTCAGCAGCAGTTGGGAAACAGCTCGGTCTTCACGCTCGGATATGCGGGTTCGAAGAGCACGCGTCTGGACTTCACCGGCTTTGCGAACGCCGCGTCGCAAGCGTCGCCTGCCGGAACGGCTCTTACGACGATTGACACGTACAAATACATGCCATGGATGGCGCCGGGGTGGCACTACTCCACTGATACCGGATATGCCAACTACAACGCATTGCTGGCGCAGTTCCAGAAGCGCATGTCGCGTGGGCTCAACACCATTGTCTCGTATACGTGGTCGAAGAATCTGGACAACAGCAGCGGATGGTTCAACGCAGAAAACGGAACGGGAGGCGGATCGGTCGTTCAGAGCTTCTTTACACCTCGCAACGCATACGGAATCTCATCGTATGACACACGCCACTTCTTTAGCTGGAGCACGGTCTATAGTCTTCCGTTTGGCAAAGACCAGCGCTGGATGCAGACGGGATGGCTCTCGTATCTGTTCGGTGGTGTGACTGCCAACTATGTCTTCCAGGCGCACTCCGGTCAGCCATATAACCTCGGCGTAGGAGGCGATCCGGCGAACATATCCGGCGATAACGGCTCCATCACCAGCTACTCGCGGCCAAACGTGATCGGCAATCCAGCGCAGGGTGGTTGTGGAACCACTCCCATCGGCAAGCGTGGCGCGACGGGTTACTGCGAATTCAACCCCAACGCTTTTGCGATTCCAAGCGGATCGTTCGGAAACATGGGCAAGATGATTTATCGGATGCCGAACTACAACAACCTGGATTTCTCTCTCGTCAAAGTGACGCCTCTGTATGAGGGATTCAATCTGGAACTGCGTGCCGAATCGTTCAACACGTATAACGCCGTCATTCCGGGCGGTCCGGGCACCACCATTGGAAACTCATCTGCCGGGTTGGCAACAACGCTCGGAAATACTCCGCGAGAGTTGCAGTTCGGTGCGAAGATTACGTTCTAAAACCGCTGCAATGGCATGACAAATGGGCCGGGCGATCCAGCCGAAACTGTGCTGGCTGTCCGGCCCGCGGTATAGCTCTCAACACTGATTCATGAGCATCCACGAGGAAATGACATGCGTAAGGTCGGTACAGATATGAATCGCCGAAAACTTTTGAAGCTTGGTGTTACTGGTGTAGCCGTTGCCGGAAGCCAGAAGATGTTTCCGCAACTGGCTGCACTGGATACGCATGCGAAGCAACAGCATGTGGTGTTGCGGACGTCCTCGCTTGAGCTGGCGCTGGATAGCTCCAACGGCCTTCCACTCACGTACCGTCTGCTGAAATCCGGCATTGTCTTCCGTGGTGAAAGCGCCGGCACTCCGCTGCAGGCACGCATTTGCCGTCATAGTCCGTGGTCCTTCTCGGATGTCGAAGTGCGACCGACAGGTCATTCCACGGCGCAGCGTCATGCGGATTTTCACTTTGCAGCAGCCATCTCGGGTACTTCGGCTGCAACGTTCACACTGCGTTATGCGCTCCAGGGCAATACCGTTCGCGTTACGTTGGAAGACATTCGGGAGAGTCCCGGTTTCGAACTCATCTCGCTTCCCATGCCGACGCTTGTAAGCGTCAGCGAAGACGACAGCGCTGCGTGGCTGGCCCATGGTGACGATGGCGGAGATTTCGTCTCGCTTGGCGAAGCACATGCAGGCAAGCTCGGACTGAATACATTCTGGGGAGAGATCAACGGTGTGCTTCCCGTGATCATGACTGGACACTCCGGTGCGGTGTGCGTGCAGGAGACAACTGCTTATATGGACGGCACTCTTCTCTCTGTCACAGGAGAAGCCCCTGGCAGGCGCGCGTCCATGGGAACGACCAAGGTCCATCGTGTCGACGGCGGGGCCTGCTATGACATGAACCTGGGTAGAGGAGCACCGAAGGATTGCGGCAACCAGACAACGCCGAACCTGCTCGTTGACCAGCCATCGTCGTGCCGTCTCGATTTTCTTGAACCCTCTGCCTCGGGCGCAGGGCTCGGTTGGCTTGATGGGGCGCGTCTGGTTCGCGCGCGAATGCCTGAGATTCCGAACCATTTTTACGACGATAAGTTTGTCTATGGAATCCGTGTCGATGAGCCGAAGTTTCCCAAACCATCGGCCACCTTTGAACACTGCGAAGAGATGATTCGCACCATCCATGCCATGACGGACGACTCGCCTCAACTGGTGCACCTGTGGGGTTGGCAGTTTCGCGGCAAAGATACGGGCTATCCCGCAGTCAATGTTGTTGACGAGCGTATTGGCGGCTATGACGGCATGATGCGTTTAATGGAACGGACCAAACCGTTGAATGCTACGGTGAGCCTTTCGGATAATTACGACGACGCATACCGCAGCAGCCCTGCATGGAATGAGGCGATGATTGCACGCAAGCCGGATGGCGATCTGTGGAAGAGCCGCGAGTGGACTGGCGAGGAATCTTATATCCAGGGGCTCGCGAAGTACATGGAAGGGCCGGGCCCGGAGCGTGTTCGATACAGCTGCGAACGCTACAAATTGCCGGGAACAATCCACGTCGATGTGCTTTCGTACTATGCGATTCGCAACGACTGGGACCGGAAGCGTCCTGCGAGTGGAATAAGAAATCTTTACGCGGGGCGTTATCGTGTGCTCGAAGAATTTAAGAAGCACGGAGTCGATGTGACCTCCGAGGGGCTTCGATATCCATTCATCGGCAAGATGAGCATGAGCTGGTACGCAGGCGGCCCCAAGCCGTGCCCGTTTGGCGGAAGTCCCATCCCGATGCTTTCCATGATCTATCGCAAAAGCGCGGTCTGGGGGCGCGCGAAAAACTCGGACGACATTCTGCTGTTGATGATGTTTTACGGCGAAGCGCAGCACAACATCTTCAACGGCGATGCGCCTCTTGACCGGATGCTGGATTGCTTTTACCTGGCGATGGTTCCCTGGTTCAAACTTCATCTGCTCAACATTGAGGGCTTTGAACGCAATCAGGACACGACGCTCACCACGTTGGAAGGTGCAGGCAACCACATCGACATTGATTGGAAGAAACAGAGCTACTCTGTATCGCTCGACGGAGCCGAAGTAGCGAGAAATGGAGCAACGTTCTGTCCTATTGGGAGAGACCGTATAGCACTGTACAGTGTGGCCGCTGGTCCGCTTACTGCTGTCCTTCCGGGTGATTGGAATCCCAGCGAAGTGACGGCAGTGGCCCTGTCACCCAGCGGGAAAGAGCCTGTCCATTTTCAACTGGATAATCGAAGCGTCACCGTCAATGTGCAGGCGCGCCAGCCAGTCATGCTCTATCGAAAAGACCTCGCACAGCAGAAGGCATAATGCTTTTTTTCACCAGGGCGCTTTTTATGCAGCCCTTCGAAGAGGCGCGATGCGTTTGTGTTTGCCTCGCATGGCCTTTGCGAGCTCGTAGTTGCTGGAGTCGGCCATCTGGGGATGAGAATAGGAGCAGGCGGTACGGGCTTATGCTATGCAAGGGATGACGTCGGCCTTAATGTGGTGGCCGGCATGACGATGTTGTTTCACTGCCGATTTCATATCTAGGATATGTCGATGAAGCCGATGTTGATTTGCTCGTTCTTAGCAATTATCGTTCTTGCTGGATGTAACCGTGCCGGTAATTCTTCTGCTAGATTTTCGTCGCCGAATGGACGTTGGGTTTTAGAGGTGGACTCGAATGATCATGGGGCAATAGCCCCGGCCGTAACTGTGGTAAATCTACACGCATCTAAGGACGGTTGGGACTCTGAGAACAATGTGCTGATTGTTCCAGGTGCATATACGGTGAATGCCACCTGGAAGAGCAACAGCACTGTCCAGATCGACTGCATTCAATGCCCTATGGGAGATGCTGATCTCATCACGGCAAAGAAGGGTCCTGTCTGGATTCTTTATGGGGGCATAAGCCCTTAGTCTGAGGACGGGGTGGGGTTGGCTGATGGTGGCCCGGGCAGGAGTCCTGACGGGTACCGAGCTGCGAAGATTTGTGGCTAATGGTGGCCCGGGCAAGGAGTCCTGACGGATACCGCGACTCAAACATAAGTAAGCTGGTGGCCCGGGCAGGAGTCCAACCTGCGACCTTCGCGTTAGGAGTGCGCTGCTCTATGCAACTGAGCTACCGGGCCATGGGAGAGGTTTGAAGCGTACCTCAGGGGCTAAAGCCCCCTCGATCATTGATCTCTGAGTGGCACGGCTGAAGCCGTGCCCTTAACAGATGCACATCAAACCAACTGCCGTAACTAGTCTATCGTGCGGGCGCGGACGTGTCGGAATGGTAAACTTGAGGGTGGAGACTTTATGCCTGAAATCGTGCGTCGACGTGCAGTAACGGTGAATATTGGTGGGGTGCATGTGGGGTCGGATGCACCTGTGGTGGTGCAGTCGATGACCAATACCGACACGGCGGATGTCGAAGCCACGGTGCAGCAGGTTGCTGCGCTGGCTCGTGCGGGGTCGGAGATGGTGCGCGTGACGGTAAACAACGAGGACGCGGCTAAGGCTGTGCCTTATATCGTCGAGGGCATCGCGAAGAAGGGTTGGACGACGCCGATTATTGGCGACTTTCACTACAACGGGCATCTGCTGCTGACGAAGTATCCGGAGACGGCGAAGGCGCTGGCGAAGTACAGGATCAATCCGGGCAACTGCTCGATTGGGCGCAAGGATGATGACAACTTCCGCACCATGGTGGAGGTTGCGGTGAAGCACCAGAAGCCGGTGCGCATTGGGGTGAACTGGGGGTCGCTGGACCAGGCGCTGTTGACGAAGATGATGGACGACAACTCGAAGCTGGCGGAGCCGCTGCCGGCGCGGGATGTGATGATGGAGGCGATGGTCGTCTCGGCGCTGGATAATGCGGCGGCTGCGGAGCGGTATGGGCTGCGGCGCGATCAGATTATTTTGAGCGCGAAGGTTTCGGGTGTGCGCGACCTGATCGACGTGTATGGCGAACTGGCCGGGCGGTGCGACTATGCGCTGCATCTTGGGCTGACCGAGGCTGGGATGGGCATGAAGGGCGTTGTTGCCTCGACTGCCGGCTTGTCACCTCTTCTGCTGAAGGGGATTGGCGATACGATTCGCGTGAGTCTGACGCCTACTCCGGGGGGTGATCGCTCGGAGGAGGTGCGGTGCGGGCAGCAGATCTTGCAGTCGCTGGGGATTCGCAGCTTTATGCCGCAGGTGACGAGCTGCCCGGGTTGTGGGCGGACGACTTCGACGTATTTTCAGGAGCTGGCGGAGCGGATTCAGGGGTATCTGGTGGCGCAGATGCCGGAGTGGAAGAAGATCTATCCGGGCGTCGAGGAGCTGAAGCTGGCGGTGATGGGCTGTGTGGTGAATGGGCCGGGCGAGTCGAAGCACGCAAATATTGGGATCTCGCTGCCGGGGACGTTTGAGGAGCCGAAGGCTCCGGTGTATGTGGACGGGAAGCTGTATACGACGCTGAAGGGCGACCGGATTGTCGAAGAGTTTCAGGTGATTCTGGACGAGTATGTGGAGAAGCGGTATGGCAAGGTGTTGGTTGGGGCCTAAGTAGCCTGCGGCTAGTGGCGCTTGAAGTACTGGATCTCGCGCTCGTGTTGCTTGGCTCTTTCGAGCGTGTCGAAGGTGCCGAGATTGCGCCGTTTTCCGGTTTTGGGGTTCGCTTTGCGGGAGTAGAGGCGATATTCTCCGGATTTTAGTTTGCGGATCATACCTGGAGAGACGGCGTTCACGATGCTCGGGGATGCTTGGGTTTCGAGAGAAACGTTGAAATCCTGCGAATCGCCGAGGGGCTGGATGCATCCTTTAATCTGAACCAAACTCGTGTCACGAGCGGTCTAAAGATAGGTAGGAAGAAACGAGAACAGGAGTATTATCAAACCGTGCCGAAGTATTCGATTGTTGTCCCTTTCCATAACGAAGAGGAGAATGTCACCACGCTCTATGACCGGCTGAAGGCCGTGATGGAACACGTGGGTGAGAGCTTCGAGCTGGTGCTGGTGGATGACGGATCGCGTGACCGGACGTATCGGCTGTTGGAAGAGATTGCGGCGGTGGATTCGCGGGTGCTGGTGATCAAGCTGCGGCGGAACTTCGGGCAGACGTCGGCGCTGGCCGCGGGTTTTGATCATGCGCAGGGGGAGTTCATCCTGGCGATGGATGGCGACCTGCAGCACGATCCGGATGAGATTCCGAACTTTCTGGCGAAGCTCGAAGAGGGCTACGACGTGGTGAGCGGATGGCGGGCGCAGCGCGGTGACAACTTCATCATGCGGCGTATTCCTTCGCGCGTTGCGAACTGGATGATGGCGTACTTCAGCGGCGTGAACATTCATGACTTTGGCACGACGTTCAAGGCTTATCGGCGCGAGGTCATCCAGAATATTCCGCTGTATGGCGAGATGCACCGGTTTATTCCGGCGCTGGCGAGCTGGTATGGCGCGAGCATCTGCGAGATTCCGATTTCGAATCCGGCGCGTGAGTTTGGCAAGAGCCACTATGGGATTTCGCGTACGTTCCGGGTCTTCTTCGACCTGCTGACGATTCGCTTTTTGCTGCGCTACATGACGCGGCCGCTGCACTTCTTTGGGACGATCGGTGCGCTTGGTATGACAGCGGGTTCGGGGCTCGCGGTGTGGCTGCTGGTGCTGAAGATCCTGACGGGCCAGCACATTATGGATGTTCATGGCCCCATCTTCGTGATTGCTGGAATTTTGATTCTGGCGGGCATTCAGATGATGGGGATCGGGCTGCTTGGTGAGTTGCAGGTGCGGCACTTCTTTACGGCCTCGCACCGCGCTCCGTATGCGGTGGACCGGATTTTGCGGTTGCGGTCTGAAGAGAGCTTGCTTCAATAAAAATAATTGACCACGGATTGTGCGGATTTGAAACAACAAATCCGCAACTTCAGCACAGTCCGTGGTCTTTATCTGCGAAATGAGCGCTACGTCTTTTGCCTGGTCTGCTTTGCTAATTCCTTCTGAAACATCTCTTCGTGTTGGGCGACATAGGTTTTGTAGCCCTCGGGGTCGATGAAGGGGTTGGGTGCTCCGGGCTTCATGCGCGGGAGTTTTTCCTGTAGATCGAAGTAGCTGCCGTGTGCGCCGAGGAAGATGTCGCAGGGTAGCGATTTGAGCACGCGGAAGGTCTTCTCGTAGTCTTGTGCGATCTGCGGATACTGCTTGTTGTTGACGAGCTTGTAGCCGGGGTTGATGTTCGGGCTTCCGATGATGACGACGTTGTAGGTCTTGCCGGATTCGGTGACTTTCATGGTCCAGGTGGTGCAGCCTTTGGTGTGGCCGGGGGTGAGATGCGCGACGAGAACGGTGCCGCCGAGACGCACCTGGCTGCCGTCGTGAAGGATGCGATCAACTTTTGTGGGTGGGAAGTGCATGTCGGCGGAGTGGGCGTAGGCAAAGTCGTTGCGGCCACCGGATTCGATGACGGGAACGTCGGCGTCCATGACCATGTACTGCGCGCCGGTGAGTTTTTTGATGGCAGAGCTGCCGGCGGCATGGTCTATGTGCGCGTGGCTGATGAGCAGGATTTTGATGTCGCTGAAGTGGAAGCCTAGCTCTTCGACGCTCTTGCGTATCTGCGGAACGGAGCGCTCGAAGTTGCTGTTAATGAGGATGTCGCCTTGCGGCGTGGTGATCAGGTAGGAGGCGAGATCGCGGCTTCCGACGTAGTAGAGGTTTCCGGCGATGTGGAAGGGCTTTTGTGGGGCGTACCAGTCGGGGTTGTTTTGTGCGGCGGCTCCGCTGGTAAAGAGGAGTGTGGTGCAGGCGAGGATGAGGGCGCGAAAGAGCATGAATCAGCGTAATGCTGGGTGATGTGAATTTGGTGTGGAAGGATGCGTTACTGATGAGGTGCGGTTACTGATTGGTGGATGGAGCGGAGTGGATGGCTTTCTCTTCCTGCTGCGTCTGCTCATCGGTCTCCTGCTCGGCTTCTTTTGAGGCTTTGTCGAAGGCGGAGACGTCGAGTTGCTTCTGTTCGTCGTCGGCTTCGACGAGTGGTTGGGTAAGATCGCGCAGATGCGAGGCAAATTGCTGGATACAGGCGATCTGCTCCGCGGGGTATGGGTGTCCAGCGAGGCTGGTTTCCTTTTCCAGCAAGGATTCGAGTCTCCGGGCCTCGCTGAGGCCGAAGGGGACGGCGCGGAAGGACTTTTGATCGCGCAGATCGAGTACGTCTTCGTGCAGGCCTGGCTCGTCGACGATGATGCCTTTGCTGGCGTTGTCGTAAGGCTGGGTTGCGCAGGCGGAGATGACGGAGATTCCTGCGCCGGCGATCTTCTTTGCGGAGGCTTGTGGTGTGTCGACGCGGCCTGCTTCGATGGCTGCGTCGGAGAGCTGGATATGGTGCAGGTGCGAGTGGCAGCCTGCTGTTACTGCCAGACAGGCAATCGCCAGAGAAGCGATGAGATAGGATTTTGAGTCAGCCATTCTATTTTTATCCATCGATTTCTGTTTGCTCTCAAGCGTTTCAGCCGTTGCCGGTGAGGGTCTCGGTGACGGAGCTATTCTAGTTCTGTCTTTTTAGGCATAGCAAAAAATCTTCAGGTAAAGTGTTGAAGGCGTAACGGAGATGCAACGGGTGAGGCTGTTTTTTTTTGCCCACTTCGAGTGAGTGTTCAAAGAAAGATTTTTAAAGGAAGGCAATTGATGCAGGCAATTCAGATGCTTACGACCGGACCGGCAGATGTGCTGACGATGCAGGAACTGCCGATGCCCACGCTTGGCGCGGGTGAGGCGCTTGTTCGCATTGAGGCCGCGGGCGTGAACTTTATTGACACATACTTTCGTGAGGGGCGGTATCCGGCGCGGCTGCCCTACACGCTGGGGCAGGAGGCTGCTGGTGTTGTCACCGCAGTGGGCGCGGGCGTGACGAGCGTGAAGGCGGGCGACCGTGTTGCATGGTGCGGAGTTCCGGGAACGTATGCTCAGTTTGCAGTTGCTCCGGCTGCGCGGCTGGTCAATATTCCGGACGGTGTGACGGCGGTGCAGGCTGCGGCTGTGATGCTGCAGGGGATGACGGCGCATTATCTTTCGCACTCGGCTTATGCGATACGCAGTGGGGATGAGGTGCTGATTCATGCCGGGGCTGGAGGCACGGGGCTGTTGCTGATTCAGATGGCGAAGGCGCGTGGCGCTCGTGTGTTTACGACGGTTTCGACCGACGAGAAGGCCGCGCTGGTGCGCGATGCCGGGGCCGATGAGGTGATTCTGTATACGCGCGAGGACTTTGCCGCGAAGGTGAAGAAGTTGGCGTCGGGACCGGGACTTCATGCAGTGTATGACTCTGTAGGGAAGACAACGTTTGACAAGTCGCTGGAGGTGCTGCGACCGCGTGGCACGATGGTGCTGTTTGGAGGGTCGAGCGGCGCGGTGCCTCCGTTTGATCTGATAAGGCTGTCGCTGATGGGATCGCTTTACATTACGAGGCCGACACTGAAGGACTACATTGCCACGCGCGAGGACCTGGAGGCGCGGGCGGGTGATGTGTTTCGTGGAGTGGCGGATGGAAGCCTGAAGCTGCGGATTGAGCATACGTATCCGCTGGCGGAGGCTGCGCAGGCGCATCGGGAACTTGAGTCGCGCAGGACGACTGGCAAGCTGATTCTGATTCCCTGAGCGCGAGAGCGTGCGGCCGCCGGTATGATGGAAGTACCGATGCTCTTTGCCTTCCGCACACTGTCTTTGCGCATGCCGCGTGGGTTGGCCACGTTGCTGGCTGCGCTGTTTATTGTGACGGCGGCGGCGCGCGCGGTGATCGTTCGCGGAGTGGTGACGGACCCGCTTGGCGCGGTTGTGTCCGGAGCGCAGGTGAGGCTGATTCAGGGGACACTGGCGGTTGCGATTGGGGTTTCGGGTGCGGATGGGAGCTATGAGATTCGCACCGCCGACACGGGCCGCTTTGTGCTGCTGACGGCAGCTACGACTTTCTCGCCAAATATCAGCCCGGATTTTTATGGTGGGCGGACGGATGTGGTTACGCGGAATGTTGTGCTGGAAGCGGCTTCGGTGACGGAGCAGGTGACGGTGACGACGACGGGCATCTCGACGCCGATTCAGCAGGCCAGCTCTGCGGTGACGCTGATTCCGATGAAAGACCTGGCGACGCAGGTAGGGATTGTGAATGATCTGCGGCAGTCGCCGGGGAACGTTGTGGTGCAGACGGGACAGTATGGCGGGGTGGCTTCGCTGTTTGTGCGCGGCGGAAACTCGGATGCGAACAAGGTGCTGATTGATGGCGTTCCGGCTGAGGATACGGGCGGGGTCTTTGATTTTGGGACGGTGTCGACTACGGGGCTGAGCGGGCTGGAGCTTTATCGCGGGCCGAACTCGGCGCTGTATGGGTCGGATGCGGCGGCTTCGGTGGTGAACCTGGTGACGCCGCGTGGCAGCTCGCTGCGGCCGGTGGTGAACTATTCGGGCGATGCGGGGAACTTTCGCACGTATCGCAATGAGGCTGTGGTTTCGGGAGCGCACTCGCGGCTGGATTATTATGCGGGCTTCAGCAGGTTCGACACTTCGAACACGGTGGCGAACGATCAGTATCACTCGGCGACCAGTGTGGCGAACATCGGGTACAACATTACGACGAATACGCAGGCCCGGTTTACGCTGAGGAATGCGGATTCGGCGACGGGGCTGCCGGGAGCGATTGGATTTTATGGGATTGCGGCTTCGGGCAAGCAGAGTGATCAGGACATCTACTCGGGGCTGACGCTGGAGAATCTTGCTGCGGGGAAGTGGCACAACCTGGTCCGCTATGGCATTGCGCGGAAGCGTGAGCAGGTGCAGCAGTTTGCTCCGGTGGGTGAGCCGGTGACGAGCGTGTTCGGCGGCGTCAGCTATACGACTTACTACGGCAACACGGTGACGATTCGCGGGGCCAATGGTTATAGCGCTACGGGACAGGCGGCGTTCTTCTCTCCTTCGGAAGATACGGTTGCCAATCGGGATGAGCTTTACTACCAGTCTGATTATGCGTTTCCTCATCGCATGACTGCGTTGTTTGGGTTTCGCTATGAGGATGAGCGTGGAAGGTTTGTCGATCCGGCGGCATTTGAGGATGAGAAGATCGATCGCCCGAACTTTGAGTACACGCTGCAATTTCAGGGTGACGTGAAGAACCGCGTCTTCTACTCGCTGGGCGGCGCGGTGGAGAAGAACCATCTGTATGGCATTGCCGGGACGCCTCGCATTGGGCTGGCTTATGTGCCGGTGCGGCCGAGTATGCGGAAGTTTCATGGCACGCGGTTGCGCGCGAGCTTCGCTACTGGCGTGCAGGAGCCATCGCTGGCGGCGGAGTTTTCGAGCTTGTACACGGAACTCGTTCAGAGTGGAAATCAGGATGCGATTGCGGCGTATCACGTGACGCCGATTAGTGAGGAACGCTCGCGCACGTGGGACCTGGGAGTGGACCAGAACATTCTTGGGCAGAAGCTGATTGTGAAGGCCGGCTATTTTCATAACCAGTTCAGCCACCAGATTGAGGTTGCGGATTCGACGAGCCTGACGAAGTATTTTGGGATTCCGCCGAGTATTGCCAATCAGCTTTATGGAGCGGCGCTGAACTCGCTGGCTTTTCGCGCGCAGGGAGCGGAGCTTGAGGCGCAGTATCAGCCGTTCACGCATGTCTTCATGCGCGGAGGCTACACGTATCTTGCGCCGATTGTGCTGCAGTCGTTTGCCAGCGATGCGGTGGCGGCAAACAATGGCACGCCGACGACGAATCCGAATATTCCGGGAGTTGCGATTGGGGCGCTGTCACCGCTTGTCGGGAGCCGTCCCTTCAGGCGGCCTCCGCAGACGGGGTTCTTTGCGGTGGAGTACATGCGCACGCGGTTTGCTGCTGCGATCAAAGGCTCGCTTGCCAGTCGTAGTGACGATTCGACGTTTCAGCTTTATAACGACTTCAATGGCGGGAACACGTTGCTGCTGCCGAATCGCAATCTCGACGCTGGCTTTGCCAAGCTGGATGCGAACCTGCTCTTTACGGTCACGAGACACGCTACGGTGTATGCGCAGCTGGACAATCTGCTCAGCCAGCAGCATATTGGGCCGATTGGTTATCCTGGTTTGCCGTTTACGGTTCGAGCGGGATTGAAGATCCGGTTTGGCGGCATGTGAGGCGTACCTCGCAAATACCGCGACATTCTGCACGATTTCAACGTCTAACAGGCTGAAGGGAGCAAAATGACTCGTTACTTCCTCGCACTTACTCTTTCTATTTTGGCCACGGGTGCGGTGCAGGCCCAGGAGGGCCCTACACCGACACAAACGATCATTCAGGTGGATTCGAAGGCGCCTGTTCTTCCTACAACCAGCAACGTGATGTTGAAGGTGAATGACCGCGCTACGCCGCTGACGAGTATCTCGCTTGTCAAGCCTGGCGGAGCGCAGGTGGCGCTGCTGATTGATGATGGATTGAGGTTGGGTGTGGGGCGCAATCTGGATGAGTTGCGCAGCTTTCTGATGGGGTTGCCATCGGGCACGGAGGTGATGGTTGGGTATATGCGGTATGGCGGAGTGACGGTTGCGCAGAACTTTACAACCGATCATGCAGCGGCTGCGAATGCTCTGCGCCTGCCACAAGGCACAGCGGGCGTGAACGCCAGTCCGTACTTCTGCCTCTCGAGCTTTGTGAAGAGTTGGCCCTCAGGGAGCGAGCGCCAGGTCGATCTGCAACAGACATCGCGGCCTGAAGCGAAGGCGCGTTTCGTGTTGATGATTACGAATGGTGTTGATCCGTATAACGGCAGTACGAGCATGGCCAATCAGGACAGCCCATATGTCTCGGCTGCTATCACCGATGCGCAGCGCGCCGGTGTGCCGGTGTACTCGATCTACTATTCGGATGCGGGATGGCGGGGCGGCCGCAGCAGCTTCAGCGGCCAGAGCTATCTTCAGCAGGTAGCCGATGCGACGGGCGGCACGTCCTTCTATCAAGGGAGTCTCAGCCCCGTCTCGCTGACGCCATTTCTCGATCAGTTCAAGAAAGCGGTGTCGGAGTCGTATGTTGCCACATTTACGGCGTCGGGCAATAAGGACCTTGTCCGGATCAATGTGAAGACGAACCTTGCCAAGACGAAGCTGCGCGCGCCGCAACTGGTGCGTCCGGGAAATACCGTTTCGGCGACAGCGGAGTAAGTTCAGGCCACGTCTACGCCTGCGGCGTGATAGATGGCTTTGATGTAGCGCATGTCGCGGAGGCCCTCTTCGCCGGGGCTCGACGGCGTGCGGTTGTTCAGGATGCACTCGGACATGTGGTCGGCTTCGCGGGCGAATTGCTTCGGGTCGCGCTCGGGGTTGATCTCGTCAATCTTCACGAGCGGACTTCCTGGCGTCTTCCAGTAATTTGCCTGCAGGCGTAGGCCGTCGTAGTTGTACGCAGGGTTCATGCCGAGCCAGCCTTTTGTGCCAAAGACTTTGAAGTAGCCGGGCATCTGCGTCCCATAGGTGCTGCTGCCGGTGGCGAGGATGCCTGAGGGAAACTTCATCGTCCATGAGACATTCTCTTCGACTTCGTTGAAGCGGCCATCGTGGTCGAGCGTTGACGTTATGCCGGTGAAGCTTGCGGGCTCTTCGCCGGTGAGATAACGGCACGCGTTTACGACGTAGATGCCTACGTCGAAGAGTGAGCCTCCGCCGCCGTATTTTTTGGTGAGGCGCCACTCGCCTTGAGGAGAGTTGAAGCCGAAGGCGCCGTTGATGGTTTGCACCTCGCCGATGTCGCCGTTGCGGATCATCTGGATGGCCTTCAGATTGAAGGGTTCGTAGTGCAGGCGGTAGGCGATCATCAGCTTCACGTTTGCGGATTTGCAGGCGGCGATCATGGCTTCGGCATCGGCTACGGTGGTGGACATGGGCTTTTCGCAGAGGACGTGCTTGCCTGCTTTGGCGGAGCGAATGGTGTACTCGGCGTGCATGTTGTTGGGCAGGGCGACGTAGACGGCGTCGATCTGCTTGTTGTCGATCATGCGGTCCATGTCTTCGTAGTTGTAGATGGAGTCTTTCGGCACGCCGTATTGCGCGGCGAAGCGCTCGGCTTTGTCTCGATGGCCGCTGACGAAGCCTGTGATCTTTGAGTGGGAGCTCTCCTGCACGCCGCGGAGGAAGTGGTCGGCGATTCTGCCGATGCCGATGACGCAGTAGCCGATTTTGCGGCTGCTGGTTTGGCCGAATCCTTCGGGCAGCATACGGGACGCCAGACCCATTGCACCCAGCTTTGAAAAGTCACGACGCGACAGATTCATGGTGTCCTCTTTCGATGCGGCGATGTTGTTCTAAATCGATTCAGAGGAATCGTAATCTGTTTTTGAGTTTGTGTATATCTTCAATGCTGCTGGTAGCGTTTGAGTACTTCGTCGAGGGTTACGACGCCTTCGAGTGACCCGCGCTGGGCACGGTTGGTGATGGGCAGGAGCGGCCAGCGTTCGAAGTATGGGAGGACGCTGTCGAGTGGCAGGTCGGGGAAGAGCAGCGGGGTGCGCTCTGTGCCGAAGCGCTCGCCTAAGGAGTGGCCAGCGGAGGGGTGCTCGTCTTTGCCTGCGGGGTTGGCGAAGATGGCTGCCAGCTCTTCGCTCTTTGCGGTGTACCAGGTGCCGTTGGTATAGCGGATGAGCGCGATGGGTATGTTTTTGAGGCCACCATACTGAGCGAGTTCGCGTGATGCGTCGTCCAATGTCCATGCGGCGTGAAGCACGGGCACGGCTACCGGGTGCATCGCGTCTTCGATGTGCAGATTGCTTTCTTCGCGCTGCTCTTCCATGGATGGGAGATAGAGGCCGTCCTGGTTGGTCATGAGTTCGAAGATGGGGACTGGTTGCAGGCTGCGGGCGATGAGGTATGCCAGCGTGTTCGCGAGGATTACAGGGATGACAATGGAATAGTTGCCGCTGACTTCGAGCACCATGAAGACGGATGTGAGTGGAGCGCGCAGGAATGCCGCGAAGAGCACGCCCATTCCTACGAGCGCGTAGGAGCCGAGCGAGCCGGT
Organism: Edaphobacter acidisoli; assembly: GCF_014642855.1. Classification (NCBI taxonomy): domain Bacteria; kingdom Pseudomonadati; phylum Acidobacteriota; class Terriglobia; order Terriglobales; family Acidobacteriaceae; genus Edaphobacter; species Edaphobacter acidisoli. The sequence continues at coordinate 1,471,065 of NZ_BMJB01000001.1, read as the reverse complement.
GAGGTGAGGGAAGTAGAGTTTTTCGAATGCGCCTACAGATGCGCCGAGCATCGCGCCGACGAAGAGTGTGGGGGCGAACATGCCTCCTGGTGTGCCGCTGGAGAAAGAGACTGTTGTAGCAATGAGCTTGAAGATGGCGAGAATCAGAAGCATCTTCCAGGCGAACTGCGAGTGCATGGCCTGGTCGATTGCTTCGTATCCTGCGCCCATGACCTGTGGCAGGCCGAAGTAGCCGATGCCGCCTACGATCAGGCCCGCTGCGGCTGGTTGTAGCAATTGCGACCATGTGGGTTGCTTGCGAAGCCATGGGCGCAGATAGCCGAGCGCCTTCGAGAAGATCAGGGCGAAGATGCCGCCGACGACGCCGAGCACTGCGTAGGCAAGCAGCTCGCGCGGGTCGCGCAAGTTGACGGGCGGGATGCGGAACATCGGCTCCGAGCCCCAGAACCAGCGGGCGACGACGACGCTGGACACAGCGGAGAGCACGATGGAGCCGAGGACGGCGGCGCTCCACTGGCCGATGACTTCTTCGATGACGAAGAGGATTGCAGAGATGGGAGCGTTGAATGCAGCAGCGAGGCCGGCTGCCGCACCGATCGGGGCGAAGATGCGGAGCTTCGCTTTTGACATGCCGACGCGGCGGCTGATGAGTGAGGCTACGCCTGCGCCGATTTGCAGCGATGGGTCTTCGGGGCCGAGGGAGTGGCCGCTGCCGATCGCGAGCGCTGAGAGGAGGAATTTGCCGATGACGGTGCGCGAGGAGATGTATCCGTTGTGGATGTAGAGCGCGGCTTTGGTCTGGTTGATGCCGCTGCCGCGCACGTTAGGAAAGACGTAGCGAGTAAGCAACGCGATGATGATTCCGGCGAGCGCGGGCACAATCAGGAGACGATGTTGCCCGGGGCCGGGCGAGGAGCCGAGCAGCAGTACGCGCAGCCACTCGATGGCCATGCGGAATGCGACGACGAGCAGGCCGGAGATGACGCCGATGAAGATAGAGAGCAGCAGGAACAGGCGCTCTTCACGGTCGGGCGCGATCTTCGCCGCTTCAAGCGGATCAGACCACACTGAGCGTGGCGGCTTTATTTCGTTTGCTGCGGGCTCTATGTCCATGACGTCGCTTTCTTCACTCCTGGATTATTCCTCCTGTGCGTTGGGAGACTGCGCGAGCAACAGCAGCAGCGCGTCGTCTCCGGTGGGCGCGCCGCAGACCTGGTTGGTTTGGACCTCGGTATCGAAGATGAGTTTGAGGGTAGCGTCTGCGGCGTCGGGATCGTTGAGCAGCGCTTTGCCGGTTGCGCTTGGCAGATCGCCTGTCCAGGCGGAGCTGAGCACCTGCAGCGAGGAGGGCGACTGGCCGGATTGCGCAACCTGGAGGCTGCAGGCCGCGAACCGCTTCTGTGCAATTTTGCGAGCGACCAGGATGCGGGCTATGCGGTCGCGCTCCTTCAACCTTTTTGAAGGTACGAGCTCGACTCCACGTTGGGAGTTTTGAAGCAGCCCGGGCAGGTCGTCGGGCTTCTTCGTGCCTTTGTGTGCGTCGTACTCGGCGTCGGCACGGTCGAGCAGGCGGCGCGCGTCGAGAAACATGCCGTTTGCATACATCAGGCGTCCGGCGGCCATGAGGGCATCCGCATTTCTCGGCTGGGCTGCGATTACCTTTTCGAAGGATGTGAGCGCGTTTCCCGGATCGCCTGCCTGGGCCAACATTCCGGCCAGCTTCATCTCGAATGAGGGGTCGCTGGGATTGTTGCCTGCTGCGATGAGGAGCTCCGATCGCGCTGCGTTGTCCTGCTTCTGGTCGAGCAGATACTGGGCCAGTTCGAGGCGCACATCGCGCCTGCGCTCTACGCCGTTGCCTTCCCATGTGCCGTAGATTGATGCGCGGTAGTATTTGATTGCGTCGGCGCGGTTGCCTCGTTTGGCTTCGAGCCGTGCGAGCCAGAGGTTGATCTGGCCGTCGCCTGGCTGCGTGGTCCACAGGCCGAGGAAGTAGTTGTAGGACTCTTCGGTGTGGCCGGCTTTGTCCAATGCCTGCGCGAGCAGTAGCTGGTAATTGCGATTGCCTGGCGAATACGTAAGAGCCGTTCGCAGCGCGCCGATGGCCTGGATGGGATGGCCGTCAGACAATGCGCGGGCTCCGCGGCCAGACCAGCGCTTTGCCAGCTCGTCACGGTGGGACTCGAAGGAGCGAAACAGAAAGAGCGTAACGACAAACAGCACCACTGTCACGGCGGACAACACGGCAATAGCCAGAGTGTCGTGGACAATCAATCTCCGTTTTTCGGTGACCAAACTGGCGGTTTCCACATTCATCGCAAACGCAGAGAGTACGCCAAGCTATCGTGCCTGCATCAGCGCCTGATTTCAGTCTAGGCCACGTGGATGGCCGCGCCAAATGAGATACAGAGGTTGCGGCGTGACATGCACCAAAAAGGAAAACCCCGAAGCACGCATGGCCTTCGGGGTTTGTTTTATTTTGCAGCGATGGTTTAGTACATGCCGTCCATGCCGCCGCCGTGGTTGTGGCCGCCTGCGGGGGCTTCCTTCTTCTCGGGGATCTCCGAGATCATCGCTTCGGTGGTCAGCATCAAGCCAGCGATCGAGGCTGCGTTCTGCAGTGCAGTGCGCGTGACCTTAGTTGGGTCGATGACGCCGGCCTTCACCAGGTCCTCGTAGGCGCCCGTTCCGGCGTTGTAGCCGAAGTTGTGCTCCTTCGATTCGTGGATCTTGCCGATGACGACTGCGCCCTCTTCGCCTGCGTTCGAGACGATCATGCGCAGAGGCTCCTCGATGGCGCGGCGGATGATCGAAGCACCGATCTTCTCGTCGCCTTCGAGACCCTTGATGACCTCATCGACAGCCTTCGTCGTGCGTACCAGGGCAACACCGCCGCCGGGGACGATGCCTTCCTCGACCGCAGCGCGGGTGGCGTGCATGGCGTCTTCGACGCGGGCCTTCTTCTCCTTCATCTCGGTCTCGGTGGCTGCACCGACCTTGATGACGGCAACGCCGCCGACCAGCTTGGCGAGGCGCTCCTGGAGCTTCTCGCGGTCGTAGTCGGAGGTGGTCTTGTCGATCTGCGAACGGATCTCCTTGACGCGGCCTGCGATGTCGCTATCGTTTCCGCCGCCGTCGACGATGGTGGTGTTGTCCTTGTCGATGGTGACGCGCTTGGCGGTGCCGAGGTCCTCGATCTTGACGCTCTCCAGCTTGATGCCGAGGTCTTCGGTGATGGCCTTGCCGCCGGTCAGGACTGCGATGTCCTGCAGCATGGCCTTGCGGCGGTCGCCGAAGCCAGGGGCCTTGACGGCAGCGACGTTGAGGGTGCCGCGCAGCTTGTTGACGACCAGGGTCGCCAGCGCTTCGCCGTCCACGTCCTCAGCGATGATGACGAGTGGCTTGGCGGTGCGGGCGATCTGCTCGAGCAGGGGGAGCAGGTCCTTCATCGTCGAGATCTTCTTCTCGTAGATGAGGATGTAGGGGTTCTCGAGGGCCGCTTCCATGCGCTCTGCATCGGTGACGAAGTAGGGCGAGAGGTAGCCGCGGTCGAACTGCATGCCTTCGACGACCTCAAGTTGCGTCTCCATGGTGCGCGACTCTTCGACGGTGATGACGCCGTCTTTGCCGACCTTCTTCATCGCTTCGGCGATGATGGTGCCGATCTGCGAGTCCGAGTTGGCCGAGATGGTGCCGACCTGCGCGATCATGTCGCCGGAAACGGGCTTGGACAGCTTCGAGAGTGCGCCGCCGACGGGAACGCCGTTCTCGTCGCGCTTGCCGATGATGGCCTCGACGGCCTTGTCGATGCCGCGCTTGAGCGCCATCGGGTTTGCGCCGGCGGCAACGGTCTTGACGCCTTCGCGGTAGATGGCCTGGGCCAGAACGGTCGCGGTGGTGGTGCCGTCACCGGCGACGTCGGAGGTCTTCGAGGCGACCTCGCGGACCATCTGGGCGCCCATGTTCTCAAGCGCGTTGCCGAGCTCGATCTCCTTGGCGACGGTGACGCCGTCCTTGGTGATGGTGGGAGAGCCGAATTTCTTCTCGATGACGACGTTGCGGCCCTTGGGGCCGAGCGTCACCTTGACTGCGTCCGCGAGCGTGTTGACGCCACGCAGGATCGCCTGACGTGAATCTTCTCCGTGCAGAATCTGTTTTGCCATGTTGCTGCTCCTGTATTGGTCAGCGACCAATCAAAATGTTTTGAGTGAGGCGCCCGAAGCGCCGATTAGGCGGCGTGGCCGCGGTGTACGGCATGAAGTGGCTACTTCTTCAGGATGCCGAGGACTTCTTCTTCGCGCATGATGAGGAACTCCTCGCCGTCGAGCTTGATCTCGGTGCCGGAGTACTTGCCGAAGAGGATGCTGTCGCCAGCCTTGACGTCGAGCGGGAACACCTTGCCTTCGTCGTTCGACTTGCCCTTGCCGACGGAGATCACTTCGCCCTGCTGGGGCTTCTCTTTGGCTGAGTCGGGGATGATGATTCCGCCACGGACGGTCTCGCTCTCTTCCACGCGGCGAACCAGAATGCGGTCGTGCAGCGGTGTAAACGATGTTTTCGACATTGCTTTACATCTCCTTGGTGCTGATTTGTGCGAACAGGGAAGCCCTGTCGCGTTCGAACGGCGCGGGCGGGGATTTCTCCCGGTAACCCCGCGAAGATCAATGAGATCGGCTTACGCCGAAGCTGTATTGGGAACTCCTGGCCAAGCGCCTTAGCACTCATGCCTTCCGATTGCTAAAGATAGGGCACCGAGACGATACCTGTCAAGGCATTCCCGGTAAAATATGAGTGAAAGTCGCGCATATTTTTAGTGCCTGCGTGTTGGCGGGTGTCGTTTAGTCGAAGAAGTGTACTTTGGTGAGGATAACGTATTTTTTTCTAGTGGCTTACAGAGTCACTGGTGTCAACCCTTGAAGCTGCTTTCTTTCTTGTGGGTGGGGTCCGATGACCCCCTTACCGAGTCGTACTCTATTTTTGATGCTGGTAAAGATCCTGGGCATGGTTGCGGTTGCGACATAGCTCCATGCTGCGTCGTAGAATGTCGTCATGCCGTTACGTCGTTCGCTTGGTTTCTCGCTCGCCTTCACCTTCTGCCTGCTGACAGTTGCTTCGTCCGCTTCGTTCAGTCAGGAGCAGCACTATCGTGGCCGTAAGTACAAGGCTCCGCCACCTACGGCGCATATAGAGGTTGAGGTGTTGAGGAAGGATAACGGTAAGCCACTTATGAATGCCGCCGTAGTCTTCAATCCCTTTGATCAGAAGGGCAAAGACCTGGGCAACCTGGAAGTGAAGACTGGACCGGATGGCAAGGCGGTAATCGACATTATTCCTGTGGGCAGCACGGTGGATGTACAGGTTATCGCTACGGGCTTTTCGACCTTCGCGCAGCAGTATGAAGTCGATTCGGCGACTAAGGATATTTCGGTTTCGATGATTCGTCCGCGTGCGCAGGTTTCGGCCTATCAGAATAACGAGGACAAGGCTTCCGAGAGAAAACCTGGCGTGCAGGAGCCTGATTGGCCGAACCTGAAGACCAATGCCACTTCACAGACCAATACTGCGCCGCCTGCGTCGGGTTCCACTCCACCTCCGTCCGGCTCGTCCTCGTCAGGTTCGTCGCAGAACTCGAACTCTTCCAACTCGAACACGAAGTAGTAGCGCGTTCTATACCTATCTATGGATCAAGCAAAGCCACTCAAGGGGAAGACCGCGCTTGTGACGGGCGCTGCGCGACGCATTGGACGCGCCATTGCTATGGCGTTGGCGGAGAACGGTGCCGATGTGGCGATTACGTATCTGTCTTCGCAGGGTGAGGCTGAGCAGACGGTGCGTGATCTTGCAGCGCTTGGCGTGGAGGCGATGGCGGTGCGCACCGATCTCCGTGATCCGGTGAGCATCGAGGAGTCGGTAGCTGAGGTGGTCGAGGAGCTTGGGCGGCTGGATATTCTCGTCAATAATGCCGGCGTGTTTGAGTCTGCGGCGTTGGAGGATATCTCAGTCGCGCAGTGGGATGCGATGTTCTCGACCAATACGCGCGCGCCGTTTCTGGTGGCGCAGGCGGCGCATCCGCATCTTCGCTCGGCGCAGGGACGCATCATCAATATCGGCTCGCTGGGCGGGCTGCATCCGTGGGCGACGCATGGGCACTACTGTACGTCGAAGGCTGCGCTGCATATGCTTTCGAAGACGATGGCCAAGGCGTGGGCTCCGGAGATCAGTGTGAACTGCATTGCTCCGGGCATGATTGTGCAGGGCGAAGTGGATGAGGCGTATGCGCACTTTGCGCGGAAGACTCCGATGCAGCGCAATGGCACCGCGGATGATGTGGCTGCTGCTGCCGTCTTCTTTGCTACAGCGCCGCACTTCATTACCGGCCAGTTGCTGGCGGTGGATGGTGGGTTGGGGCTCTAGTTCATTTTTCGGGTGGGCAATACAAAATAACTGACGTGGTGTGCTCGGTCAGGATTTCTTTGGCTTGTCGAAGTCCATGCCGAAGAGTGTGCGCTCGACGACCATGCAGAAGATGTGTTCGAGGGCCAGGTGGGATTCCTGGATATTCATCGTGACTTTGGATGGGATGACAACGATGTGATCGCAGAGCTCGCGCATGCGTCCGCCGTCGCCGCCGGTGAAGCCGATGGTGGTGATGTTCTGCTTGCGGGCTTGTTCGAGGGCGCAGAGGATGTTGGGCGAGTTGCCGGAGGTGGAGATGCCGAGGAAGACATCGCCGGGCTGGCCGAGGGCTTCGATCTGGCGGGAGAAGATGCGGTCGAAGCCGTAGTCGTTGCCGCAGGCGGTGAGGATGGAGGTGTCGGTGGTGAGGGCGACGGCGCGCAAGGCTGGGCGGTTGACGGTGAGGCGGACGGCGAACTCGGCGACGAGGTGCTGGGCGTCGGCGGCGGAGCCTCCGTTGCCGGCGACGAGGAGCTTGTGGCCGGATTGCATGGCGTGCGCGGTGAGCTCGCCGATGGCGACGATGGTGTCGGCGATGTGGCCGTCGGCGAGCACGGCTTGCATGGTGGCGATGGACTGGGCGATCTGCTTCTGGACGAGCTGCTTCATCGGGTCTCCGCTTTGGCTATCGCAAGGGTACGGGATGCGTTGGTGGAATGTCGAAGGTGTGGTGTTGAGTGGGTTGGTTCGGGTGGTTGTACCATGAAAGCGGTTTCTGAATAATTTCTAAATGCTGGAGGAGTGGTGAGGAGATTTCTGTGCGGGCTGGCGGTTGCAGTGTTGGGTTCGGGTTTGGTGATGGGGCAGCAGGCGCAGAAGCCCTGGTCGACGACGCTGGGCAAGACGGTTCTGCTGTGGCCGAATGGCGCGCCGGGAGCGAAGGGTAATGACGATGCCGACAAGCCTTCGCTGACAATCTATCTGCCGAAGGGCGAGAACGCGACGAAGACGGGGGTGGTGGTCGCGCCGGGCGGAGGATATGCGCATCTGGCGATGGGGAAAGAGGGCGAGGCTTATGCGCTGTGGCTGAATCAGCACGGCGTGGCGGCGTTTGTGCTGAAGTATCGGCTGGGGCCGGTGTATCACTATCCGGTGGAGTTGGAGGATGCGCAGCGGGCGATGCGCTACGTGCGGGCACATGCCGCGGAGTATGGTGTCGATCCCGGCCGCATTGGAATGTGGGGTTCGTCGGCGGGTGGGCATCTGACGGCGACTGCGGGAACGAAGTCTGGTCCGGGAAACACTGACGCTGCGGACCCCGTGGACCGCGTGGACAGCAGGCCGGACTTTCTGATTCTGGCGTATCCGGTGATTACGCTGGAGGCTCCGTATGCTCATGTGGGGTCGAGGGAATATTTGTTGGGCGATACTCCTGACCCGGTGATGGTGGCCTGGCTCTCAGCAGAGACGCAGGTAACGAAGGACACGCCGCCGACGTTTCTGTTTGCGACGACCGATGACAAGACTGTGCCGGTGATGAATAGCGTGATGTTCTATGAGGCGCTGGTGAGGGCAGGAGTTCCGGCGGAGCTGCATCTGTTTCAACATGGTTCGCACGGAGCGGGATTGGCGGCAGCGAATCCGCAGTTGAGTGTGTGGCCGGATCTGCTGATTAAGTGGATGCGGGAGCGTGGGTATGCTGCGTCGACTGATCCGGTGGCGAAATGACGATTCAGGAGTTTGAACATGGCGATGGCCGCTCGCTGAGCGGCCCTTTGCTTGCCCTGTGGTGGGACGCGCGCGGCGATTGGGACAAGGCGCATGAGGTGGCGCAGGATGTGGAGAGCGCGGATGGGGCGTGGGTCCATGCGTATCTGCATCGCAAGGAGGGTGACGTGGGGGATGCGGCGTATTGGTATCGGCAGGCGGGAAGGCCGGCGGCGAGTGGGGATCTGCGCGTGGAGTGGGAGCGGATTGTGGGGGAGATGTTGGGTAGAGGTTAGGGAACTGCGAGGAAGGAGTGGTGTCCCAATTTTGTTGGCAGATGAGCGGATTTCGATAGGGGACTCGATTTCTGCTTTGTATTGCGGGGTGGGTTGTGTACATTTAACGGCATCGGGACATTTTTGATGGTCACGCTCCCACGATGCGGCGGGACTATCGTTTGCGCAGGTTGCCGAGGCAGGCTGAATTTGCGTGAGCGTCCATGACAGGCGGCAACCTTTGCGTCTGGGGTCTACGTTGACCTAATTCCTGGAATGGGTAGTGTGTCTATGAGATTGCGTCGTTCTGTGGTCAGGGCCTTCCTGTGCCTTGTGTTTGCGCTGGTGGTGAGCGCTTCAGTCTTTGGTGGTTCTTACGTGATGGCCCAGTCGCCGGGCAGCCAGGCGACAGTTACCGAACAGAGTCAGGCGGACCGCATTGCGGCCCTTGAAAAAGAAGACGCAGCGAACAAGGCTGCGATTGTGGCGGCACAGCAGGCGGGAGACAACAGCTGGATGCTGGTCTCGGCGGCGCTGGTGCTGATGATGAGCGGGCCGGGGTTGGCCTTGTTCTACGGCGGTTTGGTGAGGAAGAAAAATATTCTGGGGACGATGATGCAGACGTTCGCCATGATGGCCGTGATTACGGTGCTGTGGGGGCTGGTGACGTACTCGCTGGCGTTCGGCTCCGGCAATGCGTTCATCGGCGGGCTGCACAATGTCTTTCTGCGCGGCGTGGGGCTTACGCCTGACCCGTCGTATGCGGCGACGATTCCTCTGCAGACGTTCATGGTGTATCAGTTGATGTTTGCCATCATTACGCCGGCGCTGATTACGGGCGCGTTTGCTGAGCGGATGAAGTTTTCGGCGATGCTGGTGTTTATGGTGCTGTGGGCGATCTTTGTCTATAGCCCGATGGCACACATGGTGTGGGGCAAGGGCGGATTGCTCAATGCCGCGCTCGGCGGGCGGATTCCGTGCCTCGATTTTGCGGGCGGCACGGTGGTGCATGTGACGTCGGGCGTGTCGGCGCTGGTGACGGCGCTGTATCTGGGCAAGCGGATCGGGTTTCCCAAGATACCAATGCCGCCGCACTCGGTGGTGCTGAGCTTTATCGGCGCATGCATGTTGTGGGTGGGCTGGTTCGGGTTCAATGCCGGCTCGGCGCTGTCGGCTGGAACGCTGGCGACTTCGGCGTTTGTGGCGACGCACTTTGGCGCGGCCGCGGCTGCAGTGAGCTGGAGCGCGGCGGAGTGGATTCGCCAGGGCAAGCCTTCGGCGCTGGGAGCGATCTCAGGCGCGGTGGCCGGGCTGGTGGCGATTACGCCTGCTGCCGGGTTTGTGACGCCGATGTCGGCGCTTTGGATTGGGCTGATCGCCGGTGTCTTCTGTTACTTCATGGTGGCGAAGGTGAAGGGCTGGTTCGGCTATGACGACTCGCTCGACGCGTTCGGCGTGCATGGCGCGGGCGGGACGCTGGGCGCGATCCTGACGGGCTTCTTTGCTTCGAGCGCGATCAATCCGATCTTCGGTGCGGGCAAGGCGACGGGGTTCTTTGAAGGCAACTGGATGCAGCCGGTGCATCAGTTGATCGGCGTGGCTATTGCGTGGAGTCTTTCCATTGTGGGTACGCTGATTATTCTGTTCATCGTGGATAAGCTGATTGGCCTTAGAGTGAGCGAAGAGGCCGAGCACGAAGGGCTTGACCTTTCGCAGCACGGTGAAGAGGGCTACGATTGGGCGCACTAGTGTGGTGCGAGACTAAAGAAGAGGATCCGATATGCAGAAGATTGAAGCGGTGATTCAGCCGTCGAAGATGGATGCGGTGAAAGACGCGCTGGTGGATGCGGGCGTTGAGGGGATGACGATCACCGAGGCACGCGGACACGGACGGCAGAAGGGGCATACGGAGTTCTACCGGGGACGGGAGTACTCGGTGGACCTACTGCCGAAGGTGAAGCTCGAGCTGGTAGTTGCCGACCACATGGTGGACAAGGCGATTCAGGCGATCAGTGGAGCGGCGCGGACGGGGTCGATTGGAGACGGAAAGATATTTGTGTCGAAGATCGACGAGGCAATTCGGATTCGTAACGATGAGCGGGGCGAGATCGCGCTGTAGCGATGGGCGCCGCGCCAGGGCAGTGGTGTTTCAGCAAGAACTTCTCAGGTGATTGGCGATGCAGACGAGCTTACCGGTGGCCAGCGTATTGCGCGAACGATACCAGCGGAGAATGCTGGAGATTCGCGGCGCGTTTGAAGCGGGGGCGACAGGCGCGGCGACGATCATGGCGCGGGCCTCTGCGCTGGACGATCTGGTGCGCGGGCTGTGGCGTCTTGAGACGGAACAGAACGAGCGTCTGAAGACGGGGATCACGCTGGCGGCCACGGGTGGCTATGGACGGCGCGAGCTTTTTCCGTACTCGGATGTTGACCTGCTGTTTCTGCTCGATGGACGCGTGAACGAGAAGCAGGTAAAGGACACGATCCGGCGAGTGAACCAGGAGATGTGGGACTCGGGGATTCGCGTCTCGCCGGCGACGAGGAGACTGGCTGAGTGCGAGCGCTTTGACGATGGGAACGCGGAGTTTGCCATTGCGCTGCTGGATCACCGGCTGATTACCGGTGACGCAGCGTTGTACATGCGCCTGGAACGGCAGGTCATACCGAAGCTGCTTGCGCGCGATTACAAAGCGATGATCGGGCGGCTGGTGGAGCTGACTGAGGTGCGTCATGCGAAGTACGGCGGCACGCTGTTTCATCTGGAACCGAACATCAAGGACTGCCTGGGTGGGTTGCGAGATGTGCATGTCTGCGCGTGGATGAAGACGCTGAGCCATGCAGGAAAGCCGGCGGAGAAGAATGGAGACAACGGAGCGGAGTCGGCTGCGGAGGGCGATGAGTTTCGCAAGGCCGTGGATTTTCTATGGCTCGTGCGCTGCTTTCTTCACTACCGGCATGAGCGTGATGACAATACGCTCGACTGGCAGGCGCAGGCAGCTGCTGCCGCGGCTGGTATCGGGATGACGCCGCGTTCTGATAGCGCAGGAGCGAACGCGGAGAGCGACACGGCGTATTGGATGCGGTTTTATTTCCGTTGCGCTCGCAGTGTAGAGCGCAGAGTGAAGCAGAGGATAGAAGAGGCTTCGGCCAGCAGGGCTACGTCAAGGTTGCTTAGCTTGAAGCGCGAGCGCAAAGCGGAGATGGCAGGGCGGGGATTTTGCGTGGAGCGAGGTCTTGTCATGCTCGATGCTCGTGTAGATGGGCGCGACCCGGCAGAGGACCCGGATGTGGTGCTCGATGTGTTTAACACGATGGCGCAGACGGGGTGCATGCTGGGCCGGGACGCAGAGGAGCGGCTGTTACAGGCGCTGCCCGTGATGTCGGCAAACCTGGAGGAGGGACCGGCGCTGTGGCGGCAGTTGGAACAGATATTGACCGGACCGCTGGCCGGCATCGCGTTGCGATCGATGCACGCACTGGGAGTGCTGGAGCTGCTGGTTCCTGAGTTTCATGGGATTGATGCGCTGGTGATCCGCGATGCGTATCACCGGTACACGGTCGATGAGCATACGTTTGTGCTGATCGATACGCTGCATGGCATGGAGTTGCCACAGAAGGGCCCAATGGCGGAGTGGGCGGCGCGATTTGGCGGGATTCTGCGCGAGCTTCCGCATGCCGGCTTGCTGTATCTGGCGGCGTTGATGCATGACACAGGAAAAGGGCGAGACACGGGCGACCATGCGCTTGAGAGCAAGCAGATGACGGAGAGCGTGCTGGCGCGGCTGGAACTGGATTCCTACGAGAGCGGGCTCGTGTTGGGGTTGATCGCGGGACACTTGGAGATGTCGGCGGCGCTCAGGCGCGACATCTTTGACATGGAGACGGTGCGGGCCTTTGCGGGCAAGGTGCAGACGCCTGAGGCGCTGAAGATGCTGACGCTGTTCACGTATGCGGATATTAACGCAGTGCATCCGGACGCGCTGACGCCGTGGAAGGCGGAGAACCTGTGGCAGCTTTATATTGCGACGGCGAACTATCTGGACCGCAGCGTGGACGATGAGCGTGTAGGGCCGCATGAGGAGAGCGAACTCGTGCATCGGGTGACTGCGCTTGCGCCTGGAGAAAAGGGCGCGGTACTGGAGTTTCTGGAAGGGCTGCCGGAGCGGTACGTGTTGACGCGGACGCCGGAGCAGGTGCGGACGCACTTCAAGATGGCGCAGCGTCTTGCAGATGATCCGGTGCAGTTGGATTTTCGGTACGCTCCGGGAGTGAGCGAGTTGACGCTGGTGACACGCGACCGTGCGCAGCTGTTTGTCAATATTGCCGGCGCGCTGGCGTCGTGGGGAATGAACATCGTGACCGCGGATGCGTTCTCGAACCGGCAGGGCATGGTGGTGGACAGCTTCCGGTTCACCGACAGCTTCAGGACGCTGGAGATGAATGCGTCCGAGCATGGGAACTTCATCAAGAGCGTGCATGATGTGATGACCGGGCAGGTCTCGGCGGAACAACTGCTGAGCGGACGCAGGCGCGGGAGGAAGAAAGCACCTCTGGTTGCGGTCGAGACGAGTGTGGAGTTCGATGACGAGGCTTCATCGCACAGCACGCTGGTGGAGGTGATCGCTCAGGACACCACTGGGTTGCTACGAGTGCTGAGCCTGACTCTGGCCAGCCACGGCTGCAACATTGAAGTGGCCCTGGTGGACACAGAAGGTGAAACCGCAATCGACGTCTTCTATCTGACCAAGAACAACGCAAAGTTAAACGCGGATGAAGAGATTGAATTGAAGCGTGACCTGATTGCGGCCGTTGAGGAGAACGCGAATAGTTAGCTCGCGGTTAATATGCATTCTGGTTCCATGTGGCCAACCGGACCGGATGCGATAGACGTCCAAACAATTAACGCCGAAAAATCTCCTTCGGTAGCTCGAAGCGTGGCGACAGCGTGACCGCGCGGGCGCAAGAGTTTTATTATTAGAGATATGACCACTCCTGCAAATGAAACTTCGAGCAACGGCCGCCCGACAGCGGTTCCGCAGAAAAATGATCGCTACCTCTTTGGAAGCCTGGACAGCTTTGGCAAGAACCAGGACAAACTGCGGGAGGTAAGCTGGGGCGACGAACCGACCGAGGGCATACTGCTCGCGTCGGTGGACGCGGCGATCAACTGGGTGCGGAAGAATTCAGTCTGGCCGATGACCTTTGGCCTGGCGTGCTGCGCGATCGAGATGATGTCGATGGGGGGCTCGCGCTACGATATCGCGCGGTTTGGCGCGGAGGTGTTTCGTCCGTCTCCACGACAGAGCGATCTGATGATTATTGCCGGACGGGTTTCGCAGAAGATGGCGCCGGTCATCCGGAGGCTCTATGAGCAGATGCCGGAGCCGAAGTGGGTGATCTCGATGGGCGCGTGCGCGACCTCGGGTGGAGTGTTCAACAACTACGCATTGTTGCAGGGGGTCAACCAGGTGATTCCGGTCGATATTTACGTTCCGGGCTGCCCGCCGCGGCCCGAACAGTTGCTGTATGCCATTACGCTCTTGCAGGAGAAGATTCAGCAGGAGCGGGGAACGATTCGTAAGACGTTGAATCTGGATTAGATGCGGGTGCACCGTGGGTTAGGTTACTCGGTAGATTCCATATTGCGGGTAAAAGGGAGTTTTTTCGTACTTGGCTGTTAAAGTACTGAAAAGGATAGTCGGCGAAGAGTATTTTTTACCGATTGTGTTAGCAACTGCTGTAAGCTGTAAAGAATCGAACAATTTCAGACGAACTCGGAAGTCAGGTTCGTGAACAATGAAGAATTTGGAGCGGAGGAAGTCGAATGGAGCATAGCCCTAAACATTATCTTGGCCGGTTCGTACTGGCTGCATGTGCAGTCAGCTTTGGAGTTGCGAGTCTGGGCGCGCAGACCGCGCCCAACGCAGCTGCCCCCTCGGAGATCAATCCATCGCGTGTGGATGTTTTCCTGGGCTATTCCTACTTCGGAGCGCATGGGCAGAACAAGCCCTCGGGAATTAACTACTCCTCGATCGACAAAGGCGCGATTGGAAGCGGGGCCTACTACTTTAACAAGTACTTCGGTGGTGAGGCCATCTTTGCGGCGCACCCGGATGGCAACAACGACGGCTTGTACACCATGTCGCTTGGTCCGATCTTCCGCGCCCCGATGGACAACTTCACATTGTTCGCGCATGGCCTGGTTGGCGCGGCGAAGCTGACGGGACCTGACTCGGACTCGGGTGGTTATCACAACCCATGGACGTGGGGACCTGCGCTGACTGCTGGCGGCGGTATGGATTACGATCTGCCGTTCTTCAATCATCGCTTCTCGTATCGTCTGTTCGAGGCGGACTATCGCTATATTCATGCGAACTTCGGTCCTGCCACGGCGCCTCCGACTGGTGGCCCGATCGGCGGTCGTGCGAACCTGAGCGGAGCTGAGCTGAGCACTGGTATCGTCGCTCACTTTGGCCACATCATTCCTCCTCCGCCGGTGACGTACGCCTGCTCGGCTTCGCCTGCGGAAGGTTATCCGGGCGACCCGATCACGGTGACCGGTACGGCTCAGAACCTGAACCCGAAGAAAAACGCGACCTATAACTGGTCGACCGATGGTGGTACGATTTCGGGCACTTCGAACGTAGCCAACGTCGACACCAAGAATGCGCAGCCGGGAACCTACACGGCGAAGGGCCACATCTCCGAGGGCAACAAGCCTGGCGAGATGGCAGACTGCTCGGCGCAGTACACCATCAAGCAGTACGAGCCGCCCACGGTCAGCTGCTCGGCGAACCCCTCCACGGTTGAACCCGGCGGGACTTCGACGATCACTGCTTCGGGCACCAGCCCGCAGAACCGTCCGCTGACCTACAGCTACAGCGCGTCGGCTGGTACGGTTTCGGGTAACACCTCAACCGCTACGCTGAACACGGCTGGCGCTGCACCTGGAACGATTACGGTGACCTGCAACGTGGTGGACGACAAGGGCCAGACTTCTTCGTCGACGACCTCGGTTGCGGTCAACGCTCCTCCTCCGCCGCCGGCGCCGAAGACCAGCGCACTGTGCACGGTCAACTTCGAGCGTGACAAGCGCCGTCCGACCCGCGTGGACAACGAAGGCAAGGCTTGCCTGGACGATGTCGCACTGAAGATGCAGCAGTCTTCGGACGCGAAGCTCGCCCTGGTTGGCAATGCTGAGACCAAGGAACGGCACCGCGACGAGGTTGCGACCGAGCGCGCAATTAACACGAAGGACTACCTGGTCAAGGACAAGGGTATTGATGCCAGCAGGATCTCGCTCTATACGGGTTCTGATGACAGCAAGACCGTTTCGACGACCCTAATCCCGGCCGGTGCGACGCTCGACAACACGGGCATCACCGCAGTGGACGAGGCAGCTTACGCGACGGCGCATGAGAAGCACCATGTGCGTCACCACGCTGCCAAGAAGGCCGCGAACTAAACTGGTAGCTAGTAACCACAGGGCTGACTGGATTTCATATCCAGTCAGCCTTTGTGTTGCGTATGTCTAACCGGAAGCAGATTGTTTTAGACTTTAAGTAGCAGAATGACTGGATCAATACGTTGAACCGAAAGTACAAGTTTCACGCTCTATTACTGGCCTTGGTTGTTGTGTTTTCATGTCCTCAGTTGTGGGCGGTCAATTGGCTGCCATTTGGGCCGGATGGGGGAGACGCTCGCGCTTTTGCGGCGGACCCGCACGACCCGTCGCATATCTATCTGGGAACCGCAACAGGATGGATGTACGAGTCGCGCGACGCGGGAGCAAGCTGGCAGCGGCTGGCCTGGGTGGGCAAGCGGCATGACCTGGTGCTGGATTCGATGGTGGTGGACAAGGCGAATCCCAGACACATCGTTGTCGGTGCATGGGTGCTGGGCGATGTTGATGGCGGAATTTACGTCAGCAACGATGGCGGACATAGCTGGACAGACGAGCCGGAGATGCGCGGGCAATCGATTCGCTCGCTTGCAGAGGCGCCGTCGGACCCGAACCTGCTGGTGGCGGGATCTCTCAAGGGAGTGTACCGCTCGACCGATGGCGGAACGCATTGGACGTTGATCAGTCCGGCAGGCAGCAGGGAGATTCATGAGGTGGAGTCGGTTGCGATCGACCCGGTCGACCCTCAGATTATCTATGCCGGAACATGGCATCTTCCATGGAAGACGACTGATGGAGGAGCGCACTGGGTCAATATCAAGGAAGGCGTGATCGACGACTCGGATGTGTTCTCGATCATCGTTGATCCAAAGACACCCAAGACGGTTTACGCCAGCGCGTGCTCGGGTATTTATAAGAGCGAGAATGGCGGCTTGCGATTTCAGAAGATTCAAGGGATACCTTCCACTGCGCGCAGGACGCGCGTGCTGATGCAGGACCCGAAGAACCTGAATATTGTCTTCGCTGGAACGACCGAGGGGCTTTTCCGTAGTGGGGATTCCGGCAAGACGTGGCTCCGGACGACAGGGCCGGAGATCATTGTCAACGATGTTTACGTTGATCCGAATGACACGAACCGCGTGCTGTTAGCTACCGATCGTGGAGGTGTGCTGGCCAGCCGCGATGGCGGGTATTCTTTTATTCCATCGAATACGGGATTTTCGACGCGGCAGATTGTGTCTTATGTCGCGGACCAGGAGTATCCGGCGCGGATCTATGTCGGGGTGGTGAATGATAAGGAGTGGGGCGGTGTCTTCGAGAGCGAGAATGGCGGGCTGACGTGGGCGCAGAAGAGCGCGGGGCTCGATGGACATGATGTTGTGAGCCTCGAGCAGGCTCCGGACGGCGCTATCCTTGCCGGAACGCGACATGGCGTCTTCAGACTTCAGGGCGATGTGTGGGTCCGTGTGGACAAGATCGATCTCTCCACTGCGATGCGGAGAGGCGCTGTGGTGCGGCGTAATGTGCGGCTGCGCGTGGATCCTCCGGGTGATCCGTTCGATGCGAATGTATCTTCGCTGGCGCGAGCGGGCGACACTCTCTATGCCGCGACTTCGGATGGGCTGCTCGCGAGCTACTCGGCTGGTTTGAGCTGGAAACTCGTCGCGGGTTTGGCGAGGCAGGATTGGAACTTCGTTGCTGCGTCGAGATCGATGATTGCGGTCGCGACACTGAACAGCGCGATGATGTCGGTGAACGACGGGAAGCATTGGGTGCATGTCAGTCTTCCTCCTGCGCTGACGCAGATCTCAGGTTTGGCCGTGGATGGTTCAGGCGGAATCTGGATGGGCGGATTGCAGGGCGTGTTCTATTCGGAGAACGAGGGTGCGACCTGGCAGACGCTGAGTGCGGTCGCGATCAAGGGCGTCAACAGCCTGTACTTTGACGAGGGCACGCAGCGGATGCTGATTACTGCCGATGGCGGGAACACGATTGCGTATGCGGTTCATCTGCCGGACATGCGCGTCGAGTACTGGAACACAGGCTGGAATTTGAAGCTGGTGCGCGCAGTGGGAGATCATCTGGTTGGTGCGACTCTGTATGACGGAGTTGTGGTGCAGCCGAGGATGGTGGACTCGGCTGATGTGCATGGGCACTGATGCTGCCGCTGCCGAGGGGTAGAATCGTAGTATGAGCTTTCGATCATCCAGCCAGCGGCCACGGCACTCTTTTCAGACCGACGACCCGGCGCTTTTGCCGATTGCGGCGAAGGTGCAGGCAGGCGAGCGGCTGAGCTTCGATGACGGTGTTGCGCTCTATCGTACCGGTGACATTCTGGCGGTGGGGTGGCTGGCGAACATGGTGCGGGAGCGACTGCACGGTGATACGGCGTACTTCAATGTGAACCGGCACATCAATCCGACTAACGTGTGCGTGGCTTCTTGCAGGTTGTGTGCGTTTGGCAAGAAGAAGGGCGATGTCGGCACGTACACGATGGCTCTGGAAGAGGCCTGGGAGACGGCTGGCGCCGGTTATTCCGAAGCGGTGACGGAGTTCCATATTGTCGGCGGGCTGCACCCTGATCTTCCGTTTGAGTACTTCATGGACCTGGTGCGCGGGTTGAAGCAGCGGTTTCCGAAGGTTCACATCAAGGCGTTCACCATGGTGGAGGTGGCGTTTCTGGCTAAGCGGGGGAAGATGACGATTCCCGAGACGCTGGAGCGGATGAAGGCCGCAGGCGTGGATTCGATGCCGGGCGGCGGTGCGGAGATCTTTGCGGATCGCGTGCGGCACATCATCTGCGACCACAAGATTGACGGCGGCGAGTGGCTGGAGACGGCGAAGGCGGCGCACAGGATCGGGCTGAAGTCGAATGCGACGATGCTTTATGGGCACGTCGAGAACGACGAGGACCGCGTGGACCATCTGGTGAGGCTGCGGGCGGTGCAGGATGAGACGGGTGGGTTCCAGACGTTTATTCCGCTGGCGTTCCACCCGGACCACACGGCGCTGGCGCACATTCCGAAGACGACGGGGATGATGGATCTGCGGCAGATCGCCGTCGGGCGGTTGATGCTGGACAATTTTCCGCACATCAAGAGCTACTGGCAGATGGTGACGCCGAAGATGGCGCAGATCGCGCTGCGGTTTGGGGCGGATGATATCGACGGGACGGTGGTGGAGGAGAAGATCTACCACAATGCGGGGGCTTCGACTCCGCAGGGGCTGCGGCGGGCGGACTTGATCCGGCTGATTGCCGAGGCTGGGCGGGTGCCGTTTGAGCGGGATACGCTCTACCGGGCGGTGACTCGGAGTGAGGACTCGTTTACCGTGGCGGTGTAGTACCCCCCTCCCCCTACTTTAAGTACTAAAGTATTCCATCGAAATGGTTTAAGTCTGGACTTCAGCTTGAGTCCGAGCCATGAAAAAACCCGGCCTGAGCCGGGTTTGTCTTTTTGAGTTCTGAATTAATTGTAGCGGGTTGAGCAAAACTAACCCGCCAACTCGGGGAGATTTTTATTTGGTTTCGTTTGTTGAGGATGTGGGGATTTCCACGGATTGGGGGCTTGACACGGATTTTTATCCCACACAAAGCGTTTACCTGTCGGCGGCGCAAGCAGTTTACGTTTCCACCCTTCGCAAAAAGCCGTGAAGGATGGAGCACTTGGGCTTTTATGGCGAGTTGGGAATGGTAAGGGCGGGTCGCCCGCCAGTCCCTCAAGAGAATCAGGCAAGAGATCGGCAGAATCGGGATAACGGTCAATGGCCGCTTCTCCTTAGACTGCATGGAGAGGAAATGATGCAGAAGCGAAAATTGGGAAACTCCGGCCTTGAAGTCTCGGCGATTGGCCTCGGCTGCATGAGCATGAGCTCGGGTTATGGTCCGGCAGCCGACAGAGACGAGATGATCGCATTGATACGTGCGGCGTATGACTGCGGTGTGACCCATTTCGATACGGCCGAAGCTTACGGGCCGTTCGCGAACGAAGAACTGGTGGGCGCTGCGCTTCAGCCGATCCGCGACAAGGTGGTGATTGCCACAAAGTTCGGATTCGATATTGACCTTCAGACGGGCAAGCGCGGTCCGGGAACCAACAGTCGTCCCGATCACATTAAAGCTGTTGCGGATGCCAGCCTGAAGCGTTTGCGGAGCGATTCCATCGATCTCTTCTATCAACACCGCGTCGATCCTGACGTGCCGGTCGAGGACGTGGCAGGAGCGGTCAAGGACCTGGTTGCGGCGGGAAAGGTCAAACATTTTGGCTTGTCGGAGGCCGGGGTGCAGACCATTCGGCGGGCACATGCGATCCTGCCGGTCACCGCAGTACAGAGCGAGTATTCGCTGTTCTGGCGTGGTCCGGAGGCCGAGCTTCTTCCGACACTGGAAGAGCTTGGTATTGGGTTCGTGCCGTTCAGCCCGCTCGGCGCCGGGTTTCTGACTGGCAAGATTGACGAGAATACGAAGTTCGATCCGACCGACTTTCGAAACATCGTGCCACGCTTCTCGCCCGAGGCGCGCAAGGCCAATATGGTTCTGGTCGAGCTGGTCAAGTCCGTCGCGGAACGTAAAGGCGCGACTCCGGCGCAGGTCGCACTTGCGTGGCTGCTGGCGCAGAAGCCGTGGATTGTTCCGATACCGGGAACTACCAAGGTCAAGCGGCTGGAGGAGAACCTTGGCGCAGTGAACGTTGAACTGACGGACGGCGATGTCAAACAGATCGAGGAAGCTGTTTCGAGGTTGTCGCTCGAAGGAGAACGTCTCCCCGAAGCCGCCTTGAAGATGACTGGACGCTGAGTCGGCGGTGTGGATGGAGTAAGAGCGCAGGAGGAGAACAGAAAACATGAGGACAAAACTTCAAATCGTCGCTTTCGCGGTGAGCCTTCTCTTCACCTTTCAGGCTCAGGCACAAACAGGGGCCGCAGCTTTCCCAAAAGGTGAACTCTCCACCGACACACACCATACGGGACACATTTGGCTTAACGAGTTAAATGTTGGAGACAGTACGTTCGATTCCAGTATTGCTGTAGCGACCTATGATGCCGGTGCAAAGCTGAATTGGCATATTCATCCAGGTGGGCAGGTTTTACTTATCACCGAAGGCGCTGGCTATTATCAGGAAAGAGGAAAGCCGGTGCGAATCGTTCACAAGGGAGATGTCATAAAATGCGCGCCAGGCGTAGAGCATTGGCACGGCGCATTACCGAATAGCAGCTTTGCTTATATAGCGGTTACACCGACTCAAAAGGGAAAAACGATTTGGTTAGAGCCTGTTCGCGATAAGGATTATAAGAGCTTGAAATAAAGCTCCCGGGAGAGTCTGTGCGTTCCTGCTCTTCGCAAAAAGCGGAAGGATGGGGCGCGCGATCTTTTGTGGTGCGTTGAGAATCGTAAGGACGGGCGGCCTTTTGGATTTTCGCTGCCGCGAGAATGAACCCCACCTTAGCGACGATAAGGCCGTCGCGAAGATGGGGCACCCGACAGTGGTGGCTGGTTGAAAAAGCTAGTCGGCTGGGGTGAAGTGGAGGGTGATGGTGCCGGATTTTTTGAGGTGCAGGTGGATGGCTACTCGGGTGAACGGGTTGCCGTAGTCGTCGATCTTCTCATCGGTGACGGTGAAGGTGGTTGGGGCTTCGATGGTGACGCGGAGATGTTCCGGTTTGGCGTTGGGGTCGATGGGACCATGTTCTTTTCCGGCGTTGGCGTCGATGGTGAACTCGAGCGTCTTCGCGTCGATCTGACGCCAGGTGCCGTGGGTGGGAAGAGACTCTTCGATGTCGGTTGGGGCAGAGAGTTTGAAGTTGTCGGCGATCTCGACGGAGCCCTGGCCTTCGCGTGAATACTTCATGGTGCGGGCGAGGCTCTTCAGTGTGGGCGCGTCGTAGGCGCTGGTCATGTCGATGGTGATGGAGTCCTGCTGCGGCGTGAAGCTGGTGCTAAGGACTTTTGGGTGGAGTTTGGTTGCGTCTTTTTGAAGCGCGGCTCCGATGACCGGGACCGGATGACCGTAGGAGTTGAGCAGGCGCGAGGTGAGGCGTTTGGATGAGAATGTGTCGCTGGTGTAGAAGTTGGGGCCGCCGGGGTCGCCTATCGGCTGGGTTGCGCCGAGCGCGATGACGAAGGAACCGATGTCGTTGTGGCTGTGGCCGCCGTTGCCGCCGGCTTTGATGGTTGCGGCGAGATCGCCTCCGGGAGCCGGACGCGCGATGAGGACGCCGGGGTCGGCGTAGTAGGTGCGCAGGCCGAGGATGTCGTCGTTGGAACTGGCAGGCAGCTCAGAGTGGTTAGGGAAGGCGGTGCGCACGGCGTCGACCAGCGCGGCGGTTTCGTGCGTGGGCTTTGCGGGTGCGGTGATGTCGAGGCCGAAGGTTTTTTCGACGTAGGCTACGAGCGGGGCGCTGGGGACGGACATGAAGTGGGCGTCGCCGAATGCAGCGAAGTTGCCGGGGAGCATCTGGAGCTGGATGCTGAAGAGCGCGACCTTGCGGGCCTGGGGGTTCGAATAGAGATCGATCTTGCCGCTGGTCGCAGCCCAGAGCGCTTCGCGCAGGTCGGCGTAGTGGGAGAAGCCGTAGCTCCAGTAGCCGATGCCTTCGACGCCGTAGCCGCTGTCGGAGAAGCTGCGAAGGTAGTTGGGGGAGTAGAGTTGGGCTGCGGCGACGAAGAGTGCGCGGTCTTCACGCGAGGGTAGGGCGGCGAGGGCGGCGCCGGTGACGCCGTCGAGGCAGACGGCGTTCCAGTTGGAGTCTCGGGTCATCCACCAATATCCGTGTCCTGGTGTGAGAGCCGCTCGCATGGGTGTGTAGATGCGCTGCTCGAGTGCGGTTTGGATGTGCTGACGGGTTTCGGCGGGGAGTTGGTCGCCGATGAGATAGAAGGCTTCGGCGATGTTTTGCCCGAGGGTCGCGGAGTCGAGTGAGATGGTCTGGCGATAGAGCGGCGTGCCGAAGTCGCGCAGGTCGGCGTCGTTGGCCGCTTCATTCCACGTGGGCTGGGTGGAAAGCTGGTCGAGGACCATGGCGATGCGCGGGAGGAATCGCCCGCGGCCTTCGGCGCACTCGGCCAGCACGAGCGGCGCGAGCCAGTGTTCGCGTGCGGCGAGCATTTGGTTGCCACGCGTTCGGGAGCCGGTGCGGAGGTAGTCGCTATAGGCGTCGTCGCTCCAGGCAGGGAAGGGCTCGGTGAGCATGGACTCGGCTTGCGCGATCTGCGGCTGGAACTGCGCGGCGAGCCGGGACCAGGCGGCGCGGTCGGAGCAGGGTGGGCCGAAGCCGGTGGGCTTGGCGGGCAGCATGGAGGCGATTTGCTGAACCTGCTCGGGAGTGATGCCGGCGTATTGGCCGGGGGCGATGGTTTGGGCGGAGATGGCGGTAGTGGCGGCGAGGATGGCAAATGGCAGATAAAGGCCCAGGCGGGAGAGCAGTCTCATTTCGACTCCTGATGGATTGTTTCGGGACGCTGCGGTTCGCAGGTTTTTCTCACCAGATAACATAGTTCATTCTTTGAACCTTTGTCTTGGGTGGCCTCGGGTTCGTTCGGCCTGGATGTGGGAGTTATTGCCGAAGGAGTAAATGATCAAGGTCTAAAAGCGAGATCTGAATCGTATGCAAGGGGTTGCGACTACAGCGAGGAGGGCATGATTCGCGGCCAGTCTGAGGAGGTGGAATGGCATAAAGGTGAATTTTGATGCCATCAATATGTGCAAAGTTCTGCAAGGGAAACAGGTGGATTGGGTGAGGAAATACTGGGGAAATGCAAATTTCCCAGCAAATTCGATGTTTTTGGGTGACCGGGGCATGCCTCGTTAATGGTTCGTTAGTTGCTAATTAGATACGCGTAGCAAAGAGTTGCACGTTGTAGAGAAGTTGCCAGACACCTTACTTGAGGTGTGGGCAGATTGCCGAGACGTGCCCTTTCGACGCGCTATCTGGAGTAGCGCTGCGATTTGGGCGAAACCAACTGGCTGGCTGCTGGAAGCCCTGCGATACGTAGCGAGGCTCTCTGGACATCAGTCGGGGAACCCTTACCTGAGTGCCGCCATTGATGCGGAGGAGGCTACACCATGTATCTGTTCTTTAGTCCTGCTTTGGTTGCTGTGGTTCTGATCGCCTTCATTCACATGCGTGATCAGTTTGCGACGTTGAACTAAGGGTTCCGCTGATCCAGCCGGGTGGTTGGGTGGGGACGACCTTGAATTTTGTGTGAAGCCAGACTCTCGCGGGTCTGGCTTTGCTGCGTTTGGAGGAATATCTGAACTGGTTGCTTTGCTCAGAGAAACGGGCAGGCACATAGGTGATTCCGGAGGTTGTACCAGCGGTGAAGAGAGAATTCCAAATAGGTAACTTCGAGCAGGGGCTATAGAAGTTACCTTTGTTCGCAAGTTATTGTTGGTCATATATTTACACATATTTCAGGCATTCAAAATCTTCCATTTTCTGTGGGCTATGTGTTGCTTTTGGTCGCATCGCGTGGACGTAGAGGCCTGACTTTGACTCGCAAATTGTTGCAATGTCGTAAAGATTTGCACAGCCGTTTGGTGAATTTATGAATGGGCGCTCAATTGCACATCTAAGTCGCGTAAGAAATTTGTGTAAGTAACTGGCTGTGAGCACTTCCTGTAGATTCCAGCGTGCGCGTAGCTCAAACCCTAATCCTCCTTGTGGCCGTCGCATTACCTTCGGTTACTCGCGCAGGGAACGCCGGAAGTGTACCGGAGAGAGTTGTGAAGAAGAGAATGAAGAGATTTGGTGTAATTGCTGCGATCATTTGCCTTGCTATGACCCCTGTATTGGCGAAGGCCGATACGATGACGTTTACTGGCGCTTCCAACAACGGCATTGGACCGTACTCGCTGACGGATGGGAGTACGGCGCTTTCACTGTTTGGCATGAACGACCAGGATGGCGTCAAACATGGCGAAAGCTGGGGCGCAAACGTGGTGAACGGTTCGGCCTTTGCCGGCAGCGCACTGAGCACGACGGGCTTTCAGTATGAAGAGGAAGCCTACATTGCCGGGCAGTACAACGGGACGAACGCCTCGACGGTGCAGTATGCGCTGTGGCAGGTCTTCGATTCGTTAAACATTGGCAACTACAACTCGTCGTCGAATGCGTTGGCTTCGGCGGCCTTCAACTTCGCGCTTGCCAACGTCGGTGACACGGCAGGCAACACGCTTCTGGCGAATGCGACGTTCTATATATGGGATGGCGGGAATGTGACGCACCAGGACCAGAATCTGCCGCCCGAGAACTATGTGGGCAGCAGCAGTGTGGGGAACACTATCAGCAACAACTCGCCTGTTCCGGAGCCTTCGAGCTTGCTGCTGTTTGGCTCGGGACTGATTGGACTTGCAGGGCTGCTGCGCCGTGCGGTGTGGAGCGAATAAGAACGCGAAGAACTGTAATTGAGTTGAAAGTTTCTCTGCGCGGATGAGTCTCTCTCATTCGCGCATTTTTGTTGAACGAATATATACGGATCGAATTGAATAAAACGAATGCGGTGTGGATGTTCTGAAGCCAGGCTCTTGTGGGCCTGGTTTTGCTTTGTCTAAAGGAATATTCGAGAGGTAACTTCCGGCTCTGCACGTAATCATCGACGGTAACCTGCATATTTTCCGCAAGATAAGGGATGAGAGGCATGAAGGTGCCGATATTGCGCAAAATTTTGCATGTTTGCAATGTGCGCGCGGTTCGCGGCTCTGAAGATGCTGGTTGCGATATGCATTTTCCTTTGGAATTTAGCGAATTTCAGGTGTTTGTGAAGAACGGAAGAAATGGCCGGGTGATTGCATTTAGTACATGCAGCAGAAGCTATACGAAGTAACTAGTCACACTGTCTCATCCGTTGGGTCCCCTCAAGACAAGTGGCTGAAACCTTAGTCGTTCTACGCGAGAAGTGACCGGCGTGCATCATGGTCGATTCCGCGCAGAGAGTGGACGTGTGTCGAAGGGAGTTTCGATCGTGAACGTAGATCAGTCAATCTCTTACGACACAGCAGTCCGACATAACCATACGCCCGCATGTTCGGGCGCGGAGAATGATCATGAAGCGAATTGCATCACTTTTTGCAGTGCTTTGCCTTGCAATGACTCCTGTGTTGGCTAAGGCCGACACGCTTACGTTCGACAATGCGCCCACCGGAAGCACCGGGCCCTACAACCTGACGCTGGATGGAACACAGTCCGTGCAACTGTTCTGCATGAATGACCAGAACTATATTCAGACTGGCGAGAGCTGGGGCGTGAATGTGGTGAACGGGCAGTCGTTTGCAGGCAGCAAGAAGAATACGACTGGCTTCGAGTATGAAGAAGAGGCTTACATCTACAGCGTCTACAACGGGACGAATGCTTCGACGGTGCAGAACGCGTTGTGGCACATCTTCGATCCTTCGCACTCTGCTTCGAACACGCTGATCTGGTCCGCCTACAACTTTGCTCTGGGCCTTGTTGGTGACACGGGCAACAACGCGATTTTGTCGGAAGCGACGTTCTACATCTGGAACGGCGGGGATATTACGAATCAGTACCAGTGCTCGCCGCCTCAGAACTTCGTAGGTGATCCTTCACCAGTTCCGGAGCCTTCAAGCCTGATGCTGCTTGGTTCGGGCCTGATGGGTCTGGCCGAAGTGGTTCGTCGCAAGATGGGTCGCGCATAAAAATCAAAGTCGATAACTAACGAGCTTGAATTAACTAGCTTGATAACTGGCTGCGCGGGTGAGTTTCTCATCCGCGCATTTTCTTTTGCGTGGGGATTTTGTGCGCGACGTGAGTGTGCCGTTGTAATGGTCATGTTTTCTGCAGGATGAATGTGTCTCGGCCAGCAAAGGTTTTATGCAAGCTTTTGCGTGTTTGCATAATGGAGTCTCTGTTGCGTTCGAAGTGGAAGGTTTGGTGTCATAATCCCTTCTGATCTTCAGGGAAAACGGGCAAATTTCTCTGGATGGCTCGACGAAGAAATGGCTCGACGATTTACTTCGTACGGGTAGCAGCAGCTACAGCGAGTAACGAGTCACGCCTGTCTTGATCTGCTGAGTCTCCTTAGACAAGTGGCTGAAACCATAGTTCCATGCGGGATATGCGATCTGTCGCATTGGGGTTGCTGCGTCCTTCGCGAGGGCGCGGACGTGTGCCGTAGAGATGAGTGAGTAAGAACCTCTTATGGCATTGCTGTCCTGCTTAGCCAACGCCTGCCATGTGGGCGTGAAGAGGAAATATGAAGCGGATATCGATGTTTCTGTTAGTGGTGTGTCTTGCCACGGCACCTGTGTTGGCCAAGGGGGACATGCTAACGTTCAACAACGCGCCCAATGGAGAGATTGGGCCCTACAACCTGACGCTGAATGGAACGCAGTCACTGCAGCTCTTCTGCATGAATGACCAGAACTTCATTCAGACCGGCGAGAGCTGGAGCGTGAATGTGGTGAATGGGGCGACCTTTGCGGGAAGCGCGCTGAATACAACGGGCTTCCAGTATGAGGAAGAGGCGTACATCTACAGCCAGCTGGTGGGATCGGATGCTGCAACGGTACAACATGCACTGTGGCAGATATTCGATCCATCGAACTCCAGCAACAACAATCCTGGGTCGGATGCGTTGGTTTCGGCTGCCTACAGCTTTGCGTTGGGCAATGTGGGCAATACCGGGAGCAACGCAATGCTGTCGGATACGACGTTCTACATCTATAACGGCGGGACGATTACCCAGCAATATGAGGATTATCCCCCGCAGAACTTTGTGGGCGACACGTCGGTGCCAGAGCCTTCGAGCCTGATGCTGTTTGGTTCGGGACTGATTGGGCTGACTGAGTTGATTCGACGCAAGATGAGCCGCGGATAAGAACGCAGAGGAGTAATAACTAACTCGATGCCCGTAGCCTTGCAGGTGATTCCTATTTGGCCTGGCTGCGGGCATAGTGGATTTGCTCCACTGATGTGCATTTTTTTGCTAGGAGGATTTCCCCATGTACCTGTTCTTTACACCTGCGATGGCTGCTCTGGTAGTGATTGCGTGCATCACGCTACGCGATCAGTTTGCGACGTTGAGCTAGATGGCGCTGTCGTAACCATCTGTCTGAATAGTTCTCTATCTTGATGTGCGAAGCCAGGCCTGAGCGCCTGGCTTTGCTGTGTCTGGAGAGAAGATAGCTTCGAGACTGCTCGATGCTATGCAAATTTTTGCATGTTGATTGTGCTGATCGAGCGTGAGCACTGAGGTTGGTTCGGTGGAGCGTGGCCCATTCGTATACCTCGTGACCTACCTGTGCGGGTGATGTTTTGTTGGCTGTTTACAGGCATATTTGGAGGTGCTTCACTGCTGTACATTTTTTGAGCTAGGAGATTTTCCATGTATCTTTTCTTCACACCTGCAATGGCTGCTTTGGTGGTGATTGCATGCATCACCCTTCGCGACCAGTTTGTTACGTTGCACTAAGATTGTTTCTCCGGAATAAAAGAGGCCAGGCTTTCGAGCCTGGCCTTCTTGCTTTTTGTGATGCGTTCTTACTTTGCTTCGAGAACGGCTACGCCGTATTGGTCAAGTGTGATGGAGCTCTCGTCCTTGCCGCTGAGGACAGCGTGCATGGTTGAGGGCAGCGTGACGGTTTGCGGGTCCTTGTTGAAGTTGACGAGGATGAAGACCTTCTTGCCTTCGCCTTCGCGCGGGTAGACGTCGACGCCGTCGGGGACGGGGCCGAAGGCTGGGGTGACGCCGCTGGTTTCGACCATCCATTTGGCTGCGTTCAGCATCGCGGCATCGTCCATCCATGCGCCGATGTAAGTGATGCTGCCTTTGCCGACCTGGCGGGTGATGGCTGCGGGCTGGCCGTCGAGCCAGCCGTTGGATTTGCCGTAGCGCATGAGGACTTTGGTGTCTGGTGAGGAGACGCTGAGCTGCTCGGCCCAGATCTTGGCCGTGGTGTCGCCCCATGTGCCGGTGACGGGGACGGTGTCGCCTGGTTTGTCGTCGATGGCGTAGAACTGATCGACGCGGCCGCCGAGGAGTTCGGCGAGGGGACCGGGTTCGCGCTGGGGCCAGAGGCCGTTGTCGTCGTTCTTCATGCCGGTGCGCTGGCCGAGGACGAGGTGACCTCCGTTCTGGACGTAGGCGATGAGGTTTTTCGCGGCGGCTTCGGTGATGACTTCGAGGCCGGGCGCGACGACGAGCTTGTATTGGCTGAGGTCAACGGTTGGCTGCACGATGTCGACGGACTGTGCGACCTCGCGGAGTGGCTTGTAGTAGCTGACGATCTGCGTGACGGGATCGAAGTTCTTGTTGTGGCGCTGCCAGTTGATGGCCCAGCGCGAGTCGTAGGAGTGGAGGATGGCGACTTCGGAGTGGACGCTGGTTCCGGCGAGGACTGGGCCGGCTTTGGCGAACTCTGCGCCGAGTTGCTGGGCTTCGGAGTAGACAGGGACGGGTGTGCCGTCTGCGCCGACGAGCGTGCCGTGGAGCTCTTCCTGGCCATTGAGCGCGGAGCGCCACTGCCAGTACTCGACGGCGTCGGCGCCGTGGCCGATGTTGTGCCAGGCCATGGCGCGGACTTCGCCTTTGTCGAGCGGGGTGTTGACGGGCGCCCAGTTGACGAAGCCCGGCTGCGTCTCCATGACCCAGAAGTTTTTGCGGAGGAAGCCGCGGGTGAGGTCGTCGGCTGCGCCGTTCTTGTACGGGTCGAGATGGCCTTCGCCGACGTAGTCGTCCCATGAGGCGAGCGAGAGGTCCTGCGAGACGGTGTAGTGGTCGTAGCCGTCGAACCAGCCCATCATGTTGGTGGTGATGAACTGGCGCGGGTCGGAGTTGGCGCGGATGACGTCAAGCTGGTTCTTCTGGTAGCTGCGCCAGGTGTCGGAGACGAAGCGCTTCCAGCTCAGGAGCAGGCCGGGGTTGCCGTAACGCTCTTCGATGGGGATCTGCGACCAGTCGGTGTAGGTCTGCGACCAGTAGGCGGTGGTCCAGCGGGTGTTGAGATTGTCGAGCGTCTTGTAGTGCTCGTGGCACCACTCGTCGAACTGCTTCTGGTCTTCGGGGCCGTAGGACTCGGCGGCGTACTCGTTGTCGATCTGCCAGCCGATGACGTTGGGATTGTGGCCGTAGCGTTTGGCCATGCGCTCGGCGATATCGCGGGCTAGTTCGCGGTATTTGGGATTGGCCCAGTCAAACTGCTGGCGGTTGCCGTGCTGGTCGCGGCGGCCGTCTTCCATGATGCGGAGGGTCTCGGGGTACTTCGTGGTGAGCCACGCAGGGGGCGCTGCGGTGGGTGTGCCGAGCACGACGTAGATGTGGTGGCGGGCGGCGTCGGCGATGGCGCGATCGAGCCACTCCCACTGATAGTTGCCCTCGGTTGGCTCCATGGTGGACCAGGCGAACTCGCCGACGCGGACGAAGCGGATGTGGGCCTGCTCCATCAGGGTGAGGTCGGCGTCCCAGCGGGACTCGGGCCATTGCTCGGGATACCAGGCGGCACCGAGATAGAGAGCAGGGTGCTCGTTAGGCTGTTGCTCTTGCGCGCGGGAGGCGGGAATGAGGCTGGTGACGAGTAAGGCGAGGAGGAGCGGAAGGAGTTTGCGGGGCGAAACGATCATGCGGTCTCCGATTTGCTGCGGCTTGATGGATGTAAACGGTGACACGGGCGAATGCGGCAAGGTGCGATTCAGGGTTTGTATTGCACCTGCGTTTGCAGGGCATTACAAAAATGGGCTATGAAAACGTTTTTACGGCGCACCCATAGTAACTGTTTTGTTGTACGAGAGGGAATGGGGAAGTGCGAGGCGTTCGCGCTGCTGCGGTCAGGATGATTTGGCAACGGCTTGCTTAAGCCTGGGTTTTGATTGCTGCGCAATAACGGTTGCCAGCAGGAGAATCAGGAAGGTTCCGATGGTGGGAACGATGAGGCCGGTGCGGAGATCGTGGAAGTGCGTGGAGACGATGCCGGTGAACCATGGGAAGGTGGCTCCGCCGAGGGATGCGCTGGCGAAGAGCGGACCGAGGTGTGGGTGCTTGCCGGTGCGGCTGAGGAGGAAGGAGAGGATGAGCGGATAGATAGGGGCGATGGCGAGTCCGGTGGCGATGGTCAGCAGTTCGATGCGGCTTCCGGGGAGATGGGGGATGGCGATGAAGAGGGCTTGTGCTGCGATGAGAAGCGTGGCGGCGGCTTTGTAGAGATTCTTTTCGCTGAGGAAGTTGAGGGGCGTGGACATGAGGAAGCGACCGGCCATCTCGGCGAGCCAGAAGCAGAAGGAGATGTCGGCTGCGTGGGCTGTGGGGTCGACGCGGACTGCGTAGGTAGGCAGCCAGCCTCCTAGCGCGTTTTCAATGCCGACGTAGAGAAGCAGCGCGCAGGAGAAGAAGAAGATCATGGATGGCGAGAGCGGAAGGCGCGACTTCGTTTGCGGTTGTTGCCGCTCGCGGGCGGATGCGCGGGGGATGGTGACGGACGCGGCAGCAGAGATGAGGAAGATGGCGGAGAGGACGTAGAAGAAGATGTTGATGTGTGAGGGGCCACAGGCGCGGACGAGGACGGGGCAGAGGATGGCGCCGATGCTCCAACAGGTGTTGAGCAGGGCGAGCAGGCGAGCGCGGCCTTCGGTGACGTAGGTGCCCGCGATGACATTGCCCGCGGTTAGGCCGAGGCCGAGACCGAGACCGTTGACGAAGAGCGCGAAGTGGGCGAGGTCGAAGGGCGCCCATGCCATAGCGAGGCATCCGGCGACTGAAAGCAGTGCGCCGTAGAGGACGCTGGCGCGGAGATTGCGGACGGCGATCCACGCTCCGCAGAGCTGACCGGCGAAGCTGAAGGTGAAGAGTGTGCCAGCCTGCGCGTCCTGGATTTGATAGCGGCCGATGAGCGCGGGCAGCAGCGGCCCGAGCATGACCGTGGCGACTCCGCCGATGGCGAAGTAGAAGAAGACCGGCGCGAGCGCGCGGAAGGCTTCCGCGCGGGAGTTGGGTTGTACGTCTGACGCGGGGTGCATGGGTGGTACCGGCCTCGGGCTGTTGCAGTTTAGCCCGAACATCCGAGCTTCCACTAGAAGAAATACAGAGGTTCTTCGCTTCCACCCCAGCCAGCAAGCTGGCCGGGGACCCCGCTGCGCTCAGAATGACCGCTTCGACGACGGTGATTTAGCGCATAAGCAGTCGATGCAGCCTAGCGTGGGCGGCGTGACTTCGCAGACAGGTGGTCGTGGACGCCTGCTGTAGATTCGCGGACGATAAGCTCGGGCTCGAAGCTGACCTCTTCCTGGTAAGGAGCTTCGGGCGACTGGATGCGTTTGACGAGGAGCTGCGCGGCGGTAGAACCCATGTTGTAGAGCGGTTGGCGGACCGTGGTGAGGCGCGGGTTCAAGTACTCGGAGACGATGATGTCGTCGAAGCCGATGACGGAGATGTCGCGCGGGCAGTTGAGGCCGGCGTCTTCGATGGCGCGGATGGCGCCGATGGCGGCGGTGTCGTTGAAGCTGAAGATCGCGGTGAAGTCGTGGGTGCGGCTGAGCAGCTCGCGCACGGGCGGATAGCCGAGGTCGGGCGACCAGGAGTTTTTCTCAAGGTGGATGCAGAGTTCGGGGCGCACGGTGATGCCTAGCTCGCGCGCGATCGAGACGATGGCCTGCCAGCGGACTTCAGAGTCGGAGACGAAGTGAGTGCCCTTCATGAAGGCGATGCGGCGATGGCCGAGATCGTAGAGATGACGGAGCGCGATGCGGGCGGCACGGTTGTGGTCGAGTACGACGTTGGTGACGCCGGGAAGCTTACTGTGCGACGAGATGCCGACGACGGGCAGGGAGGTCTTGTGATTGAGCTCGGTGTTGATGGCGAGGAAGCCGTCAACGGCACGGTTGGTGAGCAGCTTGGGATACTCCTCCATCAGGTCGGGACGGCCGAGATGGCTGACGGTGAAGTAGAGGAAGCCTTCCTGGAGCAGATGCTGCTCGACGCCGAGCATGACCTTGGTGAAGTAGCCTTCGCTGACCTCGGGCACGATGATGCCGACGGTGTTGGTGAGCCGCGTGCGCAACATGCGCGCGTGCAGGTTGGGCCGGTAGTCGAGCTTTTTTGCGGCGGCGATGACGCGCTGACGCGTGGCCTGCGATATGGACTTCGCCACGGGAGAGTTGTTGAGTACGATGGAGACGGTTGCTGGGGAGAGGTCAAGGTACTCGGCGAGAATTTTGAGCGTTATCGGCTTGCCGGCTTCGGGCAGGTTCTTTTTCTTTCCAGTCATCGTTCCCCGTTGTTTCGTCCGCGGATATATTGCAACAGTTGTACACCTTTTGGAGAGGATACGGGAATTGGAGCGAGGTTGGCGATGGGGGCGGAAATGATTTCTCTGCGGGACTACAGGGAAGACGACCTGGAGGAGATGACCAGGGTGGACGACCTGTGTTTTGCAGCCGACTTCCGGTTCGATCAGGTGTCGATGAGTGCGTTTGCAGAGGCCCGTAATGCCGAGGCTGTAGTAGCGGAGACGGCTGAAAAAGAGATGGCTGGGTTTGTGATTGCTCACCTAGGGCAGAGGGATGGTGTTCGAAGAGGGTATCTGGTCACTCTGGATGTGTTGCCGCAGTACAGGCGCGGTGGGCTTGGGGCAAGACTGATTGGGGAGATGGAGCAGAGGATGTTGGCTCGGGGCGCGCAGTGGATGGACCTGCATGTGTTCACCGGGAACGATGGAGCGGTGAGGTTCTACGAGCAGCTGGGGTATGAGCGGGTGGGTAGGGAAGAACGGTTCTATGGGGATGTGGGGCTGGATGCGTTTGTGTATCGCAAGAAGCTCAGTGTGAGCCAATGAGCTTCTTGCGAGGGTGAACTACTTTTTGCCGAAGACGTCGCCCATGCGGCGGATTTGTGCGCCTACGCCGCGGAGCTTTTCTTCGAAGTGCTCGTAGCCGCGGTCGAGGTGGTAGACGCGGTCGAGGATGGTTTCGCCGTCGGCTACGAGCGCGGCGAGGACGAGTGACGCCGATGCGCGGAGATCGGAGCACATCACTGCTGCTGATTGGAGTGGGCTCTTGCCACGCACGGTTGCAGTGCGGCCGTTGATGGTGATGTTCGCTCCCATGCGGGCCAGCTCCTGCACGTGCATGAAGCGGTTCTCGAAGATGTTTTCGGTGATGATACTGGTGCCTTCGGCTTGCGTGGCGAGCGCCATGTACTGTGCCTGCATGTCGGTGGGGAATCCGGGGTACTCCTCAGTGGAGACGTCGGCGGCTTTGAGATCGCCACCGCTGCGGACGCGGATGTGGTCTTTGCCAACA
Source organism: Edaphobacter acidisoli (assembly GCF_014642855.1). NCBI lineage: Bacteria > Pseudomonadati > Acidobacteriota > Terriglobia > Terriglobales > Acidobacteriaceae > Edaphobacter > Edaphobacter acidisoli. The sequence continues at coordinate 1,437,042 of NZ_BMJB01000001.1, read as the reverse complement.
TCGATGCGGACGCCGCATTGCTCGAGCTTGTGGATGAGCGCGCCGAGGTGAGCGGGTTCGCAGGAGTCGACGTTGAGGTCGCCGCCGGTGATGGCCCCGGCGATGAGGAAGGTGCCGGCCTCGATGCGGTCGGGGTTGATGCGGTGACGCGCGCCGTGGAGCTTGCTGACGCCCTGGATGCGGATGGTGCTGGTGCCTGCGCCCTCGATTTTTGCGCCCATGGCGTTGAGTAGCGCGGCGAGGTCGGTGACTTCAGGTTCGCGGGCGCAGTTCTCGAAGATGGATTCACCTTCGGCGAGCGTGGCGGCCATGAGGAGGTCTTCGGTGCCGGTGACGGTGATTTTGTCGAAGAGGATGCGTGCGCCTTTCAGGCGGGCTTCACCGTTGTTAGGGCTGCGGGCTTCGAGGTAGCCGTGCTCCTGGGTGATGGTGGCGCCCATCGCTTCGAGGCCCTTGATGTGCAGGTCGATGGGGCGTCCGCCGATAGCGCAGCCTCCGGGCATGGCGACGCGAGCGATGCCGGTGCGCGCGATGAGCGGGCCGAGCACGAGCGAGCTGGCGCGCATGGTTTTGACGATCTCGTATTTGGCGACAGGGTCGGAGAGGACGGCGCACTTGATGTGCGTGCGGTGCTGGGCGCGGCCGTAGCCGAGCTCGACTTCGGCGCCCATGCTGGTGAGCAGCTTGCGCTCGGTCTCGATGTCGCGGACCTGGGGGATGTTTTCGAGGATGACCTCGTCTTCGGTGAGGATGGCGGCGGCCATGCAGGGGAGGGCGGAGTTTTTGGCTCCGGAGACTTTGATGGTGCCGAGAAGCGGGTTGCCGCCGCGTACAACAAACTTGTCCATGGGTTGATATTACGAGGTGCGGGCGTGGAAATGGGTAGCGGCTATGGTTCGTTCCGGCTCGGGCTATTTAGCCGGGTTACTTCTCCGGGCCGCCGTAGATGCCGAGGACGTTTCCGCCGGGGTCGCGGAAGTGGGCGGTGATCTCGCCGGGGTCGCCGCCGACGGGTTGAGTGATTTCGCCGCCGTTGGCGAGGATGCGGGTGATGGTGTCGGGGACGCTGTCGACCATGATGTAGATGAGCAGGCCCGGTGCGGGGGAGGGCGGACGCTTGAGGGTGAAGGTGCCGCTGACTTCGCCGACGCCGTCATCGAATGCAGTGCTGCCGTCGTTGCGTGTGCGGAGGTTCCAGCCGAAGGCGCGCTGATAGAAGGCGGCGGAACGGGCGATGTCGGTGGTGGGGATTTCGATGTAGCAGATCTTGCCGTTGTTGAAGGTGGGCATGTGCGCTCCGGCGAGAGAATGCTGGTTGCTTCAGCATACCTCTCGCCAGAATGTGTGGGTTAGTTTGTGGACGGGGGAGTTGTCGGAGCTTCGGCGCCAGATGCGGGCGGCTCGTCGGATGGCGCGGGTTTGCGGCGGTGCATCTGGCGCATCTGCTGGAGCTGGTCGGGCGTGAGGATGGTGGAGAGCTGCTGCTGGGTTTGTTTGCGGACCTCGCGGATCTTCTCCTGGGCGACGAGCGGCGAGATGGTGGTGTCGGACTGGATTTGGGCGATCTGCTGGTCGCGGCTGGTGAAGGCGGACTCGACTTTCGAGGTCTGGTCGGAGGTGAGGTTCAACTGACGGCTGAGACGCATGGCCTGACGGTGCGGGTTGGGTGCGCGGCGATGGGCCTGCGGCTGGGGTTGTGCCTGTGCCTGGGAATCGGGTGCGGGTGTTGCGTCCTGCGCGATGGCGAAGGTACCGGTGAGCGCGAGTGCAAGTGTTGCGGCGAGAAGGGTGCGGTTCATGGAATCTCCTTTGTGCGGCCCCGGTTGCCGCTGCAGGAGTTAACACGTTGCAGGATGAATGTTGCGGTGGAAGGGCGAGGCTGTTCGGTTGCTGGATGCCAGGATGTTTATTTGTTTGATAAAAATATTGTCGAGATCTGCGAGAGCTTGGTCTTTTTCTGTGCCAGATTCTTGTTGTTTATTGAAGTGAGTCAAGCATTCGTTGGTTGTATCGATTTAGTTGGAGTGCCGTAAAAAATATGCACAAGTTTGAACTTCCTGTGCTATTTTGGCTTTGCGAATTTAAACCTACAGAGGTGCTTTGTGAGGGAACGGCAGCAGGGCTTTGTGTTTTTTTGTGCGGTGATATTGGTCGTTGCGTTTGGGTGTGAAACGGTTTTTGCTGCGCAGACGAAAGCGATGCAGATTGAAGTGGGGCCTTCGGTGACGGTTTTGCTTGGTGCTGATGAGCCTGGGGCGGTGCGGCTAGCGGTTGAGGATGTGGTTGCGGACTTTGGCAAGGTCATGGGTGCGAAGCCGAAGATTGTGGAGCGCGCGGAAGATGCCGGGCCGGTGACGCTGGTGGTGGGCGAGAGGGAGAAGCTGCCTGCGGATTTGCAGCCTGCGGGATTGAGCGGTGCGGAGTCGTTCTCGATTGCGGTGAAGCAGGCGGAGCTGGGCGGGCGTGAGCGGCGGGCGATCGTGCTTTCGGGCGCGGACATGCGCGGGACGATCTATGCGGTGTATCAGTTTTCGCAGGAGTTTCTGGGTGTGGACCCGATGTATTACTGGACCGATCATGAACCTGCGCGGAGGGCGCGTGTGGAGGTTTCGGCTTCGCTTGACGAGGTGTTTCCTGCGCCGGTGTTCAAGTATCGCGGGTTCTTTTTGAACGATGAGGATTTGCTAACGGGGTGGGCTCCGGGCGAGAAGAAGGACAAGACGGGCATCTCTCTGGCGGTGTGGAACAAGGTGTATGAGACGATTCTGCGGCTGAAGGGCAATATGGTGGTGCCGGGGACGTGGATCTTTCCCGATGACCCGCAGGTAAAGCTGGCGGGTGAGCGTGGGCTGATTCTGAATCAGCATCATGCGATTCCGCTGGGGTTGAATGTGGCGCGGTGGCCGAAGGATGTTCCGTATAACTACTCGACGCATCCGGAGATTCTGGAGCGGGCGTGGAAGAATGCGGTGGCGGAGTATGACCCGCATCAGGAGATTCTGTGGTCGGTGGGGCTGAGGGGGTTGTCGGATGTGAGCTATGCGTCGATGGATCCGAGCGTGAGGGGGAATGATGCGGCGTTGGGACGGCTGATCAGCAAGGCGATTGCGGACCAGATGGGAATTGTGCGCGCGGCGCATCCGAATGCGCAGTTTGTGACGGACCTGTGGCAGGAGGGCGCGCGGCTGATGCATGAGGGATATTTGAAGGTGCCGCCAGAGGTGACGCTGGTGTGGGCCGATGCGGGGTACGGCTACATGCTCGATGGTGGGCAGGTGGCGGCGGGGCAGGGTGCTTACTATCACGTGGCGATGATGAATGGGCGGGCGAACCAGTTGAGCGAGATGGTGCCGCCGGAGCGGATTTACTCGGAGATGGGGCGGTACATCAAGGGCGGGGCGACGGGATATTTTCTGGTGAACACGAGCGACATTCGTCCGGTGACGATGACGACGCGGGCGGTGATGGACATTGCGTGGCGCGGCGAAGCGATGAAGGGTGAGGCGGACGCCGATGCGTATCGGCGCACGTGGGCTGCGGAGGAGTTTGGCGCGAAGGCTGCTCCGGCTGTGGCTGCGATGTACAAGAACTACTTTCAGGCCCCGGCGCAGTATGGTACGCCGCCGCTGGAGTATGGAGACAATCTTTACCACACCGAGGCGCGGCGGATGATGCTGGCCTACATGATCGACTTTCCGCTCTACAGCATTGCCGGGCAGGCACCGAAGTGGGAGGTGCCGCGGGCCGCTGGCTTCGGGCCGCATGGGGCGACTGCGGCGGAGTGGTTGAAGACAGAGACAGCTCGCGAGATTCAGCAGTGTGGCGACGCGCAGCCGAGATGGGATGCGGTGTGGCAGAAGGCTCTGGCTGCGGAGACTTTGGTTGAGCCTTCGCGTCGCGAATTTTATCAGGGCGCGGTGCTGACGATGATTCAGATCAATCGCGAGAGCAACCGGATGCTGGTGGAGGTGTCGCGGGCGATTGAAGACGCGAGCAAGGGCGACATGGCTGCGGCGAAGAAGGACCAGGCCGCGGCCGAGAGCGCATTGGCTGTGGTTCGCGAGGCGCAGGCGAAGGCCGAGTATGGCAAGTGGAAGAACTGGTACAGGGGAGATGGACTGACGGGCGTGTACTTCACCCAGCAGGTGTCGGATGCGTTCGGCAGGTATTTGGACGATCCGCAGGTGCATCTGCCTGCGCCGGTTTTCTCAAGCGAGTGGGACGCGTACTACCACATCATGCACTATGAGGGAGACCGGTCGGCGGATGTGAAGTGAGGCAGTTGCGACACAGGATTGGTCATCGAGCGTGGTATGCTGCCGCATTGTGAAGCCTATGGGGACGACGAACCACTTCACGCGGTTTGCGGTTGTGATTGGATTGGTCGTCTGTCTTTGTCCAAGCCATGTCACGGCTCAGGTGAGAGCGGTCACGAGCGCACGCATTGGTAAGGATGGGTTGATACACATCCTGCGCAGCGATGGCACGGAGTTTGTTGCGCCGCGTGAGGTGAGCCCGATTCAACTATCAGACAAGATGGACATGCAGGTTTCGGTACGGGAGCCGGTTATCGCAAAGGATGGCCGTACCGTTGGATGGCTCGCTGAGTTTCCGAATTGCTGCACTTCCTACCCGATCCCGCTTGTGCTGGTTCTCTACAGAGATGGCACGATACTGCGTCGTATCGTGCCCAAAACCGGGTTGCCGTTGTGGAGATGGGCGTTTCTTGAGGATGGGAATGAGGTGGAGTATTACGCGGATACCGTACATAGCAACCTTAATCCAACATGCGAACTCCGAGACGTCATGAGCGGGGAGCTGCTGGATGAATGGCATCGCGGCAAAAGCAAAACTCTGCCCGGGTGGGCAGAGCCATTTGCAAAGGACGTAGGTGATCTGGAAGGGCCATCCAATTGAATAACCCTACAGTTCGAGGCGCGAATCTTCGATGGCGAGGCGGACGTTGCCGTCGGATTTGGAGAGGCGGCGGACGGCTTCCATCTTGTCGACGTTGGCTTTGAGCATGACCACGGCGATGGGGATGGATTTGCCCGCGGCTTTGATGGTGCGGATGGCGGTCTCGCGGTCGATGTTGCAGACCTTCATCAGGACGCGGATGCCGCGCTCGACCAGCTTGGAGTTCTTCATGTGCACGTTGACCATGAGGTTGTCGTACACATAGCCCAGGCGGGTCATGGCGCCGGTGGTGATCATGTTGAGGATCATCTTCTGCGCGGAGGCAGACTTCATGCGCGTAGAGCCGGAGATGACCTCGGGGCCGACCTCAGCGACGATGGTGGTGTCGGAGACTTCGGCGAGAGCGGTGTTGTAGTTGCAGGTGACGGCTGCGGTTTTGGCGCCGCGGGCGCGCGCGTATTCGACTGCGCCGACGACGTAGGGCGTGCGGCCGCTGGCTGAGACGCCGATGACGATATCTTTGCGCGTGGGACGGCGGCGGGCGATGTCACGCTGGCCGATCTCGGGTGAGTCTTCGTTGACGTCGGATGCGGAGGCGAGAGCTTTGGGTCCTCCAGCCATGATGTACTGCACCTGAGCGGGCTGGGTGGAGTAGGTGGGTGGGCACTCGGAGGCGTCGAGTGCGGCGATGCGGCCCGAGGAGCCTGCGCCGACGTAGATGAGGCGGCCTCCGTCGCGGAGGGCGCGGGCGACGGTATCGATGACGACGGCGATCTCGGGCAGGGCCTTTTTGACGGCTGCGGCGACTTTGGCGTCTTCGTGGCTGATGATGCGGGCAATCTCGAGTGCGGACTTGGTGTCCAGGCCCTCCGAGGCTGCGTTGACGGTCTCGGTGGTGAGATTAATCAGGTCCGCCGGGCCTCGGTTTTCATTCTTAGTGATGGGCGACGGTTCGAGCATGGTAATGGTGGCCATAAAAGTTCTGCTTTGCGTCTTTTTATGCGGCCGTGTTCCGCCGCTAAGACGATTCTAGTCCTATCTGCGCCGGGAAGCGATATTAAAGCTTGTCATTCGATGGTTTGGAGTGCACGCAAAAGGGCATTTTTTCATGGCCGAACTGGGTGTGCTGTGGTAAGGCACTGAATCGCGCTGCGCGGTTGGCCAGAACAAAAGCATGGCTGCAACTTGCCTACTCCCTGTAAGATGCCGCGTATGAAAAAGAGTTATCCCGGTGTGGTGATGGGCGCGCTTGCGGTTGTGCTGGCGAGCGGGGGTCTTTGGGCGCAGCAGGTGACGGGCACGGATGAGGCATTGCAGACGCAGGTGGCTGCGATCGCTGCGCAGCACCATGGCAAGGTGGCGATGTTTGCCGAGCAGTTGAATACGGGCAAGACGGTGGGGCTCGATGCGGACCGGCCGGTGCAGACGGCTTCGGTGATTAAGCTGACGATTCTGTTTGAGGCGATGGAAGAGGTGCGAGCGGGCAAGGCCAGGTGGGACGAGCCGATTGTGTTGAAGCCGGGCGATGCGGTGACGGGGTCGGGTGTGTTGATGTTTATGGATGCGCCGATGACGCTGACGCTGAAGGACGCGCTGACCCTGATGGTGATTATGAGCGACAACACGGCGACGAACCTGATGATTGATCGCTTTGGCATCGATGCGGTGAATCAGCGTATTGCATGGATGGGGTTGAAGGACACGCATTTGTACAAAAAGATCATGAAGCCGGCGACGGAGCCGCTGCCGGCTGACTACCCGAAGTTTGGACTGGGTAAGACGACTCCGCGGGAGATGGCGAAGGTGATGGAGCGAATTGGCCGCTGCGAGCTTGCTGGGCCGGGTGAGCCTGCGTTGCCGGGGGATGCAGCGATTTGCAGCGTCGCACTGCATATGCTGCGGAACCAGTTTTATCGCGACACGATTCCGCGCTATCTGGAGACGCTGGATTCGACCGAGGAGGGTTCGGGAATTGCCAGCAAGACGGGCAGCCTGAATGCGGTGCGGAACGATGTGGCGATTGTGGCGGGTAAGTCTGGGCCGATGATTTTGTCGATTTTTACCTACGACAATCAGGACCACGGCTGGTCGGTGGATAATGAAGGTGAGGTAACGATTGCCAAACTGGCGAAGGCGATTGTGGAGCGGTGGTCGCCAACGGGGATCGATGGCAAGACGCTGGTGCCCGGGTTGGGGCTTGCTCCTGTAGCCGAAGGCTCGCAGGCAGCGTCTAAGTAGATGGAGGACTGGGAAATATCGTGGACGAACAGGCTGCGAGGCAAGATGGGCCGGAGGTAACACGCAACGGAATGCGTTCTTGGGTGCGGGACCTGGTGATTTCCGTGGCGGTGTCGGCGTTCATCATTGTGTTTCTGTACCAGCCGGTGCGGGTGGAAGGCACGAGCATGCTGCCTCAGTTGAGGGACCAGGACAGGCTGTTTATTAACAAGATGGCGTATGAGGTGGGGAATATCCATCGCGGCGACGTGGTGGTGTTTTTGTATCCGGAGGACCACTCGAAGAGCTACATCAAGCGCGTGATTGCGTTGCCGGGTGATGATCTGCGGATCGATCATGGGCAGGTGTATGTCAACGGCAAGAAATTGGCGGAGAAGTATGTGCCGTTGCGGTTTGAAGACGATCGCTCGCTGCCTGAGGAAGTGATTCCTCCGCATGAGTATTTTGTGATGGGCGACCATCGCTCGATCTCGAGCGATAGCCGCGACTTTGGCCCGGTGGAACAGGACCTGATCTACGGCAAGGCTGCGTTTGTCTATTGGCCGATGGACCAGGCTGGGGTGGTGCATTAGTTTTTATCGAGCATAGTAGCCGGTACGGGCGCGGACAATGAGTCCGGGCTGCGTCGTGTGGATGACTACCTTGCGGTAGGTGCCGTCACGCTCGTGGTTGGTGGATTGATAGGCGATCTCGTAGAGTGAGCGCAAGTCGTCGGCTATCTGGGCGAAGGCCTGGCTGAGATTGCTCTGCGCATCGAAGGCGTGGCCTCCGGTTTGTTCGGTGAGGTGGTTGAGCGCGCGGACGCCGTAGCGGTCACGGGCGTTCATCTGGCCGTGAGTGAGTTCGGTGTAGCGGATGGCGTAGATGAGCACGTCATTGTTCTGCGCGGCTTCGATGGCGTCGAGCAGGTCGTGTTCGCTGGAGTTCTCCTCGCCGTCGCTGAAGACGACGATGACTTTGCGCCGCTGGTGGATGTTGCTGAACTTTTCGGTTACAGAGTAGAAGACGGCGTCGTAGAGCGCGGTGCCGAGGTCGCGGTCTTCCTTCGGGCCGATTTGTGGAAAGTTGCGCTCGCCTTTGTTGAAGCGGTGGATGCCGGAGGTGATCTTCTCGGGCGATGAGGTGGAGTCGCTGACCATGCGGAGATAGTTGCCGAAGCAGATGGCGAAGGCCTGGTCGTTGGGCTCGAGGATCTGATGGAGGAAGGCTTCGATGTCTTTCTCGTGGGCCTTGACGAACTTGTCCTGGCTGCCGCTTGAGTCGATGACGAGGCCGATGCTCAGGGGGAGATCGGTGTCGCGGAAGAAGAAGCGGATGGTCTGGGGGACGCCGTCTTCGGTGATGGTGAAGTCGTTTTGGGTGAGGCCGTGGACGAGTTGGCCGTTGGTGTCGCGGACGCTGAAGGTGGTGTCGATGAGGCGGGTGTCGACGTGGATGGTGGGGAAGTTCTGCGCGTGAAGTGCGGGGCAGAGGATTGCGAACGATGCGGCTGCTAGAAGCAGGCGCGAGAAGATTGTGCGCACGGCGGCTCCTGGGTGCTTCCCATGATACGGAGTTGCGAGCTGCGTGGTTCGATGCAGATGAAGCTGGCTACTCGTGGCTACGTATGATCGACGACAACCGTGCGACTTCTTGACAATAACCGGGTTTGTACCCCGGTGGTTGACATTCTTTCTCCAGGTATAGGCGCTGTGTAGAATCGGCTGGTCACGCCCGTGACGAAGGATCGTCATTCCAGAACCAAATTCAAGGAGATCATTGATGAAACTCAATCGAATTGTGCTAAGCGGAATTGCAGGTGCGACCCTAATTGCCAGTGGAGTAATGATTGCGCAGCAGCGTCCTGAGGAGAATGTGAGCGGTCGTCGGCATCCGAATATTGCGGCGGCGCAGCGGTTAACGGAACAGGCGTATCAGAAGATCACGGCTGCTCAGCAGGCCAATGAGTGGGATATGGATGGTCATGCTGCCAAGGCCAAAGACCTGCTTGACCAGGCAAACCGTGAATTGAGAGCGGCGGCGACGGACGCGAACCGGAACCATAAGTAGCTTAGCGAAGTCTATCGGCAAAGGAAATGGCCCTTGCAGGCTGGTGTCTGCAAGGGCCTTTGTGTTTTTGGCCGGAGGCTAGGCGCAGCCGTTTTGGATGATGTCGTTGAAGGATTTGGGATCGAGGCTGGCTCCGCCGACGAGTGCGCCGTCGATGTCTTCGAGCGCGCACAAGGCTGCGGCGTTGTCGGGCTTGACGGAGCCGCCGTAGAGGATGCGGGTGCTGGCGGCGAGTTCGGAGCCGAGGGCCTTGGCGACTTCGGCGCGGATGAACTTGTGCGCGTCGGCTGCCATCTCGGGCGTGGCGGTGAGGCCGGTGCCGATGGCCCAGACGGGCTCATACGCGATGACGAGCGGCTTTGCGGCTGCGCGGTCGATGCCTTCGAGCGCGATTCTGATCTGGAGTTCGAGGACTTCGTTGGTCTTGCCCGACTCGCGCTCTTCGCGGTGCTCGCCGACGCAGACGATGGGGACGAGGCCGTGGGCGAGGGCTGCCTTGAGCTTCAGGTTGACGGTGGTGTCGGTCTCGTTGAAATACTGGCGGCGCTCGGAGTGGCCGAGGATGACGTGCGTGGCTGCGATGGCTTTGAGCATCACGGGCGAAGTCTCGCCGGTGTAGGCGCCGTTGTCGTGGTAGTCCATGGTCTGGGCTCCGACGTGGACGTGTGTGCCCTTCGCGGCGGCGATGACGGTGCCGAGCGAGGTCATCGAGGGGCAGAGGACGATCTCGGCGCTCTTGTGACCGGCGACGAGAGGGAAGAAGGCTTCGGTAAAGGCCGTTGCCTCCGCAGGGGTCTTGAACATCTTCCAGTTAGCGGCGAATAGTTTTTTGCGCATTGTGTTTTCGATTCCTTTGTTCGTTCGTGGCGATTCGAGCGAAATGCGGGGGTTCTTCGCTTCGCTCAGAATGACCAGTGCTTATTGCTATTTATCTGTGAGTGCAGCTACGCCCGGGAGGATTTTGCCTTCGAGGTATTCGAGCGAGGCTCCGCCGCCGGTGGAGATGTGCGTGATGCGATCGGAGACTCCGGACTGCTTGATCGCTGCGACTGAGTCTCCACCGCCGATGATCGTGATGGCGTCGCCGTTGCGTGCGACACAGTGGGCGATGGCGTGGGTGCCCTTGGCGAAGGCCGGCATCTCGAAGACGCCCATGGGGCCGTTCCAGATGACGGTGCGGGCCTCGGAGATTTCTTCTTCAAAGAGCTTGATGGACTTGGGGCCGATGTCGAGCGCCATCATCTCGGCGTGGAACGGGCCTTCGCCTTCGTGAAGCTGCGTCTTCGCGTCGTGCGCGAACTTGTCGGCGAGAACGTGGTCGATGGGCAGCAGGAAGCGCACGCCTTTGGCCTTCGCCTTTTCGAGTGCGGCTTTGGCAATGTCGATCTTGTCGAGTTCGACGAGCGACTTGCCGGTGGTCTGGCCCTGCGCGTTCAGGAAGGTGTAGGCCATGCCGCCGCCGATGATGATGGCGTCGGCGATGTCGAGCAGGTTGTCGATGACCTGGATCTTGTCGGAGACTTTGGCGCCGCCGATGATGGCGACGAAGGGCTTATCGGGCTCGCTGAGCGCCTTGCCGAGATAGTTCAGCTCTTTTTCCATGAGCAGGCCAGCGGCCGAGACCTTGACAAAGTGCGTGATGCCTTCGGTGGAGGCGTGGGCGCGGTGGGCGCTGCCGAAGGCGTCGTTGATGTAGATGTCGCAGAGCGAGGCGAGTTTTTTGGCGAAGGCCGGGTCGTTTGCCTCTTCTTCGGGGTGGAAGCGGAGGTTTTCGAGCAGCAGCGGCTGGCCGGACTCGAGGTTGGCGGCCATCTCGGTGGCGATTTCGCCGACGCAGTTGGGCGAGAAGGCCACGTTTTCGTCTTCGCCCATGACGTGATCGAGCAGCTTGCGCAGGCGATCGACGATGGGGCGGAGGCTCATGGTCGGCACGGGCTTGCCCTTGGGGCGGCCGAGGTGCGAACAGAGGATGACCTTCGCCTTGCGGCGCAGGGCGTACTCGATGGTCGGGATGGTCTCGCGGATGCGGGTGTCGTCGGTGATGGTCAGGCCGTCTTTGGTGAGCGGCACGTTGAAGTCGACGCGGATGAGCACGCGCTTGTCGGTGAGGTCGAGATCACGAATAGACAGCTTCGGCATTCTGATTCCTTGGATTTGTTTTATAGAGCCATGATAGCGGGTCTGGGCGTGGTTTGACAGATTTCGTGGTGCGTTGCCGCAACGGAAACTATTCGGGGATGTAGGCGTCGGCCTCGATCTCGACGTGCCATTTGGGGCTGAGCAGCGGAGCCACGACCATGGTGCAGGCGGGGCGGATGGCGCCGAAGACTTCGCCGTGGGCGCGGCCAATCTCTTCCCAGTTTTGGGCGCTGGCGAGGAAGATGCGGGTGCGGTAGACGTGCTCGATGCGGGCGCCGGCCTTTTCGAGCGCGGCCTGGATAATGGCGATGGAGACGCGGGTCTGCTCGGCGGGTGAGGCGTCGTCGGCGCCGACCGGACCGGAGCCCGAGACGTGGACGTGGTTGCCGATACGGACGGCGCGAGAGAAACCGATGATCGGCTCGTAGGGAGAGGTGCCTGGGATGTTGGTGCGGGTCATGGGTTGATTGTAAAGGCTGCAGTGCGTAGCGAATATTCGTGGAAGTTCGCGCCAGCAAGTCAGGTATCATCTGCTTACTTCTGGGGGTGTGCGGATGTGCTTTTCAGCGACAGCAAACTTTGTGGGGAGCGGGGTGCTTGGTGCGGTGGGGGTCGTCACCTTGACTAAGGTGAAGCACAAGCGCGAACTGCTATTCGCGTCGCTGCCTACGTTGTTTGCTGTACATCAGTTTATGGAGGGATTTGTGTGGCTTGGGCTGGATGGGATTCTTTCACCTGCCGTGACGCACAACATGGGCGCGGCATTTGTGCTGTATGCGCAGGGGCTCTTGCCGTTTGTGATTCCGTTGGCTGTGCTGCTGTTTGAGCCTAACGCGAAGAGCCGTAAGCGAATGCTGCCGTTTCTTGCAATCGGAACGGCAACGACACTTTATATGCTCTGGGCACTGATCGCGTATCCGCTTCACATTTTCGTGAGAGGCAACAGCATCGTTTACATCAATGATGGAACGAACAATACAGTGCTTGGGGTGTTGTATGTGATTGCCACGTGCGGTTCGTTGTTCTTCTCGAAGGTGCGGGATATGGTGATTTTTGGCGCGGCGAATCTGACAATTCTGTTGGTGGTAATGGCGGTGAAGCGGTATGCATTCACTTCAGTGTGGTGTGCGTATGCGGCAGCGGCGAGCGTGATTATCCTGGTCTACTTCTGGAAGAGCCAGCTTACAAGGCCGTTCAAGTATGCAGAAGCAATTTGGGGATGAGTCGGTGAAGGGCTCTATGCTTCGGCATTGAGCGAGGAAGCCTACCCGGCTGGACCAAGCTTTGTTAGGGCAGAGAATCTTAAATGAGGAAGCGAAGAACCTTGTCGCAGGTACAAATGCGGGATTCTTCGCTTCGCTCAGGATGGCAGGCGCTTTTGGATATGCGCCTGGATTGATTACAGGCCCTTCTTCACGAGGAAGAGGATCAGGTCGCGGACACGGTTGGAGTAGCCCCACTCGTTGTCGTACCAGCTGATGACCTTGCCGGTGTTGCCGATGACCTTGGTCAGCTTCGAGTCGAAGATGGAGCTGAGCGGGTTGCCCTTGAAGTCTGACGAGACGAGCTCTTCATCGGTATAACCGAGGATGCCCTTGAGCGCGCCTTCGGAGGCTGCCTTGACCGCGGCGTTGACGCTCTTCACGTCGATGGGCTTCTCGGTGGTGAAGGTGAGGTCGACGACGGAGACGTTCGGAGTCGGGACGCGGATGGCGAAGCCGTCGAGCTTGCCGTCCATCTCGGGGATGACGAGCTTGAGGGCTTTGGCGGCGCCGGTGCTCGAAGGAATCATCGAGAGAGCGGCGGCGCGGGCGCGGCGCAGGTCCTTGTGCGGCGTGTCGAGGATGACCTGATCGTTGGTGTAGCTGTGGATCGTGGTCATGATGCCGTTGGCGATACCGAAGGTATCGTTCAGCACCTTGACGACCGGTGCGAGGCAGTTCGTCGTGCAGCTCGCGTTGGAGATGACATTGTGCTTCGCGGCATCGTACTTGGAGTCGTTGACGCCGAGGACTACCGTGATGTCCTCGTTGGTGGCCGGAGCGGAGATGATGACCTTCTTGACGGTTGAGCCGAGGTGCGCCTTGGCCTTCGTCGCGTCAGTGAAGAAGCCGGTCGATTCGACAACGATCTGTGCGCCAACCGAGGCCCAGTCGAGCTTGGCCGGATCGCGCTCGGCGAAGACTTTGACCTTCTTGCCGTTGACGGAGATGAAGTCGTCGCCGTGCTGGATGTCTTCTTTGAGGTTGCCAAGGATGGAATCGTACTTGAGCAGGTGGGCCAGGGTGGCCGGGGTGGTCAGGTCGTTGACGGCCACGAACTCGATGTCGGGGTTACCCAGTGCGCTGCGGAAGACGTTGCGTCCGATACGGCCAAAGCCGTTGATGCCTACCTTAACTGCCATGTTTTAGCGTGCTCCTATGATGGTGGTGCGCCTGTGCGCGTTAACAAAGATGTCTGATCGTGCGTTTCTTCCAGAAATAGAGCGCGGCAGAATCAGACGCACCCCATTAAAAAAGAATGCTACAACCATCGTCTACAAGAATCAAACGCTCGACTGGAGGTTGACGGGACGGGTGCGGGTAATTTGCGGGCGGCTTCCGCCGTGTGTTACAAGCGAAACATGCGCGAGCTGCGCGATTGGATAAGCGAAAAAATGAGAAGACGCCCGAGACGTGGCCCGAATAATTCGGAGTCCACTGGGAAGAGTGGACAGGAACTGCCGGCCAACCAGCCTGCTCCGCTGAGACCGGCCTACCCGGATGAATTGCCCTCGAAGGCGGCAGCATCTGAGGCTGAGCCAGATACTGTTCAGCCTGTTGAGACGGCTGTTGAGCAGCATGGTCAGCACGAGCATCATGATGCCGTGGAAACGCCTGTCTCTGAGCCAAAGATTGAGATTGAGACTCAGCCGGAGTCGTTGGCTACGCCGCCAGTTGAACCGGTGGCTGCGAAATCGCCGAAGGGCTATGTGGTTCTGGCGATTGGGCTTCCTGGATCGGGCAAGACGACCTGGTACAAGCGGCGCGGGGTAACCCCGTTGTCGAGTGACCTGCTTCGGACGCTGCTGTTCGATGACATCTCGGAGCAGCGATATCAAGGCCTGGTATTTTCCACGCTACGGAGTCTGCTGCGGGCGAGGCTGATTGCCAAGATGCCGTGGAACTATGTCGATGCCACGAATCTTTCGCCGCACGAGCGGAGGCAGTGGATCAAGATGGCCAAGAGTTTTGGCTATGAGGTCCATGCTGTGTTCTTCGACGTGCCTTTGGCGGTTTGCCTCGAGCGGAATGCGAAGCGCGAGCGGCAGGTTTCAGACGAAGTGATGCATCGTATGGCTGAACGGCTTAAGCCGCCAACCTTCAAGGAAGGGTTTCAGAAAATTACTGTTGTCCGCGTGAAGGGGCAGCCTGGAAGTTTGCCGGTTGCAACCACGGGGGAAGCGGCTGGAGCAGTAGAGCAAAGTTAGCGATTTCCACAGGAAACCCAGAGTAGAGAAGATGCCCACGGTTGGCGTTGAGTTCGCGAAGGTGAGCTACACGTTGCCCGATGGGCATGTTCTTTTGCGCGATATTTTGTTGCGGCTGGAGGCTGGGACGACGACCGCCATTCTGGGGAGAAGCGGGTCGGGGAAGACGACTCTACTTCGGATGGTGAACGGGTTGGCGCGGCCAACTTTTGGTGAAGTTTCGGTTGCAGATAAAGCTGTAAATTACTCTGAAATAAATGCGATTCGTCGAGATATTGGTTATGTAATTCAGGATGTGGGGCTGTTTCCGCATATGACGGTGGAGCGGAATGCAGGGCTCGCGATGGAGGTTGCAGGACGCTCGAAGGAGGAGATTGCGGCGCGGGTGCGTGAGGTGTTGGGGCTTGTCGGATTGGATTATGACGAGTTCAGGAAGCGATATCCGTGGCAGCTCTCGGGTGGGCAGAGGCAGCGAGTGGGGGTAGCGCGGGCGCTGGCGATGGATCCGGAGGTTCTGCTGATGGACGAGCCGTTCGGTGCGCTCGACCCGCTGACTCGGGCGGAGATGCAGACGATGCTCAAGGGGCTGCTGGAGCGCGTGCATAAGACGGTGCTTCTGGTGACGCATGATCTGGATGAGGCGCTGTTTCTTGCCTCGCGCGTGGTGTTTCTTGAAACTGGCGTGATCGTGGCGGACCTGTCTGTTGGGGATGTTCTGGGTTCTGATAATCCTCATGTAAAAGATTATGTTTCTGCTGTACATCGTGTGGTGTCAGCATGATGCATTTTCTATCGGAGCATGGGTGGGAGATTGCACGGCTGACGTTTGAGCATCTCTGGCTGACTGTGTTTGCGATGCTGATTGCTGTGGGGATTGGATTGCCGGTTGGGGTTTTGCTGACTCGGCGGAAGCGATGGGCTGGACCTGTGATTGGTCTTGCGAATGTCATTCAGACGATTCCTAGTCTGGCGCTGTTTGGACTGTTGTTGCCGGTTCCGTTTCTCGGAGAGAATGCGGCGCGGCTGGCGATTCTTGCTTTGACTGGATATGCGTTGCTGCCCATTCTGCGGAATACGTATGCGGGGATTGAAGGGATTGATGCTTCGCTCATTGATGTTTCGTGTGCGATTGGAATGAGTAATATGCAGCTGCTATTTAAGGTTGAACTTCCACTTGCGTCGAGTGTGATCCTGGCTGGAATCAGGACGGCGACTGTGACTTGCGTGGGGGTGGCGACGATTGCGGCGGCGATTGGTGCGGGAGGGTTGGGTGAGTTGATCTTTCGTGGGGTGGCGAGTGTGGATAATGGGCTGGTTCTGGCTGGAGCGATTCCGGCGGCTCTGCTGGCGCTGTTGGCGGATGCGGGATTGGGATGGGTGGAGCGGCGGCTTCGGGTGAGGCGCGCGTGAGGTACTCCCCCTGCCCGTACTTAAGTACCAAAGTCTTCAGAGGAAAGGCTTTAATGAGGGGGGTACCTGGGTACTTCTGCTGCCGGGACGAGACTCGACACGGCCAGAGGGGTGCTTCTGCAGGACAGATTTGTCAAGTGCGGCGAGCTGGTTTTGGGAGGGCTGTGTGGGCTTTTGCGATGGGGGCTTTGCTGATGGTGGGGTGTGCTCCGCCGCGGGCTTCGCGGATGGTGATTGGGGCGAAGAATTTTACGGAGCAGGTGGTGCTGGGGGAGTTGCTGGCGCAGGAGATTGAGGCGACGACGGGTGAGAAGGTGGACCGGCGGTTTTACCTGGCGGGGAGCTATATCTGTCATCAGGCGCTGGTGAGCGGGAGGATCGATGGGTATGTGGAGTACACGGGTACGGCGCTGACGGCGATCTTGAAGCAGCCGCTGCCTCCGGTGGGCGAGCGTGACGAAGCTACGGTCTGGCGGCAGGTGAGGGATTTGTATGCGTCGCGGTATGGGGTGCGGGTCGGACGGGGGCTTGGGTTCGAGGACACGTTTGCGATGGTGGTCCGGGGGGATGATGCGCGGCGGCTGGGGTTGAAGACGATCTCGGATGCGGTAAAGGTTGCGCCCGACTGGCGGCTGGGGGTGGGGTATGAGTTTGAGGAGCGGCCGGATGGGTTGCGTGGTTTGGAGGCTGCGTATGGGCTGCATTTTAAGGAGGCTCCCCGGGTGATGGATCTGGGGCTGTTGTATCGGGCGCTGGAGGTGGGGCAGGTGGATATGGTTGCGGGCAACTCGACGGATTCGCCGATTCGGACGCTGGGGCTGGTGGTGCTGGAGGATGACCGGCACTACTTTCCTCCGTATGAGGCGGTACCGCTGGTAAGGGAGGATTCGATTCGGCGGCATCCGGGGATTGGGGTGGCGATGGAGCGGCTGGCGGGGAAGGTGTCGGCTGAAGATGTGCGCGAGATGAACTACGCTGTGGATACGGAGCATCGGGATGTTGGGGATGTGGTGCGGGAGTTTCGGCAGAGGAAGGGGCTTTGAGGTTTGGAGTATGTCTCCCTGCCCTTCGCACAAAAACCGTGAAGAATGGAGTGCCCGCAGGGCGGCCATTACCAATGAGACAAGTCAGTCTGTAGGGGGCCTGTCAACTGTTGTCTTGCACCTGACACGTTCAAAGTAATACCCCAAGGAGAAGTACGGGACAAAAGCAAGTGCAATATACGGTAATGGGCGCTTTTCATAGCGGATTACCATGTACAACATCCAAAAAGTGCCGAGAGGAGAAACGGCAAAGACTAAGGCCAGGATCAAAAGGGGCAATGGGTGGGGAGGGGGTGTCGCGGTACTGGTAACAATCCAAAACGCCAATCCAGCCACCACTAAGCCGAGAACTGCCCACAAACTCATCTTCTTCACTATTGCACTCCGTAGACCTCTTACTTTGTACTCTATCTGAGCCAGGCACCCGAGCGTTTGTGGCAGCAGAGAACAGCAGATTCCTCCGCTGCGCTACGGAATGGAAATGCAAAAACGGATAGGCAACGATAAAAGCAGGTCCTCCGCCTTCGGCGAAGGATGACAATTGAGAGTGAGAGGATTTGGGACATGGTTGAGCCGTGGTTGCGTGGGACGCTGACAGAGGTGGATGCGGTGAGGCGGCAGGTGCTTCATGCGCTCGAACTCGCGGGTGAGGATGTGGAGAAGTGGTGTGCTGGGTTGAGCGACGCGGAGGTGAATGCACGGCCGTTTGAGATTGCTTCGGTGGCGTTTCATCTGCGGCATATTGTGCGGAGCCTGGATCGGCTGCTGACGTATGCCGAGGGGAATCAGTTGAGCGATGCGCAGTTGGCGAGCTTGCGTAGTGAGCTGGATGGTGGGGCTTCGGCTGCAGCAGTGTTGACGGAGTTTCGTAAGGGGCTGGCGGCGGCGATGCGGCGGGTGAGGGCGATTTCTCCTGGGAGCTATGAGACTCCGCGTGGAGTGGGGCGCAAGATGTTGCCGACGACTGTGGGCGGGTTGATGGTTCATTGTGCCGACCACACGCAGCGGCATGTTGGGCAGGCGGTGACTACGGTGAAGGTGGTGAAGGGAGTGCAGGTGTAAGGTTTTTGCAGATTAAAAAGAGAAAAGCAGATTCCTCCGCTGCGCTGCGGAATGGAAATGCCAAAGCCGGCAGGTTGGGCTGTGTTCATTCCCACCCATCGCATAAAACGCGATGGATGGGGCACCCGAGCATTTTTGGCATGGATGAGAGGAAAACATGAAGGCTTTGTTGCTGTCGGAGTACAAGCGTTTGGATGTGGCGGATGTGCCGGCGCCGGTTGTGGGGCCGAAAGATGTGCTCGTTCGTGTGGCGGCGTGTGGGATATGCGGGAGCGATGTGCATGGGTACGACGGATCTTCGGGGCGACGGATTCCTCCGATTGTGATGGGGCATGAGGCTGCAGGTGTGGTCGCGGGCGTGGGTGCAGAGGTGCGTGGGTTTCGCGTGGGCGACAGGGTGACGTTTGATTCGACGGTGTTTTGTGGAGAGTGTGAGTTTTGTCGGCGGGGTGAGGCGAATCTTTGCAACGACCGGCAGGTGATTGGCGTGTCGTGTGGGGAGTATCGGCGGGCGGGGGCGTTTGCGGAGTTTGTGACGGTGCCGGAGCGGGTGGTGTATCGGCTGCCGGATGGGCTGGGGTTTGCCGAGGCGGCGATGCTGGAGGCGGTGTCGGTGGCGCTTCATGCGGTGCGGGTGTCGGAGCTGAAGGGTGGCGAGACAGCGCTGGTGATTGGCGCGGGGATGATTGGGCTGCTGGTGTTGCAGGCGGCGCGGGCTGCGGGTTGTTCGCGCGTGTTGATTGCGGATGTGGATGAGACGCGGCTGAAGCTGGCGAAGGATTTGGGCGCGGATGCGACTCTGCTTGCTTCGGGTGAGGCTTTGGTGGCTGAGGTGATGAGGCTGACATCGGGGCGTGGTGTGGATGTGGCGCTGGAGGCGGTTGGGCGGGATGAGACGGTGACGGCGGCGATTGAGTGTGTGCGCAAGGGTGGGACGGTGACGCTGGTGGGCAATATTGCGCCGAAGGTGACGCTGCCGCTGCAGCGGGTGGTGACGCGGCAGATACGGTTGCAGGGGTCGTGTGCGTCGGCGGGGGAGTATGGCGAGGCGATGCGGTTGATGTCGGCGGGGAAGATTAAGGTGGGGCCGCTGATTACGGCGGTTGCTCCGTTGCGTGATGGGCCGGAGTGGTTTGCGCGGCTTTATGCGCGGGAGCCGAATTTGATGAAGGTGGTACTGGACCCGCGGGAGGGTTAGGGTCTCAGTTGTTCTTTGTCGGGAATCAGCCGGGGAGTACACTTCTCCCACTCCCCTACAGAAGCCTCCAGGAGACCTCATGAATCGTCGCCGTTTTGTGCAGTCTGCAGGAATCGCCGCGGCTTTTCCGTTCGTGTTAGAGCAACCTGCCGCACAAGCCGAGTCGTCTACAGCCACGTCCGCCAAAGAGGGGCGTGTGCTTCCGGCCGGTCAGGATATCTTCGGCGCAACGCGCTCGCTGGGATTCAGCCATATCGCTTTCAAGGTCTCAAGCAAAGAGACCAACGGCAATCTTTTTGTCTTTCAGCACACCGACATGACCCCCGGCGGACCTCACCTGCACTTGCACTTCGCGCAGGAGGAATGGTTCCACGTCGAAGAAGGCGAGGTCCTGTTTCAGATAGGCGAAAAGCAGATGACGTTGAAGTCGGGCGACACCGTTCTGGTGCCGCGCAACACGCCACACACCTTCAGCGCTATGCCAGGGCGGCTGGCCAAAATGACTATCGCATTCTCTCCTGCCGGAAACATGGAGCAGTTCTTCATTGACAGAGCGCGCCCGAATCCAATCAACCGCGACGCAGGGTTCTACGGCGGGAAAGTGCTGGGGCCGCCACTTAAAACGACGTGATCGTGTGAAAAAGCGCGATGCCGAAACGGATGGGCGAGAAAGATGACAATAACGAATGTGGATCGTGTTGGGATGGTTGGATGGCGAGTGAGAGATTGTTTGATCTGACGGGGCAGGTGGCTTTGGTGACTGGCGCGAGCCGGGGGCTGGGGCAGTACTTTGCGCGGGCTTTGGCGACCGCTGGGGCGAATTTGATTTTGACGAGTCGGCGGCGTGAGGATACGGCTGCGTTTGCCGCGGAGATGGAGGCGCTGGGGCGCAGGGTGGTGACGCTCGATCTGGATGTGCGCGATCAGGCGAGCATCGAGCGGATGGTTGCTGCGGCGGAGGCGGCGTGTGGGCAGATTCATATTCTGGTGAACAATGCCGGGTGCAATGTGCGCAAGCCTGCGCTGGATGTGACGTGGGATGACTGGAATCTGGTGCTCGATACGAATCTGCGGGGGAGTTTTTTTGTTGCTCAGGCGATGGCGCGCGGGATGGTGAAGCATGGGTATGGGCGCATCATCAATATCGGGTCGGTGACGAGCGTTGCCGGGTATGCGGGGCTTGGTCCGTATGGCGCGAGCAGGGGCGGGATTAAGCAGTTGACGATGAGCCTAGCGGATGATTGGGGTAGGTATGGGATTACGGTGAATTGTCTGGCTCCGGGGTGGTTCAAGACGGCGCAGAATCAGGTGATGTATGAGGATCCGGAGTGGGTGGAGTATCTGGTGGATCGGATTCCGATGAAGAGGCCTGGGGAGCCGCGCGATCTGGATGGGGCTGTGGTGTTTCTGGCTTCGGAGGAGAGCAGGTATGTGACCGGGCAGACGCTGCTGGTGGATGGCGGGATTTCGACCGGGGCTACGCGGGCTACGGTGCGGAAGAAGACTTGATGGGCATGGGTTCGATTTTGCCGAGCAGGAAGATGTATCCGGCGATGCCGATGAGCAGGTAGATGCCGGGGACGCTGAAGGCTCGGGCGAAGGATTGGTGGCCGGCTACGAGATAGCCGGTGATGATGGGGGCGGCGATGCCGGAGAGCTGGTTGGAGAAGTTGATGATGCCTCCGACTGCTCCGACGCTGTTGCGTGGTGAGATGAGCGTGAGGATCGACCAACCGACGGGTGCGGCTGCGGAGAGGCCGCCGATGGAGAGGCTGATCCAGAAGAGGGCGTCTGCTGCGGTTTTTGCGTGCGCTGCGCCGACGATGCCGAGGCCGCAGGCGGTGCCGCCGATGAGGACGATCTTGCGGACGAGATTGCCGTTCGAGCCGCGCCGGACGAGGGCGTCGACGAGCAGGCCGCCGATGAAGAGGTCGGTGAAGGTGGCGAAGAGCCAGGGGATTCCGGTGTAGAGGAACGAGTGGAGCAGGTCGATGTGCAGGGCTTCGGAGAGATAGCTGGGTAGCCAGGTGAGCAGCAGGTAGAAGACGTAGTTGTAAGCGCCGAAGCCGAGCGCCATGCCGATGACCTTCGGTTGACGGAGCAGGGTGGAGAGCGGCTCGCATTGTTCGTGGGAGAGCTCGGCGTCTTCGTGATGGATATATTGCCGCTCGGTGGCGGTGAGGCCGGGGTCTTCGGTGGGGTCGCGGTAGATGCGCCAGAAGAGCAGGAAGTAGAGGAAGCTGATGACGCCGGTGGCGGCGAAGCTCATGCGCCAGCCAATGCGGAGGAGAAGGATTCCGATGAGCGGGACGCCGATGGCGGAGGCGAACTTGGCGGCGGAGTCGAAGAGCGATGTGGCGAAGCTGCGTTCGTTGGGCGGGAACCAGTAACCGATGGCTTTGGCGTTGGCGGGGAAGGTGGGAGATTCGCCGATGCCGAGTGCGAAGCGCGCGCCGAAGAGGCCTCCGAGCGTGGGTGTGAGGGCGGCGGCGAAGGAGGCCATGCTCCAGAGGAAGGTGCTGACGCGGCCGACGCGGCGGATGCCGAAGCGGTCGAGCACGACGCCGATGGGGAGTTGGCAGGCGGCGTAGGTCCAGTTGTATGCGCCGGAGAGATAGCCGAAGGTGATGGCGGAGATGCCGAAGGTGGTGTGCAGCGCGGCT
Source organism: Edaphobacter acidisoli (assembly GCF_014642855.1). Taxonomy (NCBI): domain Bacteria; kingdom Pseudomonadati; phylum Acidobacteriota; class Terriglobia; order Terriglobales; family Acidobacteriaceae; genus Edaphobacter; species Edaphobacter acidisoli. Next base: position 1,414,854 of record NZ_BMJB01000001.1, on the reverse strand, counting down.
TGCGAGACGGAGAGATTGACGCGGTCGAAGTAGTTGACGAGGACGCCGAGGCCGAGCAGCCAGGCGATGCGCCAGCGGCGGCGGGGGATGTGGTTTTCGGTCAGCGCCGCGGTTGCCATCAGAGAAGTGCCCGTCTCATGGTGTGGGTCGATGAACTTACACTAGCTCTTTTTGCGAGCTGTGTCTTCTATTTGTGCTTGCCGAATAAACCACCGAGTGCGTTGGAGAGCGGGCTGTTTGTTGTGGAGGGTTTGGTGAGGCTTTGAATTGCGTTGCCTGCTCCATTGCGCAGGAGGTTGTTCATATTGGGCGAGAAGGTGGGATTGGAGGTGGTGCCGCCGATGGCTACCGGGACGCCATTTTTTAGAGCGTTGCCTGCGACTCCGCCGATTCCACCGACATTTGCTGCGCCGAGGAGTTGTCCTGCTATGCCTCCGCCTGATGCTGGCTGGCTGCTGCCGGAGAAGAGTGTGGGTTTGACTACGATGTTGTAGTTGAGTGCGCCGGTGGCGCTGACGGTTCCGGCTCCGCTAGCAGTGCCGAGCGAGGGGACGTCGAGGGTGAGGTTGTCGGTGCGGATGTTGCCGCCTTCGACGTGAATGTTGGTGCTGAAGGAACGGATGGAGGTGGCTGAGCCGGATTTGGCTCCGGTGAGTTTGGTGATGGGGCCGAGTTTGGAGTTGAGGTCGAAGCCGGCGAGGCTGGTGTTGTCGACGCGGACGGGGCCGTTGAGGAAGGGAGCTGCGGTGGAACCGGTGACGGCGAGGGTTGTGGTGAGGGTTCCGCCCTGGAGATGAGAGCCGCTGGGTAGATGGACTCCGACGGAGGGCAGGAAGGCCTGGAGTTCGTCGATGGGCATGGACTGGCCGTTGATTTGAATGTTGAGTGCGGTGGTGGAGCCGCTGGTTTGATACGTGCCAGCGATGTTGACGACGGCTTTGCCGATGGTGATGGTGCCTTTCTGAATCTGGCCGGTGAGCGCTCGAACGTTTTGCGCGACGGTGAGCTGTACGTTGACCGGCTTAGGCGATGGCGATCCGTTTTTGGCGAGTTGCAGGTTCTGCGCGGTTGCGGTGACATCGGCGTTGAGGATCTGGCCGTTGGAGTTGGCTTTGAGGTCGACATCGGCGAGGCCGCTGATGCCGGTGTCGGGTGGTACGACTCCGCTGGAGGCGAGGTCGATGTGTTTGAGCGTGCCCTGGACGGTGAAGGGTGTGACTGAAGCGTCACGCGGGTCGACGGGACCGGCGTTGCCGTTGAGCGAGATGTTGCCATCGCCGGGAACGTGCGCGGAGGCGGTGAAGGGGAAAGATTTGTCGAAGGCGAAGTTTGTGACCTTGAGATTGAGCTGGTCGTAGGTGTGGGGCGGGATGGCAGGTGCGCCTGGAGAAGACTGCGTGTCCACGGTCATCTTGCCGTTGGTGATAGCGATGTGGCCGACGGTGAGGTTGGGGATGAGCGAGCTGGATTGCTGATTGGCGCTGGTGCTTTGTTGTGCTCCGCCGATGGTGGAGTAGTTCCAGGTGCCGTTGGCGGCGCGGATGAGAGTGATGCCAGGCGAGTCGAGGTCGAAGCCTTCGATGTGAAGCTGATGGTGGAAGACAAGCGGGATAACATCGACGTTGATCTTGAGGCTTGAGGCGTGGAGGAATGGCTGCGAGCTGAAGGCTGGGTCGTCGGCGATGGTGGCGTCCTGCGCTTCGAGGCTGCCTGAGAGGATGGACAGGTTGAGCTTGCCGAGAGTGACTTTGCGGCCGAGTGAGTTGGTGAGAGCCGTTTCGATGCGGGCGCGGAAGCTGTCGGCGTTGAGGAAGAGCGGGACCGAGAGGATGGCGAGGATGATGAGGACGATAATGCTTCCGATGGCGATGAGGATGGGGCGGCGAGGGAGTGCCATTCGAGACGCCTTTCATTCGGATTGACGGTATCTCATCTGATGTGCGCGATGGAGATAGAAGTTTACCCCCGTGCGATGACTTATGGATGAAGAGGGGTTGTTTGAAGGGCTAGCGTTGTAGACTGGGGCGTTTGATGAGGGAGGTTTGGATGCGCCTGGAAATTTTATGGAGTGGTGTGGCCGCGGTTGGGCTGGTTTGTGGCGTGGCTGTGGGACAGACTGGCGTGACGAAGGATTCGAGCGTGATTGCCGCGGATGGGACGGCGCATGTGACGCGCGTTGTGCCGGTGCCGGAGACGATCAGCGCGGAGGCGCAGCGGTTTATTGGGCGGCAGGAGTCGGATGAGTTGAAGAAGCCGACCGTCGCGCAGCAGCGTGCAGGGACCGATGCGTGGCAGGCGGCGGCGGGGAAGGCGTTTGAGGCGATGTATCCGGTGCATGTGGGAGCGGACACGATTGCTGGCGTGCCGGTGCGGGTGGTGACTCCGCTGACGATGCCGGAGGCGAACCGTGGGCGGGTGCTGATTAATCTGCATGGCGGCGGATTTGTGGTGGATTCGGGATCGCTGACCGAGAGTGTGCCGATTGCGAACCTGACGCAGACGAAGGTGATCTCGGTGCTGTACAGGATGGCTCCGGAGCATCCTTTTCCGGCTGACGTGGATGACGCGGTTGCGGTGTACAAGGAAGTGCTGAAGACATACAAGCCGGAGCGGATTGCGATCTATGGGACATCGGCGGGCGCGATTTTGACGGGCGAGGTTGCGGTGAAGCTGAAGCAGCTTGGGTTGCCGCTGCCGGGGGCGCTGGGGATTTTTTCAGGGATGGGTGACTTCAGCCGGGTCGGAGATTCGCAGGCATTGTTCGCTCTGAATGGGCTCTCGGGGCATCTTGATCCGCCGGCAAAGCCACCGATTCTGCCGGAGTATGTCGGAACGACCGACGCGCGCGATCCGGTGTTATCGCCGGTGTTTGCGGATGTGCATGGGTTTCCGCCGACGTTGTTTATTACCAGCGAGCGGGACCTGCTGCTGAGCGGGACGACGATTCTGCATCGCAAGTTTTTAGCGGATGGCGTGGATGCGCGACTGGTGGTGTTCGAGGCGTTGCCTCATGCGTTCTGGAATAATCCTGAGCTGCCGGAGTCGAAGGATGCGGTGAGGATGATGGCAAACTTCTTTGATCGGGAGCTGGGGAAGTGAGAGCGCTGTAGGAATATTTATCCGACGAGGTGGCCCATCTTTTCGCGCTTGGTCTTGAGGTAGCGCTCGTTGGTTGGCTCGGTGGGGACCTCGGCGGAGATGCGCTCGGTGACTTTGATTCCGGCCTGTTCGAGGGCTTCGACTTTGGCGGGGTTGTTGGTGATGAGGCGGACGCTGGTCACGCCTAGCTGCCTGAGGATGGCGGCGGGCAGCTCGAACTCGCGGCAGTCGGCTTTGTAGCCGAGCTCGAGATTGGCTTCGATGGTGTCGAGGCCCTGGTCTTGTAGTTCGTAGGCGCGGAGCTTAGCCATGAGGCCGATGCCGCGGCCCTCCTGCTGCTCGTAGAGGAGGATGCCGGTGCCTGCTTCGGCGATGGTCGAGAGGGCAAGCTCAAGCTGCTGGCGGCAGTCGCAGCGCAGGGAGTGGAAGACGTCGCCGGTGAGACATTGGGAGTGGATGCGGACGATCGGCGGGGCGGAATGGATTTCGCCCATGACGAGCGCAACGGCGTCTTCGGTGCGTGTCGGCGTGGATGGCGCGGAGTCGTTGCAGGGGGAGGAGTTGTCGAATATGCCCTGGAAGCCGAGGATGCGGAAGTGTCCCCAGCGGGTGGGGAAGTCGGCGTCGGCGACCTTTTTTACGCTCGTAAAGGGCATGGCCTGATTATACGTTTCGGCTGACATGGACATTGGATTCGCGGGCGGTGCGGTTTGATGCAACCGCCGTGGCGCGGCGATTTTTCCGATGGCGGATGTTTGCTATTCTCGCGGTACGTTCTACGAAGAGGCTGGAGAAGATGCTGCTGGAGTTGCGCGCGGAAAACTATGCGGTGATCGACCGGGCTTCGGCTGCGTTTGGCGCGGGGCTGAACCTGCTGACAGGCGAGACGGGCGCGGGGAAGTCGATCCTGATCGATGCGCTGGTGCTGCTGCTGGGTGGGAAGGCTTCGGCTGACGTGGTGCGGCATGGCGAAGAGAAGGCTGTGGTGGGATGCGTCTTCGAGATGACGCCGGGCGCGGCGGCGATTTTGGAAGAGAACGGCATCGACGCTGAGGGTGATGAGGTGCTGCTGCGGCGGGAGATTCTGGCGAACGGCAAGGGTCGCGTGTTTGTGAATAATCAGCCTGCGACGGTGGGGGTTTTGCGGCAGCTTGCGCCTGAGCTGGCGCTGGTGCACTCGCAGGGCGAGACGATGACTTCGTTTGACCAGGCGCAGCAACGGCTGTTGCTGGACCGGTTTGGCGGGATTGCGACTGAGGGCGTGGCTGCGACGTTTGTTGCGTGGAAGGCTACGCGGGCGAAGCTGGAAGAACTGCTCTCGGATGAGCAGGACCGGTTGCGCATGGCTGACTTGTGGAGGTTTCAGAGCAAGGAGATTGAGCAGGCCGGGTTGAGCGCTGAGGATGAGGATGCGCAGCTTGAGGCGGAGAAGCGCGTGTTGAGCAACTCTGAGCGGCTGTATACGGCGGCGATGAGTGCGCATGAGGTTTTGTATGAGTCGGAGAACTCGGCTGAGAGCGCGCTGGGGGCTGCTCTGAAGCATGTGGAGGAGTTGGCGAAGTTTGATGCGCGGTTTGTGGGGCCGGCGCAGCAACTGGCTTCGGCGAAGGCGGCGGTGGAGGATGTCGACGCCGAGGTGCGGGAGTTTGCTGAGAACATCAACGCTGCTCCGGGGCGTTTGGAGGAGATTGAGGATCGTTTGGCCGCGCTCGATCGGCTGAAGCGGAAATATGGGCAGACACTGGCTGAGGTGATTGCGTTTGGTGCGGAGGCTTCGCGCAGGCTGGCTGAGGTGGAGAACCGCGATGCGCTGATCGAGGAGTTGAGGGCGAAGGAGAAGAAGGAGGCTGCGGCATATGAGGCTGCGGCAGGGCAGTTGTCTGGCGTGCGTGCAGAGGCGGCGAGGCGGCTGGAGAAGTTAGCGGTTGGGCAGATCAATGATTTGGCGATGAGTACGCGGTTCAGCGTGAAGGTCGCTCCGCTGAAGACGCAGGAGCACTGGACTTCGAACGGGTGGGATGACGTGGAGTGCTTGATTGCGACGAATGCGGGTGAGCCATTGAAGCCTCTGCATGAGATTGCTTCGGGTGGTGAGATGTCGCGTGTGATGCTGGCGCTGAAGGTGACGGTTGAGGAGGCTGTGTCTGGTTCTTCGGGTGGCAAGAAGAAGACGGTTTTGCCGCGCACGCTGGTCTTTGACGAGATTGATATTGGTATTGGCGGGCGTGCGGCGGAGGCGGTGGGACGCAAGCTGAAAACGCTGGCGCGGGGGCAGCAAGTGTTGTGTATTACGCACCTGCCGCAGATTGCGGCGTTTGGTGACCAACACTTTTTGATTGAGAAGACGGAAAAGAAAGGGCGGACGCAGACGGGGATTCGCTTGATGGATGATGCGGAGCGGACCGAGGAGATTGCTCGGATGTTGAGCGGGGCGAAGCTCACCGAGACGAGTCTGAAGCATGCGGAGCATCTGCTGGCGAGCAGCCGGTAGAGGCACATTCGCCTTGACTGGGACGATGAAACTGGGACGATAATTTGAGCCAATCAAAACCTCCAGGGCAGATCGCTGTGCTGTCCACTTTGCCTGTGGCATCCGATGATGGAAGCGTGATTACCGCGTGGGAGGAAGTCGGATGACTGAGAATACAGGGACGAAAAAGTGCGCGATGGAAGGTTGTCTTTGTCAGGTGAAGGACGGAGAGAAATATTGTTCAAGCTATTGTGAGAATGCAAAAGGCTCGACGACGCTGGAATGCGACTGTGGGCATCCGGCTTGTGCGAGGCAGAAGCTTTGAGTTGCAGCCGCTTCTGCGATGCAGCTAAGTAAAAGAAGTTGCAAATCTGGCGCGATTTGAGTGCATTTCGCGGTGTCGTCGAAGGTGCACGAAATGCACTGAGAGGGGTTCAATTTTGCGCTATTTGTTTGCCGAAATTGGTATACTCAGAGGGTGACTACGACCATCCTTGACCATGCTGCTGTTGCGGAAGACGGCAACGCGACCAAGACCAAACGTGTACTTCTCCTGAAGCCCCGTGGCTTCTGTGCGGGTGTAGTGCGGGCCATCGACGTGGTGCGGATTGCACTGGAGACGTTTGGCGCACCGATCTATGTTCGCAAGGAGATCGTTCATAACAGCTATGTTGTGAACGACTTGGCCAAGAAGGGCGCAATCTTCGTCAATGAACTGGACGAGGTGCCTGAGGGCGCACGAGTGATCTATTCGGCGCACGGGGTTTCGCCTGCGGTGCGTGAGCGCGCCAAGGAGCGGGGGTTGAAGGTGATCGATGCGACCTGTCCGCTGGTGACGAAGGTTCATGTTGAGGCAATCAAGTTTGCCAAGCAGGGCTATTCGCTGGTGCTGGTGGGACATCGCGACCACGAGGAAGTGGAAGGTACGCAAGGGGAAGCGCCAGAGGTGACGCAGGTGGTTTCGACTGTGGCCGAGGTGGAGGCGCTGGTGGTACCTGACCCGAACAAGGTCGCCTATCTGACGCAGACGACGCTCTCGCTCGACGAGGCGCGGTACATGATTGAGGCGCTGAAGCGGAAGTTCCCCAATATTGTGGGCCCGCATGCGCAGGACATCTGCTACGCAACGGAGAACCGCCAGACGGCGGTGAAGAATGTGGCGCATGGCGCGGACCTGGTGCTGGTTGTGGGTTCGCGGAACAGTTCAAACTCGAACCGTCTGGTTGAGGTTTCGAAAAACCTGGATACGAACTCGTATCTGATTGATTCGGCGGACGCGATCAAGCCGGAGTGGCTGGATGGCGTCGACACGGTAGCCGTGACGGCCGGGGCTTCGGCTCCGGAGGTCCTGGTGCAGCATGTTGTCGAATATCTGCTGGAGCGGGGCTACGGCTCTGTGGACGAAGTGGAAGTAATGCCGGAGAATGTCCGGTTCGGCCTGCCGCCGGAGATTGTGCAGGCGATTGCGTCCGCTCCGCCAGCCGCTCAGTAGAGAAGCGCAGATAGAGAGTTTGGTGTCAATGGATACATCTTCACGTAATCCGGTGGTCGGAAACCAACCGGCACAGCCTCGCTTTGGGCGTATGGACCTGGGGCTTGAGCATGTGCTGGAGGGCATTCGGAAGTCGAAGGACTGGCTGCTTGGTCAGCAGCACGAGGACGGCTACTGGTGCGGGGAACTCGAAGCAGACAGCATGCTCGAGTCCGATTACATCTTCATGCATACTCTGTTGGGCACGGGCGACCGCGGCAAGATGGAGCGTGCGGTTAATGAGATTGTTCGGCACCAGAATGATGACGGTGGCTGGAGTCTGTATCCGGGCGGGCCATCGAATATCAGCTATGGGGTGAAGTGCTACTTTGCGCTGAAGCTGATGGGATGGTCAGCGGACCATCCTCGGATGGTGAAGGCGCGGGAGTGGGTGTTGGCTCACGGAGGCGTCACTGCGTGCAACACCTTCACGAAGATATATCTCTGCGCGCTGGGACAGTACGATTACGATGCCGTGCCTGCGATTCCGCCGGAGATTGTGCTGTTTCCGAACTGGTTCTACTTCAATCTCTACGAGATCTCGTCGTGGTCGCGCGGCATTCTGGTGCCGCTGTCGATCATCTATGCGAAGAAGCCTTTCAAAAAAATTCCGCCGGAACAGGGAATTGAAGAGCTTTTTGTTGGCGGACGGAAAAACTCTAACCTGCACCTCAAGTGGGACAAGAAGAGCCCGATCAGTTGGCGCAACTTCTTCCTCTTTACGGATCGGATGATTCACTGGTTTGAACGAGTGCATATTCGTCCGTTGCGGACTATTGCGATTCGCAAGGCTGAGAAGTGGATGCTGGAGCGGTTTGAGAAGTCCGATGGCCTGGGCGCGATTTATCCGGCTATGCTGAACGCAATTGTGGCTTTGCGGTGCTTGGATTACTCGCTCGACGATCCGCAGATGATTCGCGCGATAGATGAGTTTGAGAAGCTCGGGATCGATTGCCCGGACGGCGAGCCAGGCTATCCGACGCCGACGTTCCGGATGCAGCCGTGCTTTCCCCCTGTGTGGGATACGGCACAGGCGATGTATGCACTGGGCGAGGCTGGTGTTTCGCGCAGCGATTCGCGCATGTTGAAGGCTGCCGACTGGATTCTGTCGAAAGAAGTCCGGATGAAGGGCGACTGGGCCGAGAAGGTCAAAAACTGCGAGCCCGGTGGCTGGTACTTCGAATTCAACAATGAGTTTTATCCGGACGTGGATGATACCGGCCAGGTGTTGATGGCGTTGAACTGCGTGGACAATCCGCGCGAGCGCTACCAGTACGAGGTCTGTCAGCGGGCGATTAACTGGGTATGGGCGATGCAGTGCAAGAACGGCGGATGGGCCAGCTTCGATAAAGACAACACGAAGATGATCTTTCAGTACATTCCGTTTGCCGACCATAACGCGATGCTCGATCCGCCGACGGTGGATATTACGGGCCGGATGCTGGAGATGCTGGCGCTCTATGGCTATACGCGCAAGGACCCGCGCGTTGAAAAGGCCGTGCAGTTCATTCTGAAAGAGCAGGAGCCGGACGGAAGCTGGTTTGGCCGCTGGGGCGTGAACTATTTGTACGGCACGTTCCTGGTGCTGCGTGGCCTCGAAGCGATGGGCATGTGGAACCACGAACCTGCGATTCAGCAGGCGGCGGAGTGGATTCGCATGGTGCAGAACGCCGATGGTGGATGGGGTGAGACCTGCGGAACCTACGATGATCCATCGCAACGCGGTGTTGGCCCGAGCACGCCTTCGCAGACGGCTTGGGCCGTGCTGGGGCTGCTTGCTGCAGGAGATACGCGTTCGGATTCTGTGGCTAAGGGCGTGCGATGGCTGATTCAGCACCAGCACGAGGATGGAAGCTGGGACGAGCTGGCCGCTGGACGCAACGGCGAAAGTTATTACACCGGGACGGGGTTCCCGCGCGTCTTTTATCTGGGGTATCACTTGTATAAGCAGTACTTCCCACTGCTTGCGCTGACGACCTACCGTCGCGCGATGGAGAGGGAAGCGGAAGAGGCAGCATAAAAGATTTTGCCGCGCACGCCTGGTTGGTTGCGCGAAGGATTTGAAGGAGACAACGGATGGCAGTGCCAGTCTCGCAAGCCTGGACGGTTGCATCGTATGTTTTGACGCAGAAGCTGAAGGGACGCAAGCGGTATCCGCTGGTGCTGATGCTGGAGCCCTTGTTCCGCTGCAACCTGGCGTGTGCAGGTTGCGGAAAGATTCAGTACCCCGCGCACATCCTGAAGCAGGAGCTGACGCCGGAGGAGTGCTTCCGCGCGGCGGAGGAATGTGGCGCGCCGATGGTCTCGATTCCGGGTGGTGAGCCTCTGCTGCATCCGCAGATGCCGGAGATTGTCGCTGGGTTGGTGGCTCGCAAGAAGTATGTCTACATGTGCACGAACGCGCTGCTGCTCAAGGAGAAACTGCACCTGTTCAAGCCGAGCAAGTATCTGTCGTTCTCGGTGCACGTGGACGGGCAGCGTGAGCACCATGACTTCTCCGTGTGTCGCGAGGGTGGATACGATATCGCGATGGAGGGGATTCGTGCAGCCGTCGCTGCTGGCTTCCGTGTGACGACGAACACGACGCTGTTTGATGGAGCGGACCCGAACTCAGTGCGCGCGCACTTCGATGATCTGATGGCTGCTGGTGTTGAGAGCATGATGGTGTCGCCGGGTTACACGTACGACAAGGCGCCTGACCAGAATCACTTTCTCGGTAAGGCGAAGTCGCGGCGTCTGTTCCGCGCGATTCTTTCGAACCGTAAGAAGTCGTGGCAGTTCAACACGCACCCGCTGTTCTCTGAGTTCTTGATGGGCAAGCAGAACTTTGAGTGCACGCCGTGGGGCATGCCGACGTTCTCGATCTTCGGCTGGCAGAAGCCTTGCTATCTGCTGCAGGATGGCTACGCGGACACCTTCAAGGAGTTGATGGAGGAGACCGCGTGGGAGAACTACGGCGCGAAGAGCGGCAATCCGCAGTGCGCCAACTGCATGGTGCATTCGGGGCATGAGGCTTCGGCGGTCGATTACAACTTCAGCTCGCTCAAAGGATTTCTGGTCACGGCGAGGAAGTATATGTTTCCCTCGGCCTATCCCGATCCAGATGCGCAGAAGCTGCTGAATGAGTGGCGGCCCGAGCACTCTGGTCCGCTCGTGCAGATTCAGTCGAACAATGCAGTGAACGATGAGCTTCAGGAAGTTTCAGGAGATTAGGCAGCATGGCGACAGAGCAGCAGGAACACCTGAAGATTGAGCAACTGCGACAACACAATGCTGACGAGATTGAGACTATCGCTGGACGCGAGAAGGAGAATCTCGAAGGTTGGATTCCCACGCTTGCCAGTGACGCTGAGGTGCGTGATGCGCTTGAAAAGGCATTCGACTATCGCGGCGACGTGACGATTACGCGCAAAGACGGCTCGCAGGTGACGGGGTATCTCTTCGACCGCCGCACTGGTTCTTCACTAACGGATTCATTCGTGCGTGTCATTCCAACCAATGAGCGCGTTAAAGTGAACGTGGTTTATGCAGAGATTGCTGCGCTTGCCTTTACTGGTCGCGACAACGCTGCGGGCAAGAGCTTCGAGGCCTGGGTAAAGAAATACTGGGAGAAGAAGGTTGCGGGAGAAAAGAATATTCGGATCGATCCGGAAAAACTGGATTGAAACAGAGCTTTGGTATGAACTAAGCCGTGGGTCTTAATCGGGCCCACGGCTTCTTCTTCGAAGATCAGGATTAGGGACGAAGCGTGCGCGTATTTATTACGGGAGCGACAGGGTTTGTCGGTGGCCATGTGGCTCGGCACTATGCAGCCGAGGGTGCTGAACTGCGCCTGCTGACGCGGCAGACCAGCCGCCTCGACTCGCTTGCTGGATTGAATGCAGAGACTGTAGTGGGTGATCTGCGCGAACCGGAGAAACTACGCTCGGCACTCAACGGTTGCGATGCGTTGGTGCATGTGGCTGCGGACTATCGCCTGTGGGTGCGTGACCCGAAAGAGATGTATGCCGCAAACGTCGATGGCACGCGCGAGTTGCTGCGCCTGGCCCGTGAGTGTGGAGTCGAGCGCGTCGTCTACACATCGAGCGTGGCGACGATGGGCTTCAAGGCCGATGGCACGATTGTGAATGAGGATACGCCGGTTTCGCTTGCCGATATGATTGGGCACTATAAGCGATCGAAATTTCTCGCGGAACAGGAAGCGATTCGCGCCGCGCAGACTGGCCAACATGTGATGATTCTGAATCCGACGACACCGATTGGTCCCGGTGATGTGAAGCCGACGCCTACGGGCCGGATCATCGTTGACTTTCTCAATAAGAAGTTTCCTGCTTACGTGGATACAGGGCTGAATCTGGTCGATGTCGATGAAGTGGCGCGCATGCATGTCGTTGCTCTCGATCGTGGAACTCCCGGCGAGCGCTACATTCTGGGCGGAGAAAACCTGACGCTGAAGCAGATTCTTGATCGCATGTCGTCGATTACGGGTTTGCCTTCGCCGAAGATGAAGGTGCCTCATGCAGTAGCGATGGCCTTCGCGTTCTTCGATGAGACCATCACCGGCAAACTGCGCGGCAAAGAGCCGCGTGCGACTGTGGAAGCCGTTCGCATGGGGAAGAAGATGATGTTTGCTTCGTCGGCGAAGGCAGAGCGTGATCTTGGTTTCAAAGTGCTGCCGATCTATCAGGCGCTGCGTGGAGCGATTGATTGGTTTGTTGCGCATGGATACGCGCCGGCGCCAGAAAAGCAGCCGCTATGAGCGAATGTGTGGGAATCATCGCTGCTCTGCCTCGTGAGATCAAGCCGCTGGTGCGTGGCTGGCGCGAGGAGCGACTGGCGGGTCGAGTCCGCGTTTATACGAAGGGCTCGGCCGTTGTTGCATGTGCAGGGATGGGGGCTGCGCGTGCGACCCTGGCTGTTGAAGCTGCGATGGCGACCAAGCCGATCACTCAGTTGCTGTCGGTCGGGCTCGCTGGAGCGTGCGACCCGGCGCTGCGGGTTGGTGAGATGGTGCGTGCCGGCGTTGTGATCGATGCGAAGTCGGGGGAGCGATACAACGATTCGCGTTACAGCCAGGTGCTTGTCACAGCGCAGGTAGTTGCTGGTGTAAAGGAGAAGCGGAGGCTCTACGAATCCTACGGCGCGGCCGCGGTAGACATGGAGGCCGCGACAGTTGCGCGGCTTGCTTCAGCACGCGGTGTTTCGTTTAGGGCGGTGAAGGCGATCTCCGACGAGGCGGACTTCGAGATGCAGGATCTCGCGCGATTCGCCACGAACGACGGGCAGTTTCGGGATGTGGCTTTTGCCGCTTACGCTGTGGTGCGTCCGAGGCTCTGGGGGAAGGTGGCTGTGCTTGCGCGCAACAGTAGCCGCGCGGTGGAGGCGCTGACGCGCGAGCTTCAGGCGATACTGGATTTGTATCAGGTAAGAGGATGAGATTTTGAAGATGGATAACATTCCGAAGACAATGCGAGCCGCAGTGTATCGCGGCGTGAATGATGTGCGCGTGGAGACGGTGCCGGTGCCGGAGATTACTGCTGGCGAGGTGCTGGTGAAGATTGACACGTGCGGCATCTGCGGCACAGACCTCAAGAAGATTCATACTGGTTCGCACAGCGCGCCTCGTATCTTCGGGCACGAGATGGCTGGCACCATAGTCCAAGCTGGCGAGGGCGTGAGTGGCTTCGCTGTGGGCGACCGTGTGATGGCGTATCACCATATTCCCTGCGGCGAATGCTATTACTGTCGCAAGAAGACCTTCGCGCAGTGTGAGACCTACAAGAAGGTTGGCTGCACCGCTGGTTTTGCGCCTTCGGGTGGAGGCTTTGCCGAATACATCCGCGTGATGGACTGGATAGTGCGGCGTGGTCTGGTGAAGGTTCCAGATGAGATTCCGTTGGAGCAGGCGGCGTTTCTTGAGCCGGTGAACACATGCTACAAGGCGATTGAGTTGCTTGGGCTTCAGCGTGATGAGACTGTGCTTGTCATTGGACAGGGGCCGATTGGGATTCTGCTCGCTGCGCTTGCGAATCGAACAGGAGCGACCGTTCTAACAAGCGATCTTTATGCCGAGCGTCATGCCGTTGCGGCAAAGTTTGGATTGAAGCATCCGTTGGATGCGCGCAGAGATGTGGTGACTGCTGCGAAGGCTGCAACGGAGGAGCGCGGCGCAGATGTCGTTCTGCTCGCAGTCGGTGGCAATGCGCTGATCCAACTTGCGATGGATGCTGTGCGCCCTGGCGGGCGTGTGATGCTGTTTGCCGCGACACAGCATGGTGAGGCACCGTTTGATCCGGCTGCGGTCTGCATGGATGAGAAGACGCTGATGGGTTCGTACAGCGCGTCCGTTGCGATTCAGGACGACGTGACGCGACTGGTCTTCGAGGGTTATACGAATGGCTTCGACCTGACGCCGCTCATCTCGCACCGCTTTTCGCTAGAGAACGCAGTTGAGGCGATCAATCTGGCATCGCACCCGCAGGCGGACTCGCTGAAGATTGTGATTCAGCCTGGACGCTAGGCTGGCTCACTTGGTCGACGTGAACCCTCAGATATTCCGCTCAACATTGCGGATGGGAAGTGCTTGGCGAGAAACACAAGCTCAAGATGAGTCAGAGTAAGAAGCCAGGTGAGTCTCTGAACAACATTGACATCGAGCGATTCATGGAGACGTTCAAAGGTGTCCAGAAACTCTAATCGCAATGCGCCATAATTCCACGATAAGTGCTGATCGAAAGACCACTTCTCGTCTTCTGTCTCGATAAATCCACACACCTGAGCAAGAGAGAAGAACTGATCCATGCCTGACCTTACGGTGTCAGAAACATAAACGATCTCGTCTGTGGGAGGATTCTCTCCAAATTTTTCGAGAAAACTATTGAAATCCCGAGCGATGCGAATTGTTACGTGCAGATCTTCAACGTCAAACTTGTCAAAAAAGCCGCAGGATCCATCTAAAATCATCTTCTCGATGTGGTCTACGATATCCATCGTCCAGCTTCCTCGCTTCGTGCAAGAGAATGCCAGCTAGAGCCTGGGCGCTAGTCGCCTTTGCGCTTTTTGATCTCGACGTTCAGGCGCTTGATCTTCTGGTTGAGGGTGGAGAGCGGGATCTTGAAGTATTCGGCGGCTTCGGTCTGGTTCCAGTGACAGCGTTCCAGGCGGTCGGCGATGATGCGGCGTTCGATCTCTTCCATGACATCGAAGAGAGAAGCGTTTGGCTCGTGATCGAGAATGCTGGCCGTGTAGGTGCTGCCTGTCAGTTGCGCGGGCAGCAGGTCTGGTGTGATGGTCTGCGAGGTTGCCAGCACGACGCCGCGCTCCATTGCGTTTTCAAGCTCGCGGACGTTGCCAGGCCACTCGTACTCCATCATGACGCGAAGGGCTTCGGGTGAGAGAGTTGGCTCTGGTGTACCGTTTTCGCGTGCGTACAGTTTTAGGAAGTGCGAGGCGAGCAGCGGGACATCTTCGCGGCGTGAGCGCAGCGAAGGCAGTTCGAGACAGATGACGTTCAGCCGGTAGAAGAGATCTTCGCGGAAGCGACCTTCGCGCACGGCGTCCTGCAGGTTGACGTTGGTTGCGGCGATGATGCGGACGTCGACCTGAATCTCCTGCGTGCCGCCCAGGTGCATGAAGCGGCGGTCCTGGAGGACGCGCAGGATTTTGGCCTGCATGTCGAGGCTCATCGTGCCTATCTCATCGAGAAAGAGAGTGCCTCCGTTGGCTACTTCGAAGAGGCCCTTCTTAGCCGTGACGGCGGAAGTGAACGCGCCTTTGACGTGGCCGAAGAGGGTCGATTCGAGAAGATCTGACGGGACAGCGCCCGTGTTGACTGGCACAAATGGCCGGTCGCGGCGCGGTGAATTAGCGTGCAGCGCTTTGGCGATTAATTCTTTGCCGGTGCCGCTCTCGCCCTGAATCAGTACGGTAGAGCGGCTGGGCGCGACCTGCGCGATCAGGTCGAAGAGTCTCAGCATCGGGTCGCTTTTTCCGACGATGTTCGAGAAGTTGTATCGCTGCTTGAGCGTGCGCTTCAGCTGGACAACTTCTTCTTCTGCGCGGTGGCGTGCGATGGCGGCGCGAATGTCGGCGAGCAGCTTTTCGTTGTCCCAGGGCTTCTGGACGAAGTTCTCTGCGCCTGCTCGAATAGCGTCGACTACATTGTTGACCGTGCCGAACGCGGTAATCATGATGATCGGCAGGTTTGGCTGCATCTCTTTGATACGCGGCAGCAGGTCGATGCCGCTTTCACCGGGCAGGGCGAGGTCGAGCAGAAGCAGGTCGTACTCGTTGCGGGCGAGCAGGTCCATGCCTGTCGGGCCGTCTGCAGCCGCGTTGATGACGAAGCCTTCGAGCGTGAGCAGCGTGTCGAGCGATTCGCGGATGGCCGCTTCGTCGTCGATGATGAGGATGCGCGGATCGCCCACGATGCGGGCCCCCGGCTTTGCTGCTTGCTCGGAGGCGACTTCGGTGGTTTCAGGCATGAATTGTTCCTTTGTCGGCGTCCTGCAGACGGATGGAGGACGGTGCGGCTGTGGTCAGCGGGCGCGTGGCGGAGGCAGGGAACTCAAGCTGAAACGCAGTGCCCACACCTACTTCGCTTTCGACGTGAATCTTGCCGGCGTGTTCCTGGATGATACCGTAGCTTACCGCGAGGCCGAGACCTGTGCCTTTGTGCGCGCCGTCCTGCGGCTTGGTCTTGGTGGTGAAGAAGGGATCGTAGATGCGGTTGAGGTGCTCGCGCTCGATGCCGGCGCCCGTGTCTTGAATGCGGACGAAGACGCGTCCGGGGCCGTTGAATGTGGCTACGCGCAGCATTGCGTTATTCATGCCGAACATCGCGTCTTTCGCGTTGAGCATTAGGTTCAGGATGACTTGCTGGAGCTTGCCAGGGTTGCCGTGGATGCGCGCGAGTTGCGGGTCCAAGTTCGTTTCGACGCGGATCTGCGCGGTCCTGAACTGGTGATCGAGCAGGATAATCGTGTCGCGCAGCAGCTCGTTCAGGTCGACCGTGGTGAACTCCGAGCCGCTGGTGCGCGAGAAATTCAACAGGCCATTGACGATCTCAGAGGCCCGGAAGGTTTGCTGCGTGATCTTTTCTAGTACCGGCGCGAGACGGTCGTCATCACGCATGTGCTTGGTGAGCATCTGCGTGTAGCTGGAGATGACTGCCAACGGAGTATTGACTTCATGTGCGACGCCTGCGGCAAGAAGGCCGATGGAGGAGAGCTTTTCCGATTGCGTCAACTGCGCTTCGAGCTGAATGCGATCGGTGATGTCGTCCACCAGGACGATGCGTCCAACGGCAACGAAGTTCCGCGTGACCAGCGGTGCGATGGCGATATTGGCAACGCGCGTTTCGCCGTTTGGCAGGGCAAGGCGGAACTTGTAGAGCGTGTGTGTGCCCTGCTCTTCACGCACAGCGTTGAAGCGCGCGACGAAGTCCGCGGAGAAGACGTCGGAGACAGGCTGGTGCAGCACTGCGGAGCGGGTCTTCGCGTACATCGTCTCCATTTCGGTGTTCCAGCTTTCGATGCGGCCATCGAGATCGACCGCGAAGACGCCGACGTTGATCGACTCGACGATGTTCTCGTGGAACTCCTTAAGGCTCTCGAACTCGGTAATCTTCTGCTCCAGGCGCTGGTAGAGCCGCGCGTTCTGGATGGCGATGCCGATGTATCCGGCGAGCGTTTCGAGCAGCTCCATGTCTTCGCTGGACAGAAAGTCTCCGTCGTCGGTACGACCGAGTCCAATGATGGCAACTGTGCGTGTTCCACCGCCTTCACGATTGGCGACACGGCAGGGCAGGTAGTAGTTCAGGTCGAGCCGTCCGGCAGTGGCGCGCTGCGGCTCTGGCAGGCGAAGCACCTGCTGCGGATTCTCCAGGAAGATGTGATTGTGCGCGCCGGGACGGTCAAAGTCGAGGAAGCGTACATCGAGCGCGTCGAGGTCCGCTTCTTGCAGGTTCGTCAGGCCGTGCGAGGCAGCAAGATCGAAGTGCCGCGTGGCAGATTCGTCTGAGGCGAGAAAGACCGCGACGCGTGTGACCAGGAGCGTCTGCGGCAACTGCTCGACGATCGAGTCCAGCAGCGTCCGGAGGTCCGTCTGTGAGTTCAGGCTGCGGCCAAACTCGACCAGAGTCTCGCGGTAGTCCAGGCGCTTCTGGTCGAAGACGCGGTCTACCCGAGCTTGAATGGCTCGCTTGAGCGGCTCGAATGCAATCCCGGCGATGATGATGGCGACCAGCAGGCCCCAGACGCCGAGGTTCGAGAGACGGTTGTGTACCATCTCGCCGGTCAGCGCGACGATGCCGAAGTAGACTCCTACAAGCGCGGCTGTGGCCAGCGTATAGGTCACGCCGCGTTTGAAGATCAGGTCAACGTCCATCAGGCGATAGCGGACGATGGCCCAGCTGAACGTCAGCGGCAGAAACACCAGGCAGAGTCCGGCGATCTTGGTTTGCAGATCGGGGACGTTCCAGTCCGCCATGTAGGGAATCGCGTACAACAGCGTGAAGGGCGTGACGGCGAGCAGCGTTCCGCGCGTGAGCCACTTGAGCTGCTGGCGCTCGAGCGCAGTGTCGGCGCGGCGATAGCGGAAGCGGAAGACGACTGCGGCGATAACGTAATAGAGCGCCAGATAACCGACCGCAATCTGGTCCAAGCGGTGGTGCAGCAGCTCGGTGGCAGACCAGTAGCGAATCGCCGCATACTGGAGCACGATCAGGAAGATGCCGGGAATGTAGAGTAGCGAGCTGAAGATCTTGCGGCGCAGGCGCGCATGTTTGACCGCTGGGTGGTCGCCCGCGAAGCTGAAGGCAAAGTGCAGGAAGAGCGCAGGCTGCAAGGCTCCGGCAGCGATGTTACACCAGTAGATGATCTGGTCGAAGGTGTCGAGTTCTCCTGTGTACTTAAAGGCGTAAAGGACGAACGAGACCAGACAGAAGACGTAGAAATGCGTCGATTTGGGCGCGGTCCAGCGTCGAAAGAGAACGTAGATTCCGATGCAGAGGTAGACCAGCGCGATGAAGCGAAGGCCCTGATTGATGGAGCGATCTTTGGGCTCCAGGATGACCTGAATTGTCAGGGGCGTTGCGTTTTTCAGGCTGTCGGAGTTCGAAGGTGGACGCAGAATCGAGTAGGTTGCATGTGCCCAGGCTCCGCTGCGGAACATCTCGCGGACGAGCACGGCAAGCCGTGTGGTCTGGTGATCGTCGATGCTGATGAGAATGTCGCCGGTGCGGATGCCGGCGCGGTGCCCAGGCGAGGGCTTCGGGACACGCTGGGCCTGGAGACCTCCTGCGACCTCGGTCCACCAGATGCCGTCGGTGGGAACCTCGTAGCCGCGCTCCTGCTCAAAGTTGATCGCTGCCAGGACGCAGGCTGCCAAGGTCGCCAGTGCAAGCGCGATAGCGAGGATACGGGTTTGGGAGGAGGTGTTCATGCTAAACCCGGACGACTTTAACTACTCCCTGAGCACACCGGTTGCCAAACAGGAATATGCAAAGAAGGTGCATTTAGTTGGCACTTGTCCCGATTCGGCTACAGAAAATCATAACCCATCCCGAAATATATAGATGGGAATTTACTGGAATGAAACGAGAAACTGGTGCGTCTGCTCCTGCTGGATCCAACAAGAGCAGATTTGCGCTTAGCCGCGAACCAGGTCCTGGGCCAATTGTGCATACATTTCCACAGCTTCGAGCAGTTCTTTCTTGCTGATCTTCTCGTTCGGCGTGTGCGCCACGTGGATGGAGCCGGGGCCGAGCAGGAACGGTTCGCCCCAGGCGGTCAGCGAGGGGATATCGGTGGTGAACTTGGCGACCATTGTCGGCAGGTTGGCGACCTTTCTCATGCGGACGAAGGGAAGCTCCAGGCTGAAGGTGACGTCGGCGCGGTTGCCGACGGTTTTGATGATGGCCTGCTTGGTCTCTTCGGCGGGACTGACAAGACGGATGAGCAGGTGCGCTTCGGCTTTGTCGGCGATGACGTTGGGTGCGCGTCCGCCTTCGATGAGACCGATGTTCAGGGTCGAGGGGCCGATCTCCGGCTCGACAGGTAGAGGCAGCGCCTGGACATCGCGCAGGGCTTCGAGCAGTTTGTCGATGGCCGACTCACCGAGTTCGGGATAGGCGGAGTGCGCCATCTTGCCTTTCGCGCGGAGTTCGACGCGCAGTGCGCCCTTCGATGCGAGGGCGAGGCGGTTGTCGGTTGGCTCACCGTTGATGAGGAAGCGCGAACCCTTGGGCGACTTGTTGGCGACCTTTGCGCCCGCCGAGTCGCGCTCTTCGCCGACGACGAAGAGCAGGCCGACCTTCACGCCGGAGTCGCGGAGCCTGTCGGCAGCGGCGATCTGCGCGGCGATGATGCCTTTGGCGTCGCAGGTGCCGCGCCCGTAGAGGTACTCGTCGTCTTCGCGGCAGCCGAAGTAGGGTGGGACCGTGTCCATGTGGGTGGAGAGGACGACGTCGGGCGTGACGCCGGGCATGGCGGCGTAGACGTTGAAGCGTTCGCCGGTGCCTCCGCCGGGCGTGAGAGCGAGTTCGGGCTGGGACACTGGCATGCGCTCGACTGCGTAGCGCTGACTGGCCAGGAATTCGTGCAGGAAGGCGCCGGCGCGGCCTTCGTGATAGGTCGTGGACTCGATATCGACGAGCTGTCTCGTCAACTGAATTGGGTCGATTGGCATAGGTTCTTCCAGAATACGATACGGGTTGCGTGTTCCGGCTGCGTGCGGCGATAAACTTGGAACGATGAGTTCGATTGTTCCTGCTGCTTCCATTCAATCCATCGAAGATCTTCGCGGTCCGGCGGGGCGGCTGGAGGCGTTATTGAATACCGGGCATGTGGACGCTCGGTTTGCCGCGCTGGTGTGCCATCCGCATCCGGCGGGTGGCGGGACGATGCACAACAAGGTGGTGTACCACGCGATGAAGGCGCTGGCGTCGGTTGGGCTGCCGGTGCTGCGGTTTAATTTTCGCGGTGTGGGGTTGAGTGAAGGTGTCCACGACGAGGGGCGCGGCGAGCAGGACGATGTTCGTGCGGCGCTCGATTGGCTGGATGGACGGTTTGGTTTGCCGATGCTCTTCTGCGGGTTTTCGTTTGGGTCGTCGGTGGGGTTGCGGGCGTGTTGTCCGGATGGGCGGGTGAAGGGGTTGATTGGGTTAGGGGTTCCGGTCCACGCGGAGGGGCGGGATTACCACTACCGGTTTCTGCCGCAGTGCGGGCAGCCGAAGTTGTTTGTGAGCGGCGACCATGACCAGTACGGGCCGCGGGAGGTGATGGAGCGGATCTTCGCGACGGCCCCGGAGCCGAAGCGGCTGCGGTGGATTGCCGGGGCCGACCACTTCTTCCAGGGGACGGCGGAGTCGCCGGGCGCGAAGCTGGGGTTGATGCAGGAGGAGATGCGCGGGTGGCTGGCGGATACCTTCGGGTTGGTACCCCCTCCCCGTACTTAGGTACCAAAGTCTTCATTTCAAAAGGGTAAGCCCCTGGGGATATCCCTCAGGGGCTTGCTTGTCTCTACTGTTTTAAGTTTAGCAGGTTTGAGAAACTAAACCGCCAAGTGGAAGTGGTTTGGAATGAGTTGGAAGGGGTTGACAATGTGGTGAGCAATGCTTCATGGGGAAGGGGTTCGAGGCTATGGGGGAGTTGGGCGGCATCGGGGTCCTTCGACTCCGCTCCCTGTGGTCGCTTCGCTCAGGATGACGGCTTTTATTTGATACGGGAAAACGAGTGAAAAGCAGATTCTTCCCATTCGACTTCGCTCAGGGCAGGCTGCTGCGCTCAGAATGACAGGTAGGAGTGGCGGGTCCGGCGCAGTTTTTATGCACCGGTGGAGATGCGGAAGGGCAGGTTTTCGGCGTTGTCTTCGGGGAGGACGATGTTGGTGTCCGGGCTGGTGGGGTCGTAGCGGACTTTGACCGTTGGCGCTCCTTTGGCGAGGGTTTCGGATTGGTGGACTCCCATGGCTACGCTGCGGAAGTAGCCGCCGTAGTACTCGCCGTTGACGCTGAAGTGGAAGCGGGCTTCGATCTGGTTGGGGGTTGCTCCGGTGAGCTCGCTCTCGTCGGCGGCTGTGACTTGCCAGTGATTGACTTCGCCGGTGGCGGTGGGCCAGGCGTGAGCCTGCTCAATCAGCTTGTGGACGGTGTGACGGTGGAGCTGGGTGCGGATGAAGCCGAGAGGATTGCTCATGGTGCGTTTGGGCTCCTGGCTTTAGCTTTTAGCGCAAACGTGGATTGGATGCAATCGGTGTTCGGAGAGCCCACGTCTCAAAAGCGAGACGTGGCACCCGTACCGTGGTCGAGAAAACGGTTCGCGCCTTGCGCGAATGAGCCCAGGTCTCAAAATCGAGACCTGGGGCACCCGGCTACGCTCCTCCAAGGCTGCGATTGAATCAGAGCTTCCTTACTCTCCGCTGCTCTTTGGGGAGTGGAAGACCGGCTTCTTCATGATCCAGACGAAGGGGATGGTGAGGAACATGACGATGGCCATGACACGGAAGCCGTCAAGGTAGCTGAGCGCGGCGGCGTGTTCGAGCAGGCGTTGATAGAGCATGGCTGTTGCTCCGTGCGCTGCTCCTGAGGTGCTTCCGGTGTGATGGCTCAGATAGGTCCCGAGCTGCTGGACCATGCGGGCGGGCAGGCCTTGCTCTTCGGTCATCGTGGAGGACAGGCGGAGCTGGTGGAGTTGTTCGCGCCGCGCCTCGAATGCCGCGAAGACGGAGATGCCGATGCCGGCACCGAGGTTGCGGGCAAGGGCAATGAGGCTGGTTGCGTAGCCCATCTCCTGTTGCGGGATGGGGTCGACCGTGATGGTTGCCAGAGGGACGAACATGAAAGAGAGTCCGGCGCCCATGACTACTTCAGGCCAGAAGAAGCTCCAGGTGCCTGCGTTCATATTCAGGTACGAGAACATGAGCGCGCCGATGGCTGACATGGCGAGGCCGAAGCTCAGGAGGGCGCGCATGTCCCAGCGTCGGCCGATGACCCAGGCGGCGACAGGCATCATGGCGAGGGTGGCGATGCCTCGGGGCGCATTCCATGCGCCTGCGGTGATGGCCGGGAAGCCGAGGAGTTCCTGCATGAAGAGCGGTAGCAGGACGATGCTGCCGTAGAGCGAGAAGAAGAGAACCATCGAAAGGCAGGTTCCGGTGGCGAAGGTGCGGTAGCGGAAGAGGTGGAAGTGCACGACGGCGTCTTTTGTGTGCAGCTCCCAGAGGGTGAAGGCTACGAGCGCGACGACGGCGATGATGCTCATCGTGACGATGAAGTGGGAGCCGAACCAGTCGTCTTCCTGGCCTTTGTCGAAGACGATCTGGAGCGCGGCGATGCCGATGGCGAGCAGGCCGATGCCCCAGTAGTCGATGCGGCTGGTTGCGCGGCGAATGTAGGGCGGGTCGAAGACGTAGGTCCACACGAGAAAGAGGCTGAGCAGGCTGATGGGTATGTTGACGAAGAAGATCCAGCGCCATGAGAAGTCGGTGGTGAGCCAGCCGCCCAGCACAGGTGCGACGATGGGCGCGATGACGATGCCGAATCCCCAGAAGGCCATCGCCTGGCCGCGCTGTTCGCGGGGAAAGGCTTCGAGCATGATGGCGCGGGTGGTGGGCTGGAGCGAGCCTCCTGACGCTCCTTGCAGCACGCGGAAGAAGATGAGCGCGGGCAACGTTGGCGCGAGGCCGCAGAGGATGCTGGATACGGTGAATCCGACGATGCTCATCATGACCAGGCGGCGGCGCCCGAAGTGGTTCGACAGCCAGCCGGAGAGTGGGAGGATGATGGCGTTGGCGACGAGGTACGAGGTCAGCACCCAGGTGGCTTCGTCGACGGATGCGGAGAGGTTGCCGGCGATGTAGGGAAGGCTGACGTTGACGGCGGAGGTGTCGACCAGCTCCATCATGGCGGCGGTCATGACGGCGATGGAGATCATCCATCGGAGCCACTTGTCGGTTTGTATGCCGACCTCGTGTGTGCGGCTTGCCGGAGCGGAGGCTGGCGACTGCACGGCGATGGGCCCGGTGGATGCCACTTCTTCATGGTACGGGAGATAGAGGACAAAACGAGAAAGCGGCTGCCGCCACTCGAGAGCGGCAGGTAATTTCGTACCGCGTTTTCCTCTGCCGTGCGGTTCTACACTGGGGGTTATGGCGGCTGAGTTTACCCATCTTCATCTTCATTCGGATTATTCACTACTCGACGGGGCCTGCGATGTGGACAAGCTGGCGGCGCACGTCAGCAAGATTGGCCAGACGGCGGCGGCCATTACCGACCATGGCAATATCTTTGGCGCGGTGCACTTCTTCGATGCGATGCAGAAGAAGAACCTGAAGCCGATTCTGGGGTGCGAGCTTTACATCTCAAAGACAGCGAACCATCGTGAGCTGGCCGATGGGTATAACCACTTTCTTGTGCTGGCTGAGAGCGAAGAGGGCTATCGCAACCTGGTGCGGCTGACGAGCGAGGCGGCGCTGCATGGGTTTTATCGCAAGCCGAGGGTGTCGAAGGAGTTTCTGGCGAAGCATACGGAGGGGTTGATCGGTTTTTCCGGATGCCTTGCGGGTGAGCTGAATCAGTACCTGATGGCGGGCAAGTACGAAGAGGCGAAGAAGACGGCTGGGTTTTATCAGGACCTGTTTGGCAAGGGGAATTATTTTCTTGAGATTCAGGACCACGGGTTGCAACCGGATAAAGGTGTTTGCGACGCGCTCTTCAAGCTGGAACGCGAACTGGATATTCCGCTGATTGCGACGAACGATAGCCACTATGTGGCGAATGACGACAGCAAGGCGCATGAGATTTTGCTGTGCGTGCAGACGGCCGGGTCGATGAACGATCCGAACCGGTTCAAGTTCGACACGCAGGAGTTTTACATCAAGAGTGCGGAGGAGATGCATCGGACGTTTGCGGAAAACCCTGAGGTCTGCACGCGGACGATGCAGTTTGTTGACCGCTGCAATCTGAAGATGTCGAAGGTGAAGAACTCGTTTCCGGTGTTTGAGGTGCCGGAGGGTTACACGCTTGAAAGCTACTTCGAGCACGTGTGCCGGGAGGGTTTGAAGAAGCGGCTGGAGACGGCTGTGGCGCACCTGGAGTCGCGCGGGCTGCGGCGGAAGTCGGTTGCGGACTACCATGCGCGGCTGGAGCGGGAGCTCGATTGCATTAAGCAGATGAAGTTTCCGGGCTACTTCATGATCGTGTGGGACTTCATCCGGTATGCGAAGGAGCAGGGGATTCCGGTAGGGCCGGGGCGTGGTTCGGCGGCGGGGTCGCTGGTGGCGTACGTGATGGAGATCACGGACATTGACCCGCTGCAGAATGAGCTGCTGTTTGAGCGGTTTCTGAATCCGGAGCGCGTGTCGATGCCGGATATCGATATCGACTTCTGCATGAACCGGCGCGGCGAGGTGATTGATTACGTCAAGCGCAAGTACGGTGAAGACCAAGTGGCGCAGATCATTACGTTCAATACGATGGCGGCGAAGGCTGCGATCAAGGACGTAGGACGCGCGCTGGATATGCCGTACGGCGAGGTGGACCGCATTGCGAAGATGATTCCGACGACGATTGGAATCACGATTGAGCAGGCGATGAAGGATTCGCCGATGCTGGGGCAAGCTTATGACGGCGACGCGAAGGTGAAGGAAGTGATCGATGCCGCGATCAGGCTGGAGGGATTGATTCGCGGGGCGGGCGTTCACGCGGCGGGCGTGGTGATCGCTCCGGAGCCGCTGACGGAGCTGGTGCCGGTGACGCGCACGAAGGACGATGCTGTCGTCACGGCGTATGACATGAAGGCCGTCGAGAAGATGGGCCTGCTGAAGATGGACTTTCTGGGCCTGACGACGCTGACGGTGATCGATGACTGCTTGAAGCTGATTCAGCAGAATCGCGGCGAGGCGCTGGATATGGCTACGGTGCCGCTGGATGACGAGAAGACGTATGAGCAGGTGTTTCATCGCGCGCTGACCTCGGGCGTGTTTCAGTTTGAGTCGGGCGGGATGCGGGATGTGTTGCGGCGGTATAAGCCGACGACGGTGGAAGACCTGACCGCTTTGAATGCGCTGTATCGGCCGGGGCCGATTCAGGGCGGCATGATTGATGACTTCATTGAGCGGAAGTGGGGCCGGCGGGCGGTGGAGTATATGTTTCCGGAGCTGGAGCCGATTCTGCGTGAGACGCTGGGCGTGATTGTGTATCAGGAGCAGGTGATGCAGATCAGCTCGGTGATTGGCGGATATTCGCTGGGCGGCGCGGACTTGTTGCGGCGCGCGATGGGTAAGAAAGACCCTGCGGAGATGGCGAAGCAGCGCGATACGTTTATGGCCGGCGCGGTTGCGAAGGGATTTGCGAAGGACAGGGCCGGGGCGCTGTTTGATTTGATGGAGCAGTTTGCGGGGTACGGGTTTAACAAGTCGCACTCGGCGGCTTATGCGCTGCTGGCGTATCACACGGCCTGGCTGAAGACGCATTATCCGGTGGAGTTTATGGCGGCGCTGCTGACGAGTGAAACCTCGAAGCCGGAGAATGTCGTCAAATATATTTCCGAATGCCGCGAGATGAACATCGCCGTCGTGCCGCCGAATGTACAGGCGTCGTTTGCGAACTTCACGCCGGTGGGTGATGCGATTGGGTTTGGGCTGGCCGCGATCAAGAACGTCGGGCACAACGCGATTGAGTCGATTATTGCGGCGCGTGCGGCGCTGCAGGCGGAGGGGCGGCAGGGGTTCAAGAGCCTGTGGGAGTTCTGCGAGAAGGTCGATCTGCGGCTGATGAACAAGCGCGTGATCGAGTCGCTGATTAAGGCTGGCGCGATGGATAGCTTTGGCGGGCGTGGGCAACTGACCGTGGCTCTCGATAAGGCGATGGAGCGCGCGCAGAAGGCTCAAAAGGACGAGGCCGCGGGGCAGAGCGGGTTGTTTGGGATCTTTGACGATGCAGGTCCGGCGGCGGGCGCGCAGGATGATGCGTTGCCGAGCGTTGCGGACTGGGACGAGCATACGCGGTTGCAGCACGAGAAAGAGGTGCTTGGGTTCTTTGTGTCGGGGCATCCGATGGATAAGTATCGGGAGAAGCTGCGGAATTTGAAGGTGGTCGATACGGCTACGGCGTGCGAGATGAAGCCTGAGCCGCAGACGTTTCGGCGGCGTGGCGAGGAGCCGCAGAATGAGATTCAGATTGCCGGCGTGATTACGGGGCTGAAGGTGGCGAAGTCGAAGCGGTCGGGCGAGCTTTATGCGCAGGCTGGTTTGGAAGATACGACGGGCAAGATTGAGTTGATTGTGTTTCCGCAGAGCTACGAGAAGCTGGCGGAGAAGCTGAAGATCGATGTGCCGGTGCTGGTGCGTGGGGCGTTGCGGGGTGAGGAGGATTCGGCTCCGAAGCTGGCGGTGTCGGCGATTCAGGCGCTGGAGGATGTGAAGATCAAGCTGCCGGATGCGCTGCGGATCAAGGTGCCGCTGCACTCGCCGGATACGGCGCTGCTGGAGAAGCTGCATGCAATTCTGGCGGGGGCTCCGGGTAAGGGGAAGCTGCTGCTGGACCTGGAGGAGCCGGGGGAGTTCTGTGCGGTGCTGGAGCCGCAGGGAGTGACAGTGGCGGCGGACCGGTTGTTTATTGATCGCGTGGAGGAGCTGGTGGGGCGAGGGAGTGTGCGGGTGATGGAGTGATGGACGATGGGTGAGCGAGTGTTTGCTTTCCCACCCATCGCATGAAGCCGCGATGGATGGGGCACCCGTACGTTTGTGGCGGGTGAAGGAACAGCAGATTCCTCCGCTTCGCTGTGCAAAAGCAAAAGTGTCTACGAAATGGAGATGCAAAGCAGGTCCTCCGGCTGCGGCGAAGGATGACAGCTTTCATCGGAGCGGATGCCGATGCTTTTGAGTGGAAGCGTCTGACCTCAATCGGGAAATGCCGGTACAATCGTAGGTGCACGAACGACTCTATACGATAATTATGGCTGAACACGAAGCAGGCAGACATACTCATTCCCAGCACGTCGAGGAACCGCCTCCCGAGGCGTGGGTCAAGACGGAGCTGGCGCGGCACCCGCAGCGCCCTTATCCGATGGACTTTATCGAGGCACTGTTTACCGACTTCAGCGAGATCCACGGCGACCGCGCGTTTGGCGACGACGCGGCCATGAGCTGCGGCATGGCGTATTTTCATGGCGAGCCGGTGATGGTGGTCGGCAACCTGAAGGGCCGCACGCTGAAGGAGCGTGTGGCGCGCAAGTTTGGCAGCCCCGATCCCGAGGGCTATCGCAAGGCGATGCGTGCGATGAAGATTGCTGAGAAGTTTGGGCGGCCGATCTTTACGTTCATTGATCTTGCGGGCGCGAACCCGGGGATTGGCGCAGAGGAGCGCGGGCAGGGCGAGGCGATTGCGCGGAACCTGCTAGAGATGTCGCGGCTGCGAGTGCCGACGATTGCGACGATTACGGGCGAGGGCGGCTCGGGCGGCGCTCTGGCGTTGGCCGTGGCGGACAAGGTGTTGATGCTCGAGAACGCGATCTATTCGGTGATCTCGCCGGAGGGATGCGCGTCGATTATGTGGAAGGACGCGGGGAAGAAGCAGCATGCCGCGTCGGCCCTGAAGTACACGGCGGACAGCGTGCGGCAGCTCGGCTGCGTGGACGACGTGTTGCCTGAGCCTGAGGGCGGCTCGCACAACGATCCGGCAGCGGCGATGGCGATTG
Source organism: Edaphobacter acidisoli (assembly GCF_014642855.1). Taxonomy (NCBI): domain Bacteria; kingdom Pseudomonadati; phylum Acidobacteriota; class Terriglobia; order Terriglobales; family Acidobacteriaceae; genus Edaphobacter; species Edaphobacter acidisoli. The sequence continues at coordinate 1,387,058 of NZ_BMJB01000001.1, read as the reverse complement.
TGGATGAGAAGCTGCGCTATCACATGGGCGAGCTGCGGGCGCTTTCGCTCGATGAGCTGCTGGAGCGGCGGTACAGGAAGTTCCGCAATATAGCGCAGTTTTATAACGTCGTTTAGTTGTTGCAGGGGGCAGGATGGTTGCGGCTCCGAGCAAAATGCGGGGGTTCTTCGCTTCGCGTTGCTCACGGTCAGAATGACAGACCGAGATATTGCGGGCGATGCGGGAGTGGACAAAATAAAGCGGCGCACTCGAAGCGATAAGACACAATGCTTCGTGCGCTGTCCTGGAGCGGCGATACTTGCAGGCGTTTGATTCGACACCACGGGAGCGTACGGGGCGCGTGTTTCAGTTTGCGCTGTTCATCACGTCGGTGGCGTGGGTGCTGGCGGCGCAGGGGCTGGCGGCGCGCGCGGCCAGCGGCATCTCGATGGCATTCGACATGGGAGCGGAGCGATATCTGCTGAGTGCGCTCTTCTTCGTGTTTTTGCTGTGGGTGGGATTTTCGTTGCTGCAGGCGATTTCACTTGGCTCCGCGACTGCGCGAGAGGTGCTGGGGTTGCCGCGGCGTGCGACTTCGCGCAGGGAGTGGGCCGTTGGCGCTGCGATTGGCTGGGGAGCGGTCGCAGTGGCGGTGCTGCCGATGGCGCTGGCTGGAGCGTTGCATGTGCGGTTCTGGACGGGGTTTCGTTCGTATGAGCTGGCGATCATCAACCTGTTGACGCTGGCCGCCGCGGCGCTGGCCGAAGAGGTTGCGTTTCGAGGATTTCCTTTCAGGCGTTTGATTGAAGCGATCGGGCCGGTGAAGGCGACGATCGTCATGGCGTTTCTGTTTGGCGCGATGCATCTGCTGAACCCCGATGCTACGTGGATCAGCACGCTGATTACGATGCTGGCGGGCGTGCTGCTTTCGATTGCGTGGCTGCGGACGCGTGGGTTGTGGCTGCCGTGGGGGCTGCATTTTGGGTGGAACGCGAGCATGGGAGTGCTGTTCGGGCTTCCGGTGAGCGGGCTGGTGACGTTTTCGACCGTGGTGCAGACGCGGGCGATTGGGCGTGAGTGGCTGACGGGCGGCGATTACGGGCCGGAGGCTGCGTTGCTGACGGGGGTGGTGCTGGTGGTCGCGATGGCGGTGCTGGTGCGGGCGACGCGTGACTATGCGTGGCACTACACGTATGAGGCTCCGGTGCCGGGCGGGTATCCGATGGAGGCGAAGCCTCCTGCGGTGCATGCGGCGATGGAAGAGCAGGCGAGGCCGGGTGGGCTGGTGCAGATTCTGCCTGCGCCAAGTGGGCCTCCGCCGACGGATGAGACGAAGTAGACCCTACCCCCGCCGCTGCGTCTTGAGGCACCCGGGAAATATGAGAGCGAACGCATGGCATGAAACTTAATTGACTGAGTGTGGCTGGCGGGCACTTGTCAAAAGAGAAGAGAAGGCGCAAGCTGTTGGTATCCGTGAGGTGCTTGTATGGCACTGCGCACATGGTCTCTGGTGGTTGTGGTGCTGGCTCTCAGCGCAACTGCGGCGAGGGCTCAGGTGTTTGTTGTGGGCGAAGCGTCCGCTACGGATGGAATCAAGACGAGCTTTACTCCCACGCATGTTCCTCTCTCGAAAGACAAGCTGACGGAGCTTGGACGGAGAGAGCTGGTTCGCAATCTGGAAGATGAGCAGGGCTTCGCGCATATAGCGCTGCCGGTGACGGCGGCGATGAAGCTGGATGCGAATGGGCCGTTGTCGCCGGGGCCGACTGAGTACAGGCAACTGCTCTACACGAAGGGGCAGGCGGTTGAGTTGGGCGGCCGCGTGATGATTACCAGCATGGAGTTCAAGGGTGACCGCATCATTCTGGACCTGAACGGCGGGCCTTATGTGAAGCACCGTTTTCTGCGGCACGTTCAACTGAACGACAGCAATGTAGTGGGACAGACGATCATGGACCAGGCGACGGGGTCGCGGATTACGCTGGTCTTTCCGGGATATATTCCTGCGATTTCGGCTCCAGAGGTGAAGTCGTTGCTGGCGCCGGTGATTGATTTTGGGGTGAAGAACTCGGCGGAGGCATACGCGGATACGCTGCCGCCGCTGGTGAAGACTTCGATTGAAGAGCACAAGGTGTTGGTGGGGATGAACCAGCGCATGGTGCTGGCGGCGCTGGGCGAGCCGGAGAACAAAGTCCGCGAACATGAGAATGGCGATCCGAATGCTCCGATACATGAGGATTGGATATACGGGCATGTGCCGCAGACGGTGCGCTTCATCCGGTTTCAGGGAGATCGTGTGACGCGCGTGGAGATTGCGGCGCTGGGCAAGCCGCTTGAGGTTCACGATCAGGATGAGATGGGCGGATACAATCCTGGACCGCCGACGCGGGAGATTTCGCTGGGCGATCAGCAGCCGGGCTCAGGGCGGCAGGCCCCGCCCACGTTGCGCAAGCCGGGTGAGCCGATTCCGGCTGGCGGCGAGGGCAAGGTGCAGTTCCCGAACAGCACGGACAAGCAGCCTACAGCACAGCCGATTCCTGCGCCGCCAAGTGCACCGGATGTGGACCTGCCGGCGTCGCAGACGGGGCCGACGATGGGGCCGCCGCAGCAGGGTAATCCGCAGAGCAATCCGCAGATAGGCGCGCCGCCGGTTGCGCCGGGGCAGCGGATGCAGCAGCCATCGTAGGGTGTGATCTCTGCGTTGCACCTCTTTACCTAAAATCCTGCATCTGAATGGAACGGGGATTTCATTGCCGCCTTCGTGCGCCTCTTATACTGGTTTGGAGATGATTGAGAGCATTCGATTTTTGTGGAACGCGACGCGGGGCGATCGACTGCGGCCGTGGCGGAGCAAGTACCTGCGCTGGCGGCTGGAGACTTACTCGGGGAAGTGGGCTGAGTCGGTGGAGCTGAAGGATTTCTGGGAGATGTTCTGGAAAGAGAAGCGGCAGGTGATGCGGTTTCTGCGTTGGACCGGCGAGATGAAGCAGTATGCGGAGCCGGAGCGGAGGGAGTAGTCCCAGGGGCTAAAGCCCCTGTTTTTTTTTGGCTGGTGTGCCCGGACTGAAGTCCGGGCCTATCTCAGGAATAATGACAACGACAACAGCAACGGCAAAGGCAAAGACAACGGCAAGGCAACGACAACAGCAAAGACAACGGCAACGGCGTTGGTTGGGCAGTAGAGATGGAGACTAGCAAAGAGAGGATGGAACGATGAGCGAGCGGGTGAAGTTAACGGCTGTGGATGGGCATGAGCTGGAGGCGTACGTTGCGCATCCTGCGGGCGCGCCGAGGGGTGCGGTGGTGCTGGTGCAGGAGATCTTCGGGATCAATTCGCATATTCGCGGTGTGGCGGATGGGTATGCGAAGGATGGGTATCTGGTGGTCGCTCCGGCGTTGTTTGACCGGTTTGAGCGTGGGTTGGAGTTGCAGTATACGGGCGAGGATTCGAAGAAGGCGTATGAGCTTTATGGGAAGCTCAATCCTGAGGTGCAGATGAAGGACGTTGCGGCGGCGTTTGAGTTTGCCAGGAAGACGGTTGGTAATGCGATTGGCGTGATTGGGTATTGCTATGGCGGGTTGATGAGCTGGGTGACGGCGACGCGCGGCGAGACGCTGAAGGTGCAGCCGGCCTGCTGCGTGTGCTACTACCCCGGCGGAATTGGGAAGTATGCGTCGGAGGAGCCGAGCTGCCCGGTGATGATTCATATTGGCGCCGATGACTCGCATATTGGGCCGGAGCAGGTGGAGCCGGTGAAGAAGGCGCATCCTGAGGTGGAGGTGTTTATTTACAAGGGCGCGGACCATGCGTTCAACCGCGCCGCGGACCCGGCGAAGTATCGTGAGGCGGCGGCGAAGCTGGCGCGGGAGCGGACGCTTGAGTTTTTGCGGACGAATGTGGGGTGAAGAGTCAGCGAGTTAGCAAGTTAGCGAAAGAGCTGACTGTCAGCTCGTTCTGCGGCTTCGCACAGGATGGCAATTCAAGGTGAGATGGTATGCCTGCGGTGTTCAACGATGAGGCGCAAATGTTTGATTGTGCTGGAAATGTTTGCGTCTGGATTTATTGCCGTGTGCGCGGAAGCGATGCTATTCTAGTTAGAACACGAGAGTGATTAGAAGAGATCAGGAGTAGGAACCGCTGTGCTAGCACCCGCCAAGAAGACCGACATTATTGAAAAATTTCGCACGCATGATTCGGACACGGGAAGTCCGGAGGTGCAGATCGCCATTTTGAGCGAGCGCATCGGACAGTTGACCGAGCACTTCAAGGAACACAAGAAGGACCACGGATCGCGCCGCGGCTTGCTGATGCTGGTGAGCAAGCGTCGCCGTCTGCTCGACTACCTGAAGCGGAATGACGCTGACCGGTATCGTGAGGTCATCGGCAAACTGGGAATCCGCAAGTAACCCCGAGCATCCTGTCCGGAGCACCGTTACAGCATGGAAGCACACATGGCCCGACCTTATCTGGCGGCGAACTTCGTGCAAGACCTAAGCGGGTCTTGTGGCTGGAGTCGCTGACAATGGCGGGCCCAGTGTTGTGCTGCCTGGTTTCGAGCTTCGGCGACGATGGATCCATGCCACAACATTCAATTTTCAACGAGCGCAGTCTGGCGGCCAGATAGTGGCCACGCCGGGTTGCGCTTTTTTCGCGCCCGCCAGAGTGACGGCGCGACACAAGCTTAAAGACGAACGATAGAAAAGAGAGACGATATGAAACAGGACGTGACAGTAGAGCTTGCTGGTGGCAGGCAGATTAAATTTGAGACGGGACGGTTGGCCAAGCAGGCCTCCGGCGCAGCGCTGGTTTCGAGCGGCGACAATGTGGTGCTTTCGACGGCTGTGGCTTCGCCTGAGCCGAAGGAAGGCATCGACTTCTTCCCGCTGACCGTGGAGTACCGCGAGTTCACCTATGCGGGTGGACGCATTCCGGGCGGGTTCATCAAGCGTGAGGGAAGGCCGAGCGAGAAGGAGATCCTGACGAGCCGTCAGATCGATCGCCCGATTCGTCCGCTGTTTCCGGAGGCGTTCCGCAATGAGACGCAGGTGGTTGCGTTTGTGTACTCGGCGGACAAGGAGAATGACCCCGATGTGCTGGGCATCAACGGCGCGAGCTGCGCGCTGGCGCTGAGCGATATCCCGTTCCACGGGCCGGTGGGCGCGGTGCGGATTGGATTGGTCGATGACCAGTTCATCGTGAACCCGACATATACGGAGCGTGCGAAGAGCAAGCTGAACATCATGGTCGTCGGCACGAAGGACGGCATTGTGATGATTGAGTCGGGCGCGAATGAAGTGGCTGAAGAGCGCGTGGTGGACGCGATTGAGTTTGCGCACACGGAGATCAAAAAGATCTGTGTAGCGATTGAAGACCTGGTTGCGCGCGCGGGCAAGCAGAAGCGGCTGGTGACGGCGGTCGAGATCGATAAGGAATATCTGGCCGCTCTGACTGCGAAGATTGGCGCGCGGCTGAAGGATGCGCTGGATACGAAGAAGCATCCGAAGTTTGAGAGCTACGCGAAGGTGAAGGAGCTGAAGGACGAGCTGAAGGCGGAGATTGCGCCGGAGGACACGGCCGCGCTCAAGAAGCTTGGCAAGTACTACGAGATTCTGCGCGAGAACATCTTCCGCGAGCAGGTGCTGAATGAGCGGATTCGTCCGGATCATCGCGCGTTCGATGAGATTCGTCCGATCTCGATTGAAGTAGGCGTGCTGCCGCGAGTGCACGGGTCGGCGGTGTTTACACGTGGCGAGACGCAGGCGCTGGTATCGGCCACGCTGGGCACGACGGACGATGCGCAGCGGCTGGAGAGCTACGAGGGCGAGGTCAAGCGACGGTTCATGCTGCACTACAACTTCCCGCCGTTCTCGGTGGGTGAAGTGGGCAGGATGAGCGGCGTGGGTCGCCGCGAGATTGGACACGGTGCGCTGGCTTCGCGGGCGATTGAGGCGGTGCTGCCTGATGAGACGCAGTCTCCGTATACGCTGCGGGTGGTGTCGGACATTCTGGAGTCGAATGGGTCGTCGTCGATGGCGACGGTGTGCGGTGCGTCGCTGTCGCTGATGCAGGCGGGCATTGAGCTGAAGGGCTCGGTTGCCGGCGTGGCGATGGGGTTGGTGAAGGAGGGCGACAAGTACGCTGTTCTGACCGATATTGCTGGTGCGGAAGATCACTACGGGGACATGGACTTCAAGGTTGCCGGTACGCGCAATGGGATTACGGCGCTCCAGATGGACATCAAGATCATGGGGATTACGCCGCAGATTATGCGCGAGGCGCTGGAGCAGGCGCGCAAGGGACGGCTATTCCTGCTGGACAAGATGGATGCGGTGATCGCGGGTGCGAGCAAGGAGAAGTCGCAGTTTGCTCCGCGGATTCATACGCTACAGATTCCGACGGATAAGATTCGCGATCTGATCGGGCCGGGCGGCAAGGTGATTCGCGGAATCATCGATGCGACGGGCGTAAAGATCGACGTGGACGATACGGGCCGCGTGAATGTGGCTTCGAGCGATGCGGATGGTCTGGCGCGCGCGCTGCAGATGATAGGCGACATCACGGCTGTGCCTGAGGTTGGGAAGACCTACCTCGGTAAGGTAGTGCGGATTGCGGAGTTCGGTGCGTTTGTTGAGATCTTCCCCGGTACCGATGGCTTGCTGCACGTCTCGGAGATTGCAGAGCATCGCGTGAAGGAAGTGAAGGACGAACTGCGCGAGGGCGATCAGATTCTGGTGAAGGTGCTGGCGATTGAAGGCAACCGCATCAAGCTGTCGCGCAAGGCAGTGTTGCGTGAGCAGCGAGCCAAGCTTGGGTTGCCGGAAGTTGGTGCGGCTGCTCCGAATGGCAATGGCGCGGAGGCTGCTCCGCAGACGCGTGGCGGACACGCGGCTGATGCAGAGGAAGTCGACGGCGAGGACGAGGAGGACTTCGACGAGGAGGGAGATGAGGCCGAGGATGAGCCGAACTTCAACCGCGCCGAGGCTCCAGTGCCGGCTGGCGGACAGGGCCAGGGGCAAGGCCGTCCGGGTGGTCAGGGTAATCGTCGTGGTGGACGGCGTCGTCGTGGCCGCAAGGGGCCGGGCGCTCCGCAGGGCGGCGGCAACCGGTAAGGCAGTAGCATAAATGAAAAAGAGGTCGCGCAGGTGCGCGGCCTCTTTGCTTTGCGGGTAGATGGAATGGAGAGCGGGATGAGGCGATGAGTTGGAGAGTCTGGCTGGCATTCGCGGTTCTCTGCGCGCTCTCTGCGTGTGCGTCGTTGGTTGCTTTTTCAGGCGGCGATGCATGGAGCGGCGTTCGACGCCAAGGGGTGGAACTTGCAGCTGTTGGGACCGGAGCTGGTCTTTGTGCGCTGATCTGGAACGGAGGCCGCGCCAGGTTGAAATGGCGCAGTCGGCTCTTGCTGGCCGTCGGTGGGCTCGGATTCTTCGGCGTTCCGGCGCTGTTCTTTGCCGGGGTGACTTCGAGACTGACGGATACGATCGGTGTGGCAGGGTTCTCCGCGATCCCGGTTGCGGTGGTGGTGATCGAATCGCTGTCTCGAGACGACACCATGCGGTTGCTGCTTCCTTCGCTGGCCGGTCTTGGTGGTCTGCTGTTATTGCTTCCGCTTGAAATGCCTGCGGACACTGCCGGTTGGATTCCGTTTGGTGGTTTGATCGTCACAGTGCTGCTGATCGCTGCTTTGAGTGTCTGGCTGCATAAGGCTCTTCAGGGTGTTGGCTTTGCGGAGGCGACTGCGGCGGTGTGTCTTCCACCTGGGCTGGGTTTGTTGCTGTGTGGGCACGGCGGTCAGGGCTTCGGTGGCCTGCCGGGAGCGTGGATATTGGTTTCTGGCGCGGTGAGTACGCTGCTGACGGTGTGGCTTTTGCGTGAGATGCGTCCCGTGCGATTTGCCGCTCGTTATTTGATTGTCCCTTTGCTGGTGCTGGCCGTAGGTTTTGTTCTGTGGACGCCGCGATTCACGATCAGGATGGGTTGCGGAATTGCTTTGCTGACATGCGGCGCCGCGCTGCTGTTGATGTTGCGGTGTGATGACAAAAGCGAGGTCCTGTCTCTGCGCTGATACTTTTTCCGATCCGTGTGGTGGGGATAAACTTTCAGTCATGGCTGCTTCGATGTACATCGTGGTTGAGGGTGATGACCCTGGGTTCGATATTTTTGTGAATGGGCGCTCGATGGCGCGGCATGAGGATGCGCTGGAACGGCTGGCGCTTAAGCTAGGGGTGAAGCCGCTGATTGAGTTCTTTTCGGCAGATGAGAACTCGATGTCGCTGCTGATTGAAGAAGGTGCGGGAGACAAGGACCTGATTCGCCGGCTGCCTCCGCCGCAGTGGTATTCCCCCGCGGACGGGTTAAGGACGGTGCTGGCGCTGGTGGACACCTTGCAGCATGAGCCGCAGCAGTTGGGGAGCGAGGGAGAACAGGTGCTCGCGGAGCTGATGGAGTATGCGGTGGTGCTGGAGAAGACCAGGGCGCGGGACCTGCGATGGCACCTGGCGGTGAGCTGGCGGTAGGCTTGTGGCCTGATAAGAACCCCACCTTAGCGGCGATAAACTGCCGCGAAGATGGGGCACCCGGATTCATGATTTGCTACAAGCCGGACTTGCGGCTAGGTGGCTTTGCGCTGGAATGCGGTCTTCTTTGCAGGGGCCTTGCTGGCCTTGGCTGAAGGCCCGGAGTCGGCGTGGGTACTCTTGGCCGAGTCGTTGAGCTTGGCGGCTTTTTCGCGCAGGGCCTGGAGCCGGGCCGCCTTGGGGCCGAGTCCGCCGATCTTTTGCGTGGGAGCTTTGGGGATGAAGTCGTTCATGTGAGGGATTTTCTCATGAACAGGCAGGTGGCTGCATGGGGGCTTTTCCGCACATGCAGGCAGCGTACCCCTCAGGGCTGTGGTCGTGTAGACTGTTAAGAGGCTCTCAATCGCAGTCTTTCTCGCCGTGGTTTCGTTGTGGCTTTCCGCGACAACCCTTGAGAAGTTCGATTCGCGCGCACGGGCCGCACTATCTGAAACAGGGAGATGAGGGATTATGGCAAAGATTGCCAAGACTGGTGACCGCAAGAAAGTCATGGATACGCAGAAGAGCACGGATTGTCCGAAGTGCTCCAAGCCGACGCGCATCGTCAAGCGCGTGAAGGACCGCGAGCGCGGTGTTCCGGGTGGGGTGTATATCTCGTGCTCGGCTTGTGATTTTTACGAGAAGCTGTAACGGTGCCGCTGATGCTGTTTTTCGGTGTCGATCAATTTTCATCAACTGATTTGAGAGCTGCAAGATGCAGCGGTGAAAGAGCCCCAGGAATGGGGCTTTTTTGCTGGCAATTCATTTGGTTTTCATGCGGTTGTCAACTGTATTCCGAATGTGGTAGGCCGAACCAAAGTTGTACAGAAAATCATTAGTGCCGGACTTGACTAAGGCCTATTGGGAGGGGCAGACTCTAGACCGGAAAGTAGGAAAACGGCTTTTATGAATACCACCTGCAGTACAGCTTCTTCCCTCGCTTCAACCTTTGCTCCACTTCCCCATTTCGACAAACCAACCTACCTGATGTGTCCTCCGGAGTGGTATGACGTTAACTACGTCATTAACCCCTGGATGGCGGGAAATCTTCATCAGCCTGCGCGCGATGTGGTGTTTGCGCAGTGGAAGAACCTGTATCAGCATCTACAGCAGATCGCTGACGTGCGGCTGTTGCCGGCTCGGAAGGGGTCGCCTGACATGGTGTTTGTGGCCCACGCGGCGCTGGTGCAGCATGGGGTCGCAGCCATTTCGAGCTTTGCGCACAAGCAGCGCGAGCCCGAGGAACAGCATCTGCGTAAGTGGTTGCAGGATGCTGGCTTCCTGCTGTGGGAGACGCCGCGGGAGACTTCCTTCGAGGGCGAAGGCGATGCGCTTTTTGACGAGAAGGGGCAGCATCTTTGGGCTGCGCATGGCGTCAGGACGTGCAAGCAGAGCCATAAGCATGTTGCAGATGCGTGGCATGTTGGCGTGACTTCGCTGCACCTGATGGACCCGAGGTTCTTCCATCTGGATATGTGCTTTGCGCCGTTGGGCCTGGGGCATGTGATGTACTTCGCGGAGGCGTTTGACGCGGCTTCGATCAAGAAGATTGAGGCGGCGTATCCGGCGGAGAAGCGCATTGTGGTCAATGAGCACGAGGCGACGCAGTTTGCCTGCAACGTGATCAACATTGGCGACCGCATCCTGATGGGCAAGGTCGGGACGGACCTGGCTAGTCGGCTGAGGCGTCTTGGCTACGATGTGGCTGAGTTGGACCTGAGCGAGTTTCAGCAGAGCGGAGGATCGGCCAAGGCGCTGGCGCTGCGTCTGAGCGACAGCAATGTCGTGGCGGAGAAGCAGAACGTCGGGAACAGGCAGTAGGAATCAGACAAGACGGCCACGGATTTGTGCAGATCTCACGGATTGATTTTCATCTCGTGAATTTCGCGTGAATCCGTGGCCGTTTCACGTTGTGGGTGCTCCGGCGGTGATCTCGTCGAGGATGGCGCGGGCGGCCCGAATGGGGCTGGCGGCGCGGGTGATGGGACGGCCGACGACGAGCATGGATGCTCCTGCGGCCATGGCTGATTCGGGCGTAGCGACGCGTTTCTGGTCGTTCAGGGCTGCTCCTGCGGGGCGGATACCAGGGATGACGAGCAGGGCGTCCTGGCCGAGTTCGGAGCGCAGGGTGGCGACTTCTTCAGGTGAGCAGACCATGCCGTCGATGCCGCACGAGTGGGCGAGTTTGGCCAGGCGGAGTGCTTGCACGGCGGGAGTGTCCGGGATGCCTATGCCGGCGAGCTCGACCGAGTCCATGCTGGTGAGAACGGTGACGGCGAGCAGGCGCGGCGAGCCGGGCGCAGTGGCTGCCTGAGCGGCAGCGGTCATCATGGCGGCGCCTCCGCAGGCGTGGATGGTCAGCAGCGATGCTCCTGCGGCGGTGGCGGTGCGGACGGCGCTGGCGACGGTGTTGGGGATGTCGTGGAGCTTGAGGTCGAGGAAGACGTCGAAGCCGCGGTTGCGGAGGTCTTCGATGAGGCGGTTGCCGGCGGCGAAGTAGAGTTCGAGGCCGACCTTGAACCACTGGCAGGCGTCGCCGAGTGAGTCGACGAGATCGAGGGCCTGGCGGGCATCGGGGAAGTCGAGGGCTACGATGAGGTGGTCTTTGGGGTCGAATCTTGAGGTCACGCTTTTAGTTTAGCGGGTGTGGGGCAGATAACGCAGTGGTGGTCTTCATCGAGACACGTGGAGCTTTGGGCACAATGCTGGGGTTCTTCGCTGCGCTCAGAATGACCGACATAGGGGAGACGTGTTTGCGAGTGGGTGATAATCGAGTGGATGAAGACGGTTTTGACGATTGCGGGGTTTGATCCCTCGTCGGGTGCTGGAATTACGGCGGACCTGATGGTGTTTCGCGCGCATGGGTTGTTTGGGACTTCTTGCATTACAGGGTTGACGGTGCAGTCTACTGTGGGGGTGCGCGGTATGCATCCGGTCAAGGCCGAGGTGGTGCGGGAGACGCTGGATTGCCTGTGGGACGATCTGCCTGCGGCAGGGATCAAGATTGGGATGCTGGCGACGGCGGCGAATGTAGTGGCTGTCGCGGATTTTCTGGAGCGCGTTCGCAGGACGGGTGTTGCGGTTGTGCTGGACCCGGTGCTGCGGTCGAGTTCGGGCAGAGAGCTGTTGGAGGCCGATGGCGTCGCGTTGATGCGTGAGCGGCTGTTGCCGCTGGTGGATTGGGTGACTCCGAATCTGGATGAGCTTGCGATGCTCTCCGGCAGACGTGTTGCCGAGCGCGACGATGTACCGGAGGCGGCGCGGGCGTTGCAACGGGCTGTGCGCGGGTTGAGCGTGATGGCTACGGGCGGGCATCTCGCGGTGCCGGACGATTTTGTGATGACGGCAGATGGCAGGATGCGCTGGCTGTCCGGCGAGCATGTGGAGACCAGTTCGACCCATGGGACCGGGTGCGCGCTTTCGAGCGCGTTGCTGTGCGGACTGGTGCGGGGCGATGCAGATGCTCCACGCAGCGCGAAAGAGTATGTGACGGGTGCGTTGCGCGCCGCGCATGCAATGGGGAAGGGGCGCGGACCGGTGGAGCATCTTTGGCAGATGCGGTGGGATGACTGATTAAAAAGAAAACGACCACGGATTCACGCGGATGAACACGGATTTGGTGCTTAGAAAGCCTTGTCCGTATCGATCCGTGTGAATCCGTGGTCGAGGGTTTTACTGTACCGGCTGACCGTTGACGGTCATCTGGCTGAGCTGCTGCTGGTCATACTGCTTCACCCCGTCGGGGAGTGGAGCGTAGTTGAGCTGGGATGCGATGAGCTGTCCGTCGGTGACGATGTACTGGATGAACTTCTTCAGCATCGTGCGCTTGCCCACGTCTGTGCCGTCCTTCGGGATGATGAGGAAGGTCAGGGTCGAGATGGGGTAGGCTTCGGGCGCGGAGGCGGGAGCGTTGACGATGGGCACGCGCGGGTCTTTGTTGAGCTGATCGGCGAAGGCCGCGATGGCTGCGGTTGTGCTGGCCGTGCTGGGCGTGATGTAGTTGCCGGCCTGGTTACGGACGTTGGCGACTGCGAGGTTGTTCTGCTGCGCGTAGATCAGCTCAACATAGCCGATGCCGCCAGGGGACTGGCGAACCTGCGCGGTGACGCCTTCGGAGCCTTTGCCGCCGAGGCCGACGGGCCAGGAGACCGCTCCGCCTTTGCCGACCTTCGTGGACCACTCAGGCGAGACGGCCGAGAGGTAGGTGGTGAAAGCGGCGGTGGTGCCGGAGCCGTCGGTGCGGTGGGCAACGACGACTTTGATATTGGGGAGGGCGACGCCGGGGTTGTCCTTCTTCAGGATGGGATCCTGCCAGCTGGTGATTTTGCCTAGGAAGATGCCGGAGATGGCTTCAGCCGAAAGCTGGAGCGGCTTGGTGAGGCCGGGGAGGTTGTAGGTGATGCAGACGGGGCCTGCGGTCTCGGGGATCTGCAGCATAGGCTTCATCTCAGCGAGGTTGGCGTCGGTCAGCGGGTAGTCCGAAGCGCCGAAGTCGACTGTACCGGCTTTGACCTGCTGAACACCGCCCCCGGAACCGATGGACTGGTAGTTAATCTGCGTGCCGGTGTGGGCAGCTGCAAAGTCATGTGTCCAGCGCGACATAACCGGATTGACGAAGGTGCTGCCTCCGCCATTGAGCGTAACGTTCTCGGTGGATGGGCCGCTGCTGGATTTGCAGGCAGTAAGGACGGTGGTCAGGGCAACTGCGGTAAGGACGGCAAGCATCTTCGCGGGCCGGCTGGCGTTGGTCTGCATTCATTCCTCCATTTGTGGATGAAGCTATTGTGAACGTGCGGAGGAGCGCAGCGCTAGTGTTTACAAGGGTTTTGGCGTGGAATTAACCGAGATTTCACACGATACGCCTCGCCGCCCGCTGCCTCTGTTCGTTGGATGCAGTTATCGCGGAGGCGGGATGCGGACCGTGTTGGCGCGGCAGGAACGGACAGGGCCGCAGGCGATGGGCTGGAGCGATTTGCTGAAGCAGACTTCGACGGCCGTGAGGAAGTTATGGCCGCAGCTGAGGACGAGACTACTGGCAGGAATGGATGGGTTGGCCTGGGTGAAGAGGTTGAGGATGTCTGCGGGCGGCATCGAGATCTGGTGATCGAGCGATGTGAGCTCGGCAGGGATGGCTACAGAGTGGACGGCCTGGCGAGCGAGAGAGAAGAAGGCATCGGGGGCGAGGCCGGAGCAGGTGCCGTGGGTGCGCCACTCGTGCTGGAGCAGTCCGGGGTCGGGATAGATGTCGGAGTATTGCGAGGGATTGCGCGGGCCGGGGGCGTCGGAGCAGTCTTGCGGGTAGCCTCCGCTGGTGTTTTGCGGCCAGAGGCCGTGCAGGACGAAGGTGGCGTGCTGGGAGCACTCGACGGCATTGGGGTGCGAGTAGCAGAACTCGGGCGACCAGGAGAGATTGAGTAGATAGTAGTCGAAGTTTTGTTGTGAGGTAGGTGCTGTCTCTTCGGTGGAGGACGCCGCGCTATATGTGTGCTGACTTGTAGCTTGCGGGGAGGGCTGAGTGCTCTTGCATGCGGTGATCGTGAGTGCGAGGAGTGCGGTGAGTGCAAGTGATTGAACGGTCTTCATGTTTGTGCGTGAGTGTAGAACATTGCTCGCGCGGTTGTCTGCGATAAGGAATGATGAGGGATGTCGCTGGTGCGCCATCCCTCATTCAATCGCCGTTTCTACCAGATCTGCGTTTCGGCGATGGCGTTGACGTTGTCGTGGTTGGTGCCGTAGCAGACGTAGCGCACGTAGCGCGCGTTGACGGCGGAGGTGAAGTTGTAGGTTTCGAGCGCGGTGGTTGTGCCGCTGCTGTTGACGCCGCTGAGGGTTGTGGCCCATGTGCTGCCGTCGGTGGAGGTGTCGACGTCGAACCATGTGGAGCGGGTGTTGCCGAGATACCAGGCGATCTTGACGGAGTTGACGGACTGCGTGCTGCCGAGATCGTACTGGACGTAGGCGGAGTTGCTGCCGTTGGTGGTGGATTGCCAGTAGGTGCTGTAGTTGCCGTCGATGGTCATGGCGACCGTGTGGCCGCCGCCATCGTCGCCGCTCTCGGCTGTTGCCGAGATGGGAAGGCCGTTGGATGGGGCTGCGGTGATGTTGACGTTGTCGAAGGTGCTGGTGTTGAGCACGGTGTTGTTGTGCGAGCAGACGGCGAGGCCAGCGGTGGCGTTGGTCGCCATCGTTACGGTCTCGGTGCCGACCTGCGTCCATGTTGTGCCGTCAGGAGAGATCGACGCGGTGAAGGTGGAGCCGGAGCGGGTGAGCTGCACCCAGTACGGCGCGACTGGGCCGGTTACTTCGGGGCCGTTGATGGCGCTGGCATTGGTGGTGGCACGGTATTGCAGGCTCGCACCTTTGCCGGGTGTGATGTAGATGCCGACGTAGGTGGAACCGGCGGCGGTGGTCTCGCGAATCATGACGCCGGCTTTGGCCCAGGAGTTGGTGTTGGTCTGCGAGGCGACGCGGGCGGTGATGGTGATGTTGCCGTTGGCCGCGGTGCTGACGTAGTTGAACTGGTCGGAGGTGTTGTAGATGTCTGTGCCACTGCCGTTGACGGTGAAGGTGGTGCCGCTGTAGGTCGCGCTGCCCGCGACGCCGGGCGCGCCGATGTCGGTGTCGGACCAGCCTGAGGGCAGGGTGGTTGAGCTGATGGTGTAGTTGGCTGAGGTCACAGAGCTGTCTGTGTAGCCGCTCTCGTAGGCGATTGCTTCAAGAGTGGTGGTGCTGCTGATTGCTACCGGGCCGGTGTAGATCGTGCCGTTGGTTTCGCTGGGCGCGGTGCCGTTGGTGGTGTAGCGAATGGTGGCCCCGCTGGTGGTGGTGCTGATCGTGACCGACTGTGCTGTGGTGTAGGTTCCGCCTGAGGGGCTGAAGGTTGGGGCCGCGGCTGCTGGTTCTGCTGAGACCGTAAGATTCACTGTGGCGGTCTGGGAGACGGAGCCCATCGACATAGCGAGGATGGTGAGTGGATAGGTTCCGGTGGGTGTTGAACTGGAGGTTTGCACGGTGAGGGTGGAGTCGCCGCCGCCAGTGATGGTGGCAGGGCTGAAAGTGGCTGTGGCGCCAGTGGGTAAACCTGTAACAGATGGAGTTACGTTTCCCGCGAATGCACCTTGTGCGGTGACAGTCGCGATGAAGCTTGTGTTGCTTCCTGCGGAGACGGTCTGGGATGCGGGAGTTGCAGTGAAGGTGAAGGACTGATAACGCTTGTTTTTGAGCCAGAGGAATTTCGAGAAGCGGTCGGCACTGGTTGTCGTGCCTCCGGCGGTGAAGTCGGCGCCAACCATGGTCTCGTAGTCAGCGGGCAGGAAGTCGGCGGTCAGCAACCAGCCGCTGCGGATGTAGTCGGTGCTGGCCGAATTTCCGGAGCCGGTTGTGCCGTCGATGACGCCTGAGTAGTCGCCGGGTCCGAGCGTCATCACGTCGTTGAAGGTGTTGCCGAAGGGAACCATCATGGCGGGAGTGATGCCATACTCGCCCGTCATGTAAGCGCGATAAAAGCCGTTTACATCCAAGCTCCCGTGATCGTTGTCTTCTTTGGTGGTTGCAGGCATTGCATAGCCCCAGCTATAGGCGGTGTTGCCTGCGTTGTCGGTGTAGGATGTGACGCCAGAGGCGAAGAACCAGTTGATGCTGTCCTGCACGATCTTGTGATATTGCGCGGCGAGGGTGGGGTTGTCGCCGAGTATGTCGTGGTCGATGGCGAGGTTCTGGAATGCGTAGTTGAACATCATCTGCTGGTTCCAGGGGACGGGCGTGCCGCCCTTGTAGGGATCGGCGGCGGCGAAGTATTGATGGTCGCTGTTGGAGAGGTCGAGCTCGTACTTGAGGATGTGGCCGCTGATCGAGGTGTCTCCCTGCTGCACGTAGGTCTTGGCACGGGCGAGGTAGGTTGCGCCGTAACCGTCTGGGTCGCCGATGGTGACGGTGTTGTTCCAGATGGACGGCGTCTGCAGGATGAGGCGTGCGCAGTTGCCGAGATGGCCGACGGGGTCGCCCTGTTCGCCGCCGGTGCCGATGGGCGTGGTTGTGGTGTTGGGCCAGACGGGATCAACGTTGCCGGTCCAGATGACGATCTGGCCTGTGGGCGCGGGCGCGAGGTCATCGCGTTCTGAGAGTACGGCATCGCAGAAGCGGATCATCTGATCGAGGATGGCGGTGTTCTGAGTGATTTCGTAGACCATCCCCATGGCTTTGACCTCTTCGCCGCTGGTTCCCTGGGCCCAGTTGTTGCCGATGTTGTTGGTGGCGGGGGTCTGTGCTGTGACGTAGGACACGAAGGAGTTGATCTCGTTTGTCGTGGGTGCGCCATCGAAGCTGTCGATGCTCATGCTGGTCTGCGCAGGCGCATAAACGCAGGCGGTGAGTGAGAGACAGGCTAGAAGAATCAGGACTCTTTTGGGGAGGGAACTGAGAGATGCTCTGTGCATGAAGCTCTCCTGGAGTGGATGAATTTTTAGCTGCGATTGGGTCTAATCTGGGACGGCAGCCACATTGTCATAAGTAAAAACTAATTGTCAACGGAAAAATTTGTCTATATTGGCACGTTTGAAATCTGAAGAACTCTGGGAAGAGCTTGATGCATGGCAGGGAATTATTTCTATTCAAGAATGGAGAGTGAGCGCGTTTTTTGGCGACACTCGGCGACACACTTTTGCCAGCGATGGAATGAAGCGACGACACAGCGCGGCGCAAGCTCGCTGACAGTGAGCTTGCGCTGGAGTTCAATTGTTTGAATTGACGGAGATGTTAGTCGGGAGTGGTGATGACCCAGGTGTCTTGATGACGCGCTCCGTTCGCCATGAGGTCCTCGATGATGTGGACCGGCTGGATGCCTCCGCGAGCTCCCGTGGCCATACAGTTGAGCGCGGCGGCGGCGCAGGCGAAGTCGAGCTGACGCTGTAGCGGCCAGCCTTTCAGGAGCGCGTGGATGAAACCGGCGTGGAAGATGTCGCCTGCGCCGGTGGTATCGACGACGCGGACAGCATAGGCGGGAGCGTGCGTGAACTGCGCGCCGTCCCAGGCGAGGACGCCTTCTTCGCCAAGTGTGGCTGCGGTGAGAGTGCAGCCGTAGCGGTGCTGCATCAGTTGGAGGGCTTTTTCGAGGTCGGACTCGGCCATCAAGCGGCAGGGAAAGTCACGGCTGACGATGAGGTAGTCGATGTTGCGGATGAGTTCTTCGACGCCCGGGTAGAGTTCGTCGAGGTCGGCGATGACAGGGATGCCGGCTTCGCGCGCCCAGCGTGCGGCGAGGGTGGCGGCAACAGTGTCGAAGCCATCGACGTGCAGGGCGCGGGCGTTGGTGATCCATTCGCGACGGAGCTCGTGGGGTTGTAGTGCGAGACGCTCGTCGCGGCGGCAGAGGACGGTTCGCTCGCCACCGGCGTCGACGAGGACGAGCGACTGCGGGCTGATGCCTCCGGCTACGGTGATGATCTCGGTCTCGACGCCTGCACGTCTGAAGGCTTCGTGGTGGATCTGGGCGGCGTGGTCGTCGCCGAGCTTGCCGACGTAGCGGGTGGTCATGCCCCAGTGCTGGCAGGCGACGACGGTGCTGGCGACCTGGCCTCCGGGGAGGAGGTTGGCGGAGGTGTACTCGACCTTGGAGCCGCGCGATGGGAAGTTGGAGAGCGGAATGAGGGTGTCGGTGGCGTTAAGCCCGACGCCAACCAGATCGACCTTCGACGAAAGCGGCATGCTTTTAGTGTAACGGTAGCGGTAACGGATGCAAGGCTGGAGGCCCGGGACGGCGAGAAAATTGCGCCTTTGCCGAGCGGCGTGCGTGAGGTGCGGCGGCCCTGGTTTCGCTATAGGCTGAAGAGAATGCCTCTGTATTGCGATGTTGCGTTGCCGGTACCGCTGGACCAGGTGTTCACCTATGCGGTGAATGGCGTTGTGCCTGTGGTTGGTGCGCGCGTGCTGGCGCCTTTTAGCGGGCAGCGGCTGATGGGCGTCGCGGTGCGCGTGCACGATGACGCTCCGCCGGATGGCGTTGGGATCAAGCCGCTACAGCAGGTGCTGGATGATGCGGCGCTGCTGCCGGATGAATTGATGGAGCTGGCGCGGTGGATTGCGGCGTACTATGTGGCTCCGCTGGGCGAGGTGCTGCGTGGGATGTTGCCTCTGAGTGCGGAGGTGAAGCGGCACTTTGTCTATCGGATCGCTGAGGCCGGGAGGAAAGTGTTGTACGACGGCGCGGCGAAAGGGGCTTCGCGGCGGTCGCGGCTTTCGGCGGAGGACCAGAATTGCGAGTATGCGGTGCTGAACTATCTGGAGGATGGTGAGGCGGCGAAGATGTCGGCGCTGCGGTCGGCTACTGGTGCGAACAAGGCTTTGCTGGAGGGGATGGTTCGCAAGAAGTGGCTGGTGCGCGAGGCTGTGGCCGAGGAGCGGGATGCGCGGCGGCTGGAGAAGATTGCTGTATTGGTCGAGACGAAGCAAGAGGGTGCGGAGGCTGTTGGACGGCGGCTGCCGAAGCTGAATGAAAATCAGTTGGCGGTGATGGCGGAGCTGGCCGCTGTTGGCGGGCGGATGCGCGTGCGCGATCTGCGAATGACGCTGGAGCGCGTGGGGATTCCGGATTCTACGCTGGGCACGCTGGTGAAGCGTGGGCTGATTGCGATGGAAGAGACGGCGGAGGAGTTCCACTTTGGCGGTGTGAGTGCCGAGGGCAAGAAGCACGCGCATGAACACACGCTGAACGAAGCGCAGACGGAGGCGTTGGCAACGATTGCGACGGCGATTGCGAAGGACGGGTTTGCGCCGCATCTGCTGTATGGCGTGACGGGCTCGGGCAAGACGGCGGTTTATTTTGCGGCGATGCGGCGGGCGCTCGATGCGGGCAAGTCGGCGCTGCTGATGGTGCCGGAGATTGGGCTGACTCCTGCGATGACTGGGCAGTTGGTCGCGGCGTTTGGAGATGAAGTCGCGCTGCTGCACTCGCAGCTTACGCCGGATGAGCGCGCGGAGCAGTGGCACAGGATTCGGCGCGGCGATGCGCGTGTGGTGGTGGGGACGCGGTCGGCGGTGTTTGCACCGATGGTGAAGCTGGGGCTCGTCATCGTCGATGAGGAGCATGACGGCAGCTACAAGCAGGAGGAGACCCCGCGCTACCACGGGCGCGATGTGGCGGTGATGCGCGCGAAGCTGAATGAGGCAGTGGTGGTGTTGGGCTCGGCTACGCCTTCGCTGGAGAGCTGGGCGAATGCGGACAAGGGACGGTATGTGCGGGTGGAGATGCGGTCGCGTGTGGCGGACCGTCCGCTGCCTGCGGTGGAGCTGGTGGATATGCGCGCGGAGTTCCGCGAGACGGGGCAGGAGCAATTATTTTCGCGGCGATTAATTGAAGAAACGCAGGCGACGCTTGAGCGCGGCGAGCAGGCGATTATTCTACTGAACCGGCGGGGGTACTCGTTTGTGGTGATGTGCAGAAGCTGTGGCGAGAAGGTGGAGTGCGAGAACTGCGCGATCTCGATGACGTATCACAAGCCTGTGACGGGCGATGTGGCGCAGCCGGGGCAGCGGCTCGAGTGCCACTACTGCGGCTTCAGGCGCGGCGTACCGAAGACGTGTCCAAAGTGTGGGAGCGAGCATCTGTACTTTCTTGGCGCTGGTTCGCAGCAGGGCGAGGAGCGGCTGCAGGAGCTGTTCCCAGGCGCGCGGATTGGGCGCATGGACCGCGACACGGTGCGCGGACGCGCCGACATGGAGCGGCTGCTCGCGCGGCTTCATGCGGGCGAGATCAATCTGCTGGTGGGCACGCAGATGATCGCGAAGGGGCATGACATACATGGCGTGACGTTTGTTGGTGTTGTGGGCGCGGACTTTGCGCTGGGGCTGCCGGACTTTCGCGCCGCCGAGCGGGTGTTTCAATTGCTGACGCAGGTCTCAGGCCGGGCCGGTCGTGGTGAGTTGCCGGGCAAGGTGCTGGTGCAGACGTATCACCAGGACCACTACGCGATTCAGTTTGTGGCGAAGCATGATTATCCGGGGTTTGTGGCGAAGGAGCTGAACTACCGGAGGTGGATGCATTATCCGCCGTTTGCCGTGCTGGCGAACGTTGTGGTGCAGAGCGAGCGGCTGGAAGAGGCTACGGGGTGGTCGAGCGTGCTGGGTAAGTGGTTCCAGCAGACGCATCTGGACAAAGTGCGCGTGCTGGGCCCGGCAGCCGCGCCGATTGTGCGGCTGAAGCGCATCTATCGCTACCACTTCGTGCTGAAGGCCGAGCAGAGGCAGGCGCTGGGCGGAGTGCTGCGTGCGATGTTGAGGTTCGCCGAAGCGCAAAATATCCCGCGCCGTAACCTGGTGGTCGACGTGGACGCAGTTCACCTGATGTAGCAGGCGAGCCGCTTAGTTGTTGATAAGGTGGAGTTCCTTACCGGGCTTGAAGCGAACGGCCTTTCCGGGAGCGATGGTGACTTCAGCTCCTGTGCGCGGATTGCGGCCGATGCCGGTCTTGCGCGGTTTGACGGTGAAGACGCCAAAGCCGCGTAGTTCGATACGGTCACCACCTATCAGGGCCTGCTTCATGCTTTCGAAGATGGCGTCGACTGCCGATTCCGCCTTCGTGCGTGGCAGACCTGTGCGTTCAACAACCCTTTGTATAAGGTCCTGTTTGATCATCTTGGTGCCGTCCTTGGGCTGTAATTTTATCTACTTAGGTACTTAGAGTACGACCTGGGTTTAATACCGAGATGGTAGAAACTTGAGGCCGGATTGTCAATGTCATAACGCTGCCGTAAGATGAAGAATCTAATGAAACAACGGGGAATCGGGGTCTGCAACACCGGAGTCACCTGGTTCTGCGAGAATTAGACGCAAATTATTGAGCGAAGGGAAGTACCGGAGTGGCGATTAAGAGTGACCGATGGATTCGCCGGCAGGCGATTGAGCATGGCATGATTACCCCGTTCAGCGAAAAACAGGTCCGTGAGGGCGTGATCTCCTACGGACTTTCGTCGTATGGATACGATTTGCGGGTCTCCGACGAATTCAAGATTTTCACCAACGTCAACAGCGCGATTATCGATCCGAAAGCGTTCGATGAGCGGTCATTCGTCTCGGTCCAGGCCGAGAGCGTGATCGTGCCGCCGAACTCGTTTGCCCTGGCGCGGTCGGTGGAGTACTTCAAGATTCCGCGTAACGTGCTGACGATCTGCGTGGGCAAATCGACCTATGCGCGTTGCGGCATCATCGTGAATGTGACACCGTTCGAGCCCGAGTGGGAAGGCTTTGTGACGCTCGAGATCTCGAACACGACCCCGCTGCCGGCGAAGGTCTATGCCAACGAAGGACTGTGTCAGATACTGTTCTTCGAGTCGGACGAGACCTGCGAGGTCAGCTACGCTGATCGCAAAGGGAAATACCAAAAACAACAAGGGATTGTGCTGCCAAAGCTCTAGCCGGCCAGCGCTTCAGATTTGCGCTTAGAAATTGCCTGCTACAAAGACGCTGAGTAACGGGGCAAAGGGGCCGATGCAAAGCATGACTGAGGTGGGAAGCCTTCGGGTAGGGCTGGTGGCGACGGACCCCTTGCGAATCCTGGGGTTGGAGACACTTTTCCCGAAAGATGGACCGGTTGAGGTGGTGCAGCTCTCTGTGCCGGGGGCGCTCGATGATTCGGGCGTCTCACTGGTGCTGATTGATGCGGCCTGCACGGAGCACATCTTCGAGCTGCTGGCTACATTTCGAAGATCGCGGCCGCGCCTTCGCCTGATTGTGTTGGGCCTGGAAAGCGACCATGAATATATCCAGCGCATCATTGGCGCGGGCGCGAAGGGGTATCTGACGCACTCGGCAAAAGAAGCTGAGATTCGGATGGCGATTGATGTAGTGCAGGACGGGTCTGTGTGGGCGCCGCGTAAGGTATTGGCGCGGTTGCTGGAGGCGAGACCCGTGCCAGAGGCGGAAGACAGGCTGAAGCTGACTGAACGGGAGCTTCAGGTGCTGCGGCTGCTGGTGGCTGGGCAGCCGAATCGCGAGATCGCGCGCGAGTTGGGGATTGATGTGATTACGGTCAAAGCCCACGTGGGGCGGCTGATGCGAAAGATGGGCGTGGAGAACCGCATCTCGCTATCGGTGCAGGCGGTGGGCCGGGGCTTAATCGAGTAGCTACGAACAGAGTCATCTATTAACTTTTTGGTAAACATGGTTTACCCGAAGGTATGTATACCTCCGTACCGTTGTGAGAGGGGCGAAGATGGAGCAAAGTAAAACGTGCAACACAGACCTGGGAGAGGGATTGTACGAGAGCGTAGGGGCACTCCTCCGACGCAATCTGGCAATCCCCATTTTTTTTTGTCTTTGCACAGCGAGGATCGATTTTTAGCCCCACTGTGCAACTCGGTCTGGTTACACTCCATCACATAGCATGTTGCAAACAGGCGATTTGTCGGGTCTGAGTTCGTCGCCGATACCAGGGAGATCAATTGTTCGAAATAGGAAGGACATTCAAGATGAAGATAACGGCAGTGTCAGCCAGGATGAAGATGAAAACAGCCGTAGCGTTTTTGTGCGGATTGGCCATGATGGCGTCCACGGTATCGGCTCATGCAGATAGCGATAAGACCAAAATCGCTGGACGCCTGAACGATGCAGCAGCCGTGATTCAGCAGATCATGGCAACACCGGACAAAGCGATTCCTACGAGCATTCTTGCCGGAGCATCGTGCGTAGTGGTCGTGCCGAGTTATAAAAAGGCGGCATTTGTTGTAGGCGGACAGTACGGACAGGGAGTCGCAACCTGCCGGACAGCCCGCGGCTGGAGCGCGCCGGTGTGTGTGCAGATGGCTGGCGGCAGCTTTGGATTTCAGATCGGTGGACAGGCTACGGACCTGGTGATGGTTGCGATGAACGACCAGGGTTTGCAGGACATGCTTAAGAACAAGTTCAAGCTGGGCGCAGATGCTGCTGCTTCGGCCGGTCCGGTGGGCCGGAATGCGGCCGCGGGTACGGACTGGAAGCTGAATGCGGAGTTCCTGACCTACTCGCGCAGCAAGGGCTTGTTTGCTGGAATCAACCTGGATGGAACAGTCGTCTCGCAGAATGCGGATGATACGCGTGTGCTGTATGGCGCGAATATTCCGTTTGAGACGATCCTGAAGGGCAATCAGGCGACTCCCGAAGAGGCGAGGACGTTTGTGCGCACGGTGGCACACTACTTCGTGCGGGCGCGGGCAAACCGCTAAAGCGCGGAACAAGCGATGCAAGGAGGGACAGCTCAGGCTGTCCCTTTCTTGTATCTGGCTTGTATCTGGGGAAAAGCCGCAAGAGACGGTAGACTTGTGGCTTGAGCGCAGTGATCCAGACAGATACGGCCAAGGGTAAGGTGAGTGCCCGCGAACGGTTGGAGTTTGCGGTGGTCTGGGTGTTGGTTCATCTTCTTGGAATGCTGCCGCGTGGAGTGGCGCGGGCCGTAGGTGCGGCTGTTGGAGCGTTGGCATACCGTGGACTGGAGCGGCTGAGGAAGGTAGGGCTGCGCAACCTTCAACTGGCGTTTCCTGAGATGGCGGAGCAGGAACGCGAGGCGATTCTACGGCAGGTGTACAGGAACCTGGGATATTTGATGGCGGAGTTCTGCAAGATGCCTGGGTACACTGCGGCGGAGGCGGGCGAGTTCATCCGCTATGACGGACTGGAGAATTATCTGCAGGCGCGCGACAAGGGCAAGGGTGTGCTGGTGCTGACCGGGCATCTTGGTGCGTGGGAGCTTTCGAGCTTCTTCCACTCGCTGATGGGGATGCCGATGGGGATTGTGATCCGGCGCCTGGATAACCCGTTGGTGGATGCATTTGTGAACCGGATACGGTGTCTGTATGGCAACCGCGTGATTCATAAGGATGACTTTGCTCGTGGTCTGATCGCTTCGATGCGGGCAGGTGAGACGGTGGGAATTCTGATGGATACGAATATGACTCCACCACAGGGAGTGTTTGTGCCGTTCTTCGGCGTGCCTGCTTGTACGGCTTCCGGAATGGCGCGCATTGCGCAGAGAACGGGTGCTGCTGTGGTTCCGGGATTTCTGCTTTGGGAAGAAGATGAGCAGAAGTATGTGCTGCGGTTTGGTGAAGAGCTGGCGGTGGATTCGACCGGCGACGCAGAAGCTGATGCAATGACGAACACGGCGCGATTCACGGCGGTGATGGAAGAGTATGTGCGGCAGTATCCTGAGCAGTGGTTGTGGATGCATCGGCGATGGAAGACTCGGCCTGAGGGAGAGGCGGCGATTTACTGATGGCAGCGATACGCGAGGTTGCAGAGTGGGTTGGTGCGAGCGATCCGGGGACAGCTGGTGAGGTAATTGAGGTCTCGGGATTCGACAACGCGGGCGCGGAGTCGGTTGTGTTTGCTGTGGACGAGGCCACGCTGGCGCTGGCGCTTGCGTCGAAGGCCGGGGTGGTGCTGGCGAATGCGAGGCTGCGTGGCGCGGAGTCTCCTTCAGACCCGCGCATCGTGTGGGTGCGTGATGCTCGTTATGCCTTTGCGACAGTGGCGCGGCGGTTGAAGGGACGGGGATTTGTAGCTGACGTGCATCCGACTGCTGTGATCGGCGAAGGCGTGGTGTTGGGTGAGGGTACTCACGTAGGACCGGGAGTGGTGATTGAAGATGGCGTGGCCATCGGCAAAGACTGCAACATCCTGGCGCGTGCGGTGGTGTACTCGGGCACAGTGATTGGCGATCGGGTTGTGGTGCAGGCAGGAGCGGTGCTTGGTTCGACTGGGTTCGGCTATGTGCGCGGCGAATCGGGCGAGTACCTGATGTTTCCGCAGCAGGGGCGGCTGGTCGTCGAGGACGACGTTGAGATCGGCGCGAACACGACGATCGACCGCGGCGCTCTTGGCGAGACGCGGATTGGGCAGGGAACGAAGATCGACAATCTGGTCCACATTGGACACAACTGCACGATTGGCAAAAACGTGATGATTGCGGCGCAGACGGGAATTTCGGGATCGAGTGTGGTGGAGGACGGCGCGATTCTGGGCGGACAGGTGGGGATTGGAGACCATGCTACCGTGGGGCGCGGCGTAATCCTGGGTGGTGGTGCCGGGGTGCTGAGCGGGAAGAAGATGCATGGTGAGGGCGAAGTGTTCTGGGGCCGGCCGGCCCGTCCGCTGAGGGAATACCTGAAGGACCTGGCGCGGCTGAAAAAGCGCTGATTCTGGTGAGATCCTGGTGAACTTACGATGGCGATTGTGGTGGTTGGCGGGCACTCGAAGAACGTTGGCAAGACGAGCGTGGTTGCCGGACTGATCGCTGCAATGCCGGAGATGCGGTGGACGGCGATCAAGGTGTCGGTGTCCGGACACGGGATTTGTTCCGGGGAGAACTGCGATTGCGTGAATGCTGCTCATACCGTTGCGGTAACGGAAGAGAAAGTGGCTTCGACAGAGACGGATTCGGGGAGGTTCTTAGCGGCTGGTGCCGCGCGGTCCTTCTGGGTGCGGACACGCGCTGAAGACCTGGCTGAGGCGATGCCGTGGATTCGCCGCGAATTGGAGCAGGCTGAGAATGCGGTGATTGAATCAAACAGCGTTCTGGAGTTCCTTCAGCCGGATATTTATTTGAGTGTGATTGATCCAGCGGTGGAGGACTTCAAGGATTCGGCGCAGAGATTTCTGGAGTGTGCAGACGCAGTGCTCATGCCGGAAGACGCTACACTCGCGAGCCAGATGGAGCTGGCCAAAGGGACGGCCGTGCTGCCCATGCGACCTCCTGTGTATGTGACACGGGAGACTGTGGAGTTTGTCCGAAAGCGCCTCAAGTTCTGAGAGGTGTTGAAGGGTAGCCACATTTTTTGAGGCGCAGCGATTCTGAACAAAAAACAAGGGCGATCCGAGACGGACCGCCCTTGTTCTGTTTAAATTTGTGGTTAGACAGCTTGAACGTTTTCCGCCTGCCAGCCTTTGGGGCCCTTGACGACGTTGAACTGGACGTTCTGGCCTTCCTGAAGCGAACGGAAACCGTTGCTCTGAATGGCGGTGTGGTGGACGAAAACATCCTCACCATTGGCGCGGCTGATAAAGCCGAAGCCCTTCGTATCGTTAAACCACTTGACTGTTCCTTGTTCCATGACTTGTTCCTTGATGATGCAAATGTACCGCTGAACTCGGATGTTGGGATTGATTGCGAGTAGAGCGGAATGCCAAAACAAGCAAGAATACCAGACCGGAATTGACGGTCAGAAACCATTCTAACAGATGGCGTTTCCTGCGTCTGGTTTTTGTGATGGACGAAGGTGGTGGAGGGAAGGGAAGCAGGTGTACAAATCGGTTGCGCTTCGCGATGACGCGTTAGGATTCAGTGGGCTACGCCGTGTTCCTTCTTCCATGCTTTAATGGACTTCTTTTGTTGCGCTCGGGCTTTTTTCGCCTGCTTTTTCTGGTGCTTCACGTAGGCCTTTCTTGTTTTAACCGAGCTGTGCTCGGACTTCTGTTGCACGTAGCTTGTATCGGCGTGGGCAACGGCGGGGACGAAAGACACCAGAGCGACAAGAATGACGAGCGGGTACAGGACGGTGTTGTTCACAGGCCTCCTTCGAGAGAAGCGCTGTGTGGGATTCTACAACGGGATAGCGTTGCCCCCTCATATCGCGATAAAGCCGGATTACTTCTTGGAGCTGGTTAGCTTCTTCTGTGCTTCCAGGAAGCGGCGGATGCGGTCGAGCGTGCGAGCCTTGCCGAAGATGATGAGGCTTTCGAGCAGCGGCGGCGACATGGTGCTGCCAGTGACGATAGCGCGCAGCAGCATGAAGTTTTCCTTGACTGACCAGGACTTTTCTTCGCCAAGTTTTTTGAGCGCCGACTCCATCGCATCGTGCCCCCAGTCGGAGGCTTCGAGCGCGGCGAGCTGATCGGCAGAGAAGGCGAGCGTCTCTTCGAGCGTGCGCTTCTTCGGGAGAAAGACTTCCGATGCTGGGATGACGTCGTCGCGGAAGAAGAAGCTGGTGAGGTCGCCGAACTGGCTGAGCGTCTCGATGCGCGTCTGCATGAGTGAGGAGATCTGGCGGATGTAGTCGTCGCCAAAGACGCGGGTGCGGACAGCGGAGAAGAATGCATCGGGAGTCATAGCGCGCAGATACTCACCGTTGAGCCATTTCAGTTTGGTGAGATCGAAGACAGGGCCGCCAAGGCGGATGTTGGTGAAGACGAAGTGCTCGATCATCTCTGCGAGCGTGAATTTTTCCGTGCCGTTGTTGATGTCGGCAGGCATGCCGCCGCCCATCAGGCCAAGGAAGTTGATGAGCGCTTCGGGAAGATAGCCGCTTTCGCGGTAGTAGACGAGCGAGACGGGGTTTTTGCGCTTGGAGATTTTGGACTTGTCGATGTTGCGCAGGAGCGGCATGTGCCAGAAGCGCGGCTCGGTCCAGCCGAACGCTTTGTAGAGCAGAACGTGCTTGGGCGTGGAGGATATCCACTCCTCCGCGCGGATGACATCGGTGATCTCCATGAGGTGGTCATCGACGACGTTGGCGAGGTGGTAGGTGGGGAAGCCGTCGGACTTGAGCAGCACCTGGTCGTCCACGTTGGAGTGGTCGAAGGTGATGTTGCCGCGCAGTTCGTCGCGGAAGGTGGTTGAGCCGGAGGTAGGCACGGCGAGACGGACGGTAAAAGGCTTGCCGGAGGCGAGGTTTGCGGCGATCTGTTCCTGTGTGAGATAGCGGCATGTGCCGGGATACCGCGGCGGGAGCTTGGCGGCGAGTTGCTGCTTGCGTACGGCGTCGAGCTCTTCAGCCGTGCAGAAGCAGCGGTAGGCAGTGCCATTTGCGAGAAGCTGGTCGGCGTGCTGACGGTAGATTTCGGTGCGCTCAGACTGGCGATAGGGGCCGTGCGGGCCGCCGACGTCGGGACCTTCGTCCCAGGTGAGACCGGTCCAGCGGAGTGCGTCGAAGATCATCTGCTCGGAGGAGGCGACGAAGCGGGTGCGGTCTGTGTCTTCGATGCGGAGGATGAATTTGCCGCCGCGCTGGCGAGCATAGATGTAGTTGAGCAGGCCGATGTAAGCCGTGCCGACGTGCGGGTCTCCGGTGGGCGAGGGTGCAATGCGGACGCGGATGGGGGCTGTTTCTGCTGGTGTCGTCATGTGATTGGATTGAGTTAATGCTAGCAGAGCGGAGCATATACGCATCAGTGCGCGTTTTTGTAGATGAGTTCGAGAAGCTCGTCGTACATGGCCTGCTGTTGTTTGGGCGAGCCGGTGCGGATGGCCTGGGTGGCGCAGTGGGTGAGGTGGTTGCTCATCAGGGCGCGCGCTACAGAACGCAACGCCTGTTGCACGGCGGAGACCTGCGTGATGATGTCGGCGCAGTAGCGGTCTTCTTCGACCATGCGGTGTAACCCGCGGACCTGTCCTTCGATGAGGCGCAAGCGGCGCAGATTGGAGGCTTTAATTTTGGGATCGACACCTGTGGCTTTACGCCCAGATGTTGTATGGCTGCGATGTTCCGCGGGCTTGGAGTGTTCTTTGACTGACCGTTTCTTTGTCATGAGTGGGCTTTCTGATTATGAGAATTTGAAGCGATAAAGGCGGAGACTGTTGGTGACGACGCTGACGGAGCTGAGAGCCATGGCCGCGCTTGCGATGATTGGGCTGAGGAGCAGGCCAAAGTGTGGATAGAGCGCTCCTGCGGCGAGAGGGATTCCGATGATGTTGTAGAGAAAGGCCCAGAAGAGATTTTGGCGCATGATGCGCATGGTGCTGCGCGAGAGCACGATGGCCTGTGCAACGCCAGTGAGGTCGCTGCGCATGAGCGTGACGTCACCTGCCTCCATTGCAATGTCGGAGCCGGTGGCCATAGTGATGCCAACGTCCGCCTGCGCGAGCGCGGGAGCATCGTTGACTCCGTCGCCAACCATAGCGACGATGCGATGTACAGCTTGGAGACGCTTGATCGCGTCGGCTTTACCAGAGGGCAGCACGCCAGCGATGACTTCGTCGATGCCGGTCTGGCGAGCGATGGCGCGGGCTGTGCGCTCGTTGTCGCCAGTGAGCATGACGACGCGGAGTTTTTCGCTGTGCAGTTGGCGGATAGCTGCACGTGAGGTTGACTTTACGGTGTCTGCGACAGCGATGATGCCGGCGAGTTCGCCGTCGATCGCAACCCAAAGCGGCGTCTGGCTTTGCTCGGCGAGATGATCTGCGGCAGCTTGCAATGGCTCGGTCGCGATGCTGTAGCTGCGGAGAAATGCCTGGTTGCCGATAAGTGTAGCTGCGCCTTCGACGATACCGGCGACGCCGAGGCCGCTGTGTGACTCAAATGTTTCGGCTTGCGGGACGGTAAGGCTGCGCTGCTTTGCGCCCCGCAGGACGGCTTCGGCGAGCGGGTGTTCGCTGGCGCGTTCAAGTGCAGCGGCGATGCGGAGCAGCTCATTTTCTGTATGTGTACTGGTTGGTATGACCTGCGTGACTTGTGGGTGGCCGGTGGTGATGGTTCCGGTCTTGTCGAGCACCACGGTGTCTATTTTCTCAAGACGCTGAAGCGCTTCGCCGCCTTTGATGAGCAGGCCGAGCGAGGCACCGCGGCCGGTGGCGACCATGACTGCTGTGGGCACGGCAAGGCCCATCGCGCATGGGCAAGCAATGACGAGTACTGTAATTGCTGCGGCGAAGGCCTGCATCGCACCTGCGTGTGGTGCGAAGATGCGCCAGAGAAAGAAAGTCGCAAGTGCGATGGCAAGCACCGAAGGGACGAAGATGGCGCTGATGCGGTCTGCGATGCGCTGGATAGGTGCACGTGTGCCCTGAGCTTCACGGAGCAGGCGGACGATCTGCGCGAGTGTTGAGTCTGCGCCGAGACTGGTGGCACGGTATTGGAGCGAGCCGCGCTGGTTGATGGTGCCGCCGATGATGCGATCCGAGATGGATTTTTCGACGGGCAGGGATTCGCCTGTGAGCATCGACTCGTCCACGCTGCTTCTGCCGAAGACGATTTCGCCGTCAGTAGGGATGCGCTCGCCAGGGCGAACGAGAACCAGGTCGCCGCGCTGGATTGCTTCAATGGGCAAATCCGTCTCAACGCTGTTCACCAATACACGCGCACTCTTGGGCTGCAATTGAACGAGCTTGCGCAGAGCGGCGGAGGTGTTGCCTGTGGCGCGGCTTTCGAGCGTATTGCCTACAAGAATGAGCGCAATGATGAGGATGGCCGCTTCAAAGTAGACGTCGGGCGCGACGCCATGCGCTAGGAAGAAGCTTGGGGCGATGGTCGCGGCGGCGGAGTAGAGATACGCCGCGCCTGTGCCAAGGGCAATCAGCGTGTTCATGTCTGAGGTCTTGTGCAACAGTGCAGACCACGCCTTGACGTAGAAGTGTCTGCCGGCCCAGAAGACGATGAAAGTAGCGAGAACAAAGAGGCTCCAGCGGATGATGCTGCTGGGGACGGCGTAGAGCCACGGAGTTGCAGTTTGCAATGCGGGATCGACGACGCGCATCGACCAATGCATGAGCGGGTCATGAATATGCTCCATGTCGCTGGCGCTGGACATGCTCATCAGCGGCATGGAGAAGAGCATGGCGATCGCGCCTGCGATGAGGCTGATAGCTGCCTTCAGGCGCAGGTGCTTGTATTCGCGCTGTTGGCGCTGATCAGCGATCTCTTGCTCTTCGAGTACGGACTGATGTGGGTTGGGAAGTTCGGCGCCGTAACCTGTGCCGCGAATCTGTTCGACAAGTGCGGAAGGCGATGTCAAACGCGGGTCAAAAGTAATGGTGGCGCTGTTCATCATCAGATTGACCGCGGCCTGTTCGACTCCGGATTGTGCCGCGAGTGTGCTCTGGATGAAGGATTGGCAGGCCGCGCAGGTCATTCCTGTAACTGGAATCGTGACCCGTTCAAGCGCTGCGACTGAAGTTGTTGCCGGGGTCTCGGTGGTGCCTGGGAGAGTGGACACGTTCTGCTCCGAATTACTGGATGCTCGCTTGAAAGCCGATGCGGTTGATACTGGCTGCGATCTCTTGAGGCGTGGCTTTATCGGGGTCAAAGGCAACGTGTGCAAGTCCGACCTCGACTGATTGAACCTGAACGCCAGGGACGGCTTCGAGGGCAGTTGTCACACGGCGCACGCAGGAGCCACAGTGCATTCCGGTGACTGAGAGATTGAGGGTATTCTGCATTCTGAGGTGCCTCCTGTTCTATTAGATGCAGTATACCCCTGGAGGGTATCAATTTGCATGCAGAACGATGGGGAACGCTCGTTTGGTCTTGAAAAATGAATGAGAAACGTGGCAGGTTATTGCAAATGCTGGCGGTTGCTGTGTGCCCAACAGGTCTAGCTGGCGGATTTTTCGCCCACATCTACGCGAGACTTGCGCAGGTCTTCGCTGAGCAGGATGGCTTCGGCGATTTCGCGCATGGATTTGCGGCGTTGGCGACTTTCGGTCTGCATGCGGCGATAGGCTTCATCTTCGGTAATGGCGAGGTCACGCTGCAGGATTCCCTTGGCTCGATCGACTGCCTTACGGGTTTCGAGCTTGCCCATAAGCTGCGCGTTTTCGCTTTCCAGACGCGCGCGCTCGATCTCAGCACCCACGAGATAGCCGATGGTGCTGAGCAGGCGAATTTCATTGGGTGTGTGCTGGTAGGAGAGGCGGTGCTGCAGGTTGATGACGCCGACGATCTTGCTGGCACAGAGAATAGGTGTGCAGAGGATCGCTTCGAAGTGGTCTTCCGGCAGGTTTTTAAATGCCTTGAATCGTGGATCGTTGGAAGCGTTCGAGGCGATAGCGACTGGTTCGCGGTGTTCAGCGGACCAGCCGGTGACACCCTGGCCAAGCTTGATGTCAAGCTGATCGATGATGTCAGCGTGCGGGTTCTGCGATGCGCGCAGCACGAGCTTGTCGCCTTCGAGTACGTAGATAAAGCAGGAGTCGCACGGAATGATCGTGGTGGCAAAGCCGACGATGCGCTCGAGGACAACATGGAAGGAGTCGGAGCCGGCGATGCGGCTCGAGATTTCGTGCAGGAAGTCGATAGGCATGAGGGCGTCGCGAAAGCCGGCCATGTTTGAGGTGGATGGCGCGACGCGGCGAACCTTGGCTGGTGCCGGAGTTTCAGCGGGAGCGTTGGTTTTAGCCGCTTGCGGAGTGATCTTTGCACTCTTTTGCGAGGGTGCACGTAGAGCGTCTTTCGCTGCTTCGCCACTGCGCTTCTGGCGCAGGACCTTGCTTGCATACTGCGCGGCTTCATTGACGAGAAAGCCCATCTTTGGATGAGATGGCTCGAAGTCGGGGGTGAGCCCGTAGTGCGTGAGTTCCTCGGTAGTCGTGGGCCCGATGGAGATGACGACCATGGAGCGAAGGCCTTCGCGCAACTCCTGCTGGCAGTTCATCACCTCTGCTACCTGGAAGAGATGAATGATCTGCACGGCAGTCATGAAGAGGACGACATCCATTTCGCCCTTGGCGATGGCGAGGACGCATTCGCGCAAGGGCTCAATGTCTTCAGGAAGTGCCCACTGGTAGACGGGAACCTTGGTGACTTCGCGGCATTTTTCGGTAAGGGCGGAGAGAAACTCCGGGTTGGAGGCACCGTATTCCTGCACGGCAACGCGCATCTCTGCAAGCGAAGTGCCGTATTTGGTTTCGAGACCTTGCAGCAGTTCGCGCCACGTTGCAGGCTCGGCAGCGGTTACGGCGACGGGTACCTTCAACTCGCGAAGAGCGGCCTGCGGCTTGGGACCACGAGCCGCAACCTGCGCCGAGCTGAGCGCCTTGAGGAACTTCTCGCGACTGTATTTGGTTTCAACGATATTGACGAGCGTGCGCACACCGATGCCGGTGAAGAAGACGACAAGGTCGTAATTACCCTTAATCAAGTCATCTGCGAACTCGAGCGCCTGCACATTCGAGTCCAGAGGAACTTCGCGCATTGCGGGCACTACGAATGGTTCGCCGCCGTAGGTGCGGATAAGCTTTTCAACCTCTTTGGCACGGCGCGACTCCAGTGATAGAACCCTTAGCCCGTCGAAACTCGCGTGTGCCATCGATACCCCCGTTTCCAGTATCTGAACCCGATGACAGCATAGTCAGCGAGCCGGAGTGGAAATGTTCTTTTCAAAATTGCTAGCTGCGCGGCAGCAAAGTAACGTTGATTGCTTCCAAAAAAGGTAAGACTAATGCTCACTATTCTACAAGCACCTGCGGAATACTTTGCTGTAACGATGCACCTTCGATAGTGAAGAATCATCCTTACACGGGTAGATAAAAAATAATTGTGCGGTGGATAAAAGTTCGCTCTCATCCACCGCAGAGGTTAGCTTTTGCCGGATCGCTGCGGAACGCCCCAGCGGTAGTTGAGCTCGATGTAGCCAAATTGCGCAGAGCTGGTTGTGGGGTAGATGGAGCTAACCACGCTCTTGCCCCAGGCGTGAGCGTAGTAGAAGTTGATGTCGAGCGGCTTGTTGATCTTCCAGTCGAGACTAACGTCTGCCATCGATGCCAGGCCAGTTTTTCCGTTTGCTGGGCGGCCTGTGTAGCCGAAGACCTTGTTATCGAAGGCTCCGCCACCCTGATACCAGAGGTCGTTGCTCGAAGTGAGCTTGAGCCAGTGAAGATCGCTGCGCACGGTGATGCGGCTGGCTGGCTTGTCGATCAACTGGACGAAGGTGTCGGTGTTATTCATGAGGTTGTAGAAGGGGAACTGCGCATAGACGCGTGGCGTGGGCAGGATCTGAAAGAACGTGTTGTGCTGGCCATCGGTGGGATTGTTGTCGCCGGTGCTGCGAGACCAGCCGCCGCGGAGCCAGGGAGCAGTGGCGGCCTTTGTCAATTGAAAGCCGCCTTCAACAGCAGCCGCGCCTGCGTGTTGATTAAGCAGACCCCAGCGTCCGTTTTGCACTGCACCCCAGGCGAGGAAATCAAACTGGCCAGCGCCTGCGGGGACATCCGTGGCGAGGTTTGCGCCGTAGGTGCCGATGCGAATGTTTTTGTGGTCTGCCTGGCGCACAGCGAGCGGGCGGTTGTCGGTCTTGGCGACGCCGGTGCGTCCATCGTGGTAGCCGATGGCAAAGCCACGCAGGAGTATGTGATCATGCGCCGCGTACTTCGTGTAAGCGAGATATTGCAGGTCAACGTTCAACTCAGGATTG
Source organism: Edaphobacter acidisoli (assembly GCF_014642855.1). NCBI lineage: Bacteria > Pseudomonadati > Acidobacteriota > Terriglobia > Terriglobales > Acidobacteriaceae > Edaphobacter > Edaphobacter acidisoli. The sequence continues at coordinate 1,352,441 of NZ_BMJB01000001.1, read as the reverse complement.
CCGTTCATGTTGAAGACGCCTTGCGTGGCTCGGCCGGCCATAGCAGTGATGTCCCAAGCGCCAGAGCCGAAGTGAGCATCGGTGCCGTCGAAGCTGCGTTGCGCGTTCGAGAAGCCGAAGTTGCCCACCAGCCTTTGTGCGATGCGGTTGGTCTGGAGCCACGCCAGAGTGGGGTTCTCCGGTTGCGTCTCCTGCCCGTCGAAGAACTCGAACCGTCCCGCGCGGAGAGTTTTGTCTGTACCTGCGAAGTGATAGCGCACGAAGCCCTGCTTGAGGAATGCAGCGGCGGGGTAGGTGTTATTGCCGTTGGATGCGTAGTACGTGCCGCCGAGGCCTAGCTGGCCCTGCGCTGTGATTGGGGAGACTGCGTCGCTGGGAAGTGCGAGCATCGAAGGCTGCGCAAGCTCCAACTGCCAATCGACGCGGTGCATGTGTTGTGCGACGCCGATGCGCAGGAGCGATTCGACATAGCCGTAGGTCTCAGGTTCGGGCGTAGCTGCATACCACTGGGAGGTATCGACACGCGTGCGATCGTAGACGGTGATGGCGACAGGGAGCGTGCTCGCGGTCGGTGGTGATTGCGCGATGGCAGGAATCGCCGCTGCGGCAACGAGAAAGAGAGAGGTAACAAGATGTCTCATGAAAGAGCCTCCTGGAAGATGAGTCCGTTGAATGGAAAACTGGCTTCCGGCGCAGCGATGCGGACTGTCCGGCGGGGAATTTGCAGTTTTTGCGCGGCGTGCGCGGTACGGGCTCAAACGCTGAGCGGAGTCATCCGGATGCGAGGGGAGCGGCACGTCGAGGTGTCGCGATGGCTATGTGCGGATGAATGGTTTGTAACACAAGAGGAATTTCTGAAACAAGAGCAAGTCGCTAAAGCTGGGTGTGTCGACGACGATAAAACCCAGTAAAGACGGGAGTTTGTAGTTTTTTCTTGCAAGTGCTGCAACTCCCGGGTTAGTATTGTGTCACCGATAGCATTTTTAGATTTGCTTCCGGTGAAGGGGTCAGTTCGAGCACCACGGTGTGCCGGAGTCAGTCTCCTCCCTTCAGTAGTCGATGCTCCGCGAAGAGCCTTGAATCCACCGCATGTTCGGTGTTGATTTGGCCAGCGCGTATGAAGCGTCGATATCTCTCCCAGTCGGCCAACCAACATCATCCATGCAGCGTTCAAGGCTACAACGTCCACTTGCAGCGAACGTTCGAGGATACGGATCATGGTTGCCGAGACTCTTGCAAACACAACCTTCGGGACCGAGCAGTTCACTGCGGAGCAGAAGGAATATCTGCGAGACTTCTTCGCGAAGGTCGCCGAGAGCAGGCCACTGCCTTTTGTCGGACACACCGCTGCGGGCCTGATTACAAACGATCGTTCATCTGGTTTGGCGAATCAGGCGGAGCCGGCAGAAGAGACTTACTTCGGCGCGCCCGTCTCGGACCTGTGCCGTGAAGAGCGCTGGAAGTTCGAACAGAATCCGCTGGATCTGTGGGACAAGCTGCTGGAGCATGCGAACGAGAACAAAGTTCCCGCAGTGGAAGATGTCTTTCGCTTCAAGTTTCACGGGCTGTTCTACGTTGCGCCGGCGCAGGACTCGTTCATGCTTCGGATGCGGGTTCCGGGTGGTGTGATTAAGTCGCATCAGTTGCGCGGGCTCGCGGAGCTGGCCTCGCTGTATGGCGCGGGACGGGCAGAGATGACGACACGCAGCAACTTTCAGTTGCGTGAGTTTCAGCCGAAGGACATTGTTCGCGTTCTCAATAAAGTTCAGTCGCTCGGCATGTCTTCGCGTGGCTCTGGCGCGGACAACGTGCGCAATATTACGGCCTCGCCGCTTGCGGGGATCGATCCTTGTGAGCTGTACGATGTCGCTCCGCTGGCGGAGGCGCTGAATGCGTATATCTACAACTCGCGCGACATGTATGGGCTGCCGCGCAAGTTCAACGTTGCCTTCGATGGCGGCGGCAACATCAGCGTGGTTGCCGACACGAATGACATTGGCTTTCTTGCAGTAGAAGTGGGTGAAGGTCAGGACGTTCCGGCGGGTATTTACTTCCGTGTCCTGCTCTGTGGGATTACCGGACACAAGCAGTTCGCCAGCGACTGCGGCGTGCTGCTGCGACCTGACCAAACGGTCGCTGTAGCTGCCGCGATGATTCGTGTCTTTGCTGAAAACGGCGACCGCACCGACCGCAAGAAGGCGCGCCTGAAGTACCTGGTCGACACGTGGGGTGTCGAGCGCTTTCTTGCCGAGACGGAAAAGCGTCTTGCCTTTCCGCTGATTCACCTTGCGGCTGAGTCATGCAAGCCGCGCAAACCAATCAACCGGCAGGGGCACATTGGTGTGCACCCGCAGAGCCAGAAGGGAATGAACTATATCGGCGTAGTGGTCCCTGTAGGCCGCGTAACGGCTGAGCAGATGGTTACGCTGGCGCGTGTGGCCGAACACTTCGGTACGGGCGAGTTGCGTTTGACGGTTTGGCAGAATGCGTTGGTGCCGAATGTTGCTGACGCAAATGTGGACGCTGCTGTCGAGGCGATTCGCGCGGCTGGCCTGAATATTGAAGTGGGTGGCGTGCTCGGCGGCACGGTTGCATGCACGGGAAACAAGGGATGCAAGTATGCCGCCAGCGATACGAAGTCGCATGCGGTCGAGTTGGCGAATTTTTTGGATGAGAGATTCAGAATTCTTCAGCCCGTCAATCTTCACGTAACGGGATGCTCGCACTCGTGCGCGCAGCACTATATCGGCGACATCGGTCTGATGGGCGTGAAGGTCAACGGCGAAGAAGGCTATCAGGTAAATATTGGCGGCGGCTCGGATCAGGACCAGGGGATTGGGCGCGAATTAATTCCCGCGATCCGGTTTGCCGATCTGCCTGCCGCAATGGAAGGCCTCTTCGCGGCGTACACAGAACAGCGCGGCGCCGAGGAATCTTTTCTCGAGTTCAGCCGCAGGCACAGCATTGAAGAGTTGAAATCCTTTTGCATGGCACAGGAGGTTCGATAAGCATGGCGACGGCCCCATTCATTCCAGAGACCGCACCGTTCACCCCCGACCAGCGCGCCTGGCTTAACGGGTTTCTCGCAGGCATCTTTGCCGAGCCTGCTGCCGCGACTCAGCCGGAAGTTGTTTCGCTCAATATCGCTGTACTGTATGCCTCGCAGTCAGGCACCGGCGAGGGCCTGGCGCGGAAGGTGATGAAAGAGCTCAAGGCCAAAGGCCACACCGTAGCCCTTGCTTCGCTTGACAGCTATACGCCGACTGCGCTGGCGAAGGATGAGTACGCGATCATCATCGCCAGCACCTATGGAGAGGGCGAGCCCCCCGAGAGCGTGCGTCCGTTCTACGATCAGCTCTGCCTGGAGACAGCGCCTCGTCTCGATAAGCTCTCATACACCGTGCTCGCGCTTGGCGACAAGACCTACGAACAGTTCTGCAAGTTTGGCGTAGATCTCGACGAGCGGCTCCAAACGCTTGGAGCGAATCGCATGTCGCATCGCGTCGACTGCGACGTAGACCTCGACGAGGCATTCGCAACATGGAAGACGAGCTTCATCTCCCGTCTGGACGAGATCGCGGGTAGTGATAAGTCGCGCTCTGCGGCGACGATGGCTACGGTTATCACGATGCCAAGCACTAACGCCGCCACTCCGGCGCAGACTCACACGCGAGACAATCCATTTCGCGCACCGCTGGTTGAGAAGAAGATGCTGACCAAGGATGTTTCCAGCAAACTCACGCTTCACATGGCACTCTCTATCGCTGACTCGAAGGTGCACTATGAGGCTGGCGATGCCTGCGGCGTTATTCCTCAGAACGACCCTGGCCTTGTCGCACAGATACTGGATGGACTCAAGTTCAGCGGAGACGAACAGGTAGAGGTGGCGAAGGTTGGAGCGATCTCTCTTTACAATGCGCTGATCGATTCGCTGCAGGTCACGCGGCTCAGCCGGAAGCTTGTGCAGGCGTATGCAGCCATGGGCAACTGCCAGCATCTGCTGGATCTCCTGGTCCCGGAACAGCAAGCGCATTTCGATAAATACATCTACGACCGCGGTGTGATCGATCTGCTCACGGAATATCCCGGTGTGATCACTGATCCTTCCGATCTGGTGGCGATGCTTCCACGATTGACGCCGCGGCTCTACTCCATCTCGTCCAGTCCTCTCGCGCATGCAGGAGAAGTTCACACAACGGTGGCGGTTGTGCGCTACCGCTCGCACAATATGGAACGCGGCGGTGTGTGCTCGACGATGTTTGCGGACCGGACTTCTATCGGCGACGCCCTCCCCATCTACATTCAACCTAATAAGAAATTTCGTCTGCCACAGGATACGGATACGCCAATCATTATGATTGGCCCGGGCACAGGCATCGCGCCGTTCCGCGCATTTCTGCATGAACGGCGGGCGCTCGGTTCGAAGGGACGAAACTGGTTGTTCTTTGGCGAGCGGAGCGCAAAAACCGACTTTCTTTACAAGAGCGAGATCGAGGAGATGTTGGCCGGAAAGCATCTCACGCTGCTGGACACGGCGTTCTCGCGCGACCAAGAGCACAAGATCTACGTTCAGGACAGGATGCTTGAGCAAGCCAGTGCCTTCTGGCATTGGCTACAGGATGGCGCAAGCATTTATGTCTGTGGAGATGCTTCACGCATGGCGAAAGATGTGGATGCCGCGCTGCATACCATCGCTGAACGCCAGGGCCACCTTGACCACGAAGCCGCGCGGGACTATGTTCTGCGGCTGAAAGAAGAAAACCGCTACCACCGCGACGTGTACTAATCCTTTTTCTTCGACAACCATGTCCTTAGCCAGAACAAGGAGCTACACGTGTCTCTACTTCTCCATGAACGGGCAATGACTGACAGCGCAGACGTACTGGTGCGCTTGACGAGCGCAGATTACGCGGAGATTCCTGAGATCAGAACGTCAGCGACGCCGCTGATTCCGGTGCGACCGCTTGTTGAAGGTGAGCAGTATCGCTTTCACTTCAACATGACGAAGTGCATCGGCTGCCGTTCGTGCGAGATCGCATGTAATGAACAAAATGGCAATCCCGCAGACATCCGTTGGCGGCGCATGGGCGAGATTGAAGGCGGGGTTTATCCGGATGCGCATCGTCACTATCTGTCGATGGGATGCAACCACTGCCTGGACCCTGATTGTTTGAAGGGCTGTCCGGTCAACGCATACACAAAGGATCCTGTAACGGGCATCGTGCTCCATTCGGCGGATGCCTGCATTGGCTGCCAGTATTGTGTGTGGAACTGCCCATACAGCGTGCCGCAGTTCAATCCGGAGCGTGGTGTCGTAGGCAAATGCGACATGTGCCATGGCCGCCTTACCGATGGGCGCGAGCCGGCGTGCGCCAATGCCTGTCCCGAAGGGGCAATCGAAATCGAAATAGTGAACACGGTAGACTGGCGCAAAAACTACGCGGCAGCCGAGTCCCCGGGCATGCCTTCGGCGTGTCATACGATCTCAACGACCCGCATCACCTTACCTGCCCAAGGCGCTGCGGCACTGGAACGTGTCGATTTGGGTCGCATCCGCCCAGAGCATGCGCACATGTCGTTGGTGTTTATGACGACACTCATCCAGATGGTCGCGGGCGCGCTGGCCGCTACGCTGATCTGGAGGAAAGCCAGTGCGCCAGTACTTACACTGCTGCTCTTCATTACGACAGTTGCATTGAACATCTCAGTGTTCCATCTCGGGCGCCCAGCCTATGCATGGAGAGCCATGAAGATGTGGAGGCGTTCATGGCTCAGCAGGGAAGTGCTGCTCTTTGGCCTTTTCTTTGGAGCACTCGCGTCAACAACCGCGGCTGCATGGTTCAGCGGGCATCTGATTACGCTCAATACCCGTGATGTGTCGATCGTCGGTTGGGTTGCTGTGCTGTTTGGAGTCGCGGGAACGATCGCCAGCGCATTCATCTACCTCGTACCAGCACGACCATCCTGGAACATGGCGCATACGCCAATCGACTTTCTGCTCAGTGCAGCTCTGATAGGTTGTACGCTCCCGCCTGTCTTAGAAAAAATCGCAATGCTGCTGATGCCCGAACATGCCTTCCAGTTTGCTGATGCAGCTTCTTCCCCTGCATGGCCTGTGCTGCTGAGTGCTGCGCTTTGGCTGGCGAATCAAGCCGTTCGATTAGTTCGGCTGAATCGTTCGCAAATGTTTGAGAGACGTGCTAGCGCGGCATTGCTCAACAGAGAAAAGTTCCGCACGATTCTGATTGTGTCGATGACGCTTGCTCTTGTTTCTGCAGTCAGTGCAATAGCAAGCAGCTATGTTATCGCCTTTATAGCTTCTACAGTGGCTGTGTTGCTCGCTCGTTATCTGTTCTTTGTCTCTGTTGTTCCATTGAATATGGCTCTGACCTTTGCACGAGCGAGTGAGCTATGAGTAAGTTCAGCACAAGCATTCGGCGCAAATTAGGTTTTGATACTCGCAAGAGCGAGTATGCCTTTCAGAAGGACCCGCGTGTCGGCCACATCTCGGCCTCGCGCGTGGCCGACACCTGGGTGAAGACTACCTGCGGATATTGTTCAGTTGGCTGTGGGATGCTGGTTGGCGTGCGCGATGGAAAAGCGGTCACAGTGCGCGGCAATCCAGATCATTCGGTGAACCACGGCAAGCTCTGTCCAAAGGGTCAGAGTGAGCACCATATTCTCACCGCACCAGGGCGTGCTACGCAGCCTCTGCTTCGTAAGAAAGGAAAGCTGGTCCCTGTTCCATGGGACGAAGCGCTGGACACGATGGTCGAGAGGATAGGCTCCATCCAGCAGAAGTATGGCAACAATTCTCTCGGTGTCGTCGGTACAGGCCAACTAGTAACCGAAGAGGTATACACCTTGGGCAAGCTGGTTCAGCTTGGCTTCAGAACGCGCAATAACGATGGGAACACAACACTCTGCATGGCAAGCGCCGTTTCAGGCTACAAGCTGTCTTTTGGTAGCGATGGTCCGCCAGGATCGTACGAAGATATGGAGGCGGCGGATGTAGTGCTTCTCATTGGTTCGAATATTGCCGACAACCACCCGATTCTGTGTCAGCGTGTGGAGCGTAGCAGCGAGCGCACGTTGATTGTTGTCGATCCGCGCGTAACAAAAACGGCGATGATGGCAGATATCCATCTTCCAGTAAAGCCACGCAGCGACATTGCACTGATCAACGGCATTGCACATATCCTGATTCGCGAAGGCCTGATTGACAGCAGCTACATCGAACAACATACGACGGGCTTTGAAGAGTTTGCCGCATATGTCTCGACGTTCACGCCGCAGCATGTAGCCCAGGTGACGGGGCTCAATGAGGAGACGATCCTGAAAGTGGCTTTGCTTTATGGCCGCGCCAAAGCTGCGTTCATCGGGTGGACGATGGGCGTGAACCACTCGACGCAAGGGGCTGTTACAGTGACGGCCATCAACAATCTTGCACTGATCACCGGAAACATCGGCAGAGCGGGGGCTGCGCCGTTCTCGATCACCGGGCAATGCAACGCGATGGGCACACGGGAGACTGGTTTTACTTCAAGCCTACCCGGGTACCGCAAGTTTGAAGATGCAGCACATCGCGAGGATCTCGCGAGGATATGGAACATTGACATCGAGCGTATTCCTACGGCACGAGGCCTCGCTTATCCAGACATCATCGAAGGAGCAGTCAGCGGAAAGATCAAGGCACTGTGGTTTATCGCGACCAATCCGGTCGTCTCGTTTCCCAACTATTCAGTGCTGGAACAGGCGCTGCGCAGCGTCGAATTTCTTGTGGTGCAGGACGGCTTTCACCCCACGCCCACCAGCGATTTTGCCGATCTTGTTCTGCCCGCTGCGATTTGGGGAGAGAAGGAAGGGACGTATACGAATTCGGAGCGGCGCGTGGGCAAGGTAAATCGCGCAGTTGCACCGCCAGGCGACGCGCGTACTGACTTTGACATCTTTCTCGATCTTGCGGCGCGGATCGGAGTGCGCGAAGAACTCTTCCCCAACTGGAAGACCACACATGACGCATTCCTTGAGTGGCAGCGCGTCTCTGCTGGTCGCATGTGTGATTACAGCAAGTTCACCTGGCAGCAGATTGAAGACGAGAACGGAGCACAGTGGGGAGGCAAGCGCCTCTACGAGGATGGCATCTTCCCGACCTCAGACGGTAAGGCACGTCTGCACTGTGTGCCATGTGACCCATTTGTCGAGCAGCCTAACTCCGAGTACAACTTCATACTCAACACAGGCCGCACAGTAGAGCATTGGCACACACGCACGAAGACATCACAGGTAGCGATGTTGGAAAGCATGGTGCCGAACGCATGGCTGGAGATGAATCCGGAAGATGCGAAGAGGCTTAATCTGAAGTCGCACGACCGTGTTACCGTGACATCGCGGCGGAGCAATGTAAAGAATCTGGAACTGCGAATTACAGGCATTGTCGCGCCAGGCCAGGTCTTTATGCCGTTTCATTTTTCAGAGTCGAACTCGAATCTGGTTACTCTGGGCGCATTTGATCCTATCTCGCGCGAACCAAACTTCAAGCAGTGCGCCGTCCGTGTAGAACGTTCCGCAACGCACTGAGAGTGCCCCACACGTGTCCATGCCGACACGTTATGACAAAACTGATTGCTAAGAACCCCGATGTTCATAGCCCAACCATTCGAACTTCGGGAGATATCTATGGCGAGTTACAAAACATTTCTGAGATCAGGTCATCCACCAACCTTATTTGCGGCATTTCTGTACTTTGATTTTTGCTTTGCCGTCTGGGTGCTTAACGGCGCGATGGGCCCGTTCATCTCGGAGCAGTTTCATCTGACACCAGGGCAAGTGGGGCTGATGGTCTCTGTGCCCACATTGGCGGGCGCGCTGATGCGTTTCCCCCTGGGCGTTCTTTCGCAGTACATCGGCAGAAAGCGTGCCGCGATCTTTGAGATGTCGGCGATTGTCATTGCTTTGATCTACGGAAGTCTATTTGTAAAGACGTATCACAACGTTCTCGCGATGGGCGTGCTGCTTGGAATTGCTGGTGCGAGCTTTGGCATCGCCTTGTCTCTGGGTGCTGGTTGGTTTCCGGCGAAATACAAGGGGCTGGCTATGGGGATTGCCGGCGCTGGCAATAGTGGGACCGCAATGGCTGCACTCTTTGCACCACGTCTCGCTGCACATTATGGATGGCAACACGTTTATGGGTTTGCTGCCGTCGCCATGTTATTGCCACTAGGCGTAATGGTTCTCTTTGCAAAGGAACCTCTCGATGTTGAACGACAGAGCCTGAGGAGTCACATCCAGTGCCTGTGGGAGAAAGATGGCTGGGCGTTCAATATGATCTATGTCATTACCTTCGGCGGATTCATTGGGTTGGCTACCTTTCTGCCATCGTTCTACTTCACACAGTTTCACGTATCCAAAGTAGAGGCCGGCAGCCTGACGGTTCTTGCGACGGTTACGGGAAGCGCAACCCGCGTGCTCGGGGGCTGGATGGCTGACCGCATCGGTGGAATACGAACCCTGACAATTGTTTTCCTGATTGCAATTGTCTGTCTTGTGGGTTTGATTACCTCGCCTGCGCTTGTAGCGACGACCCTTCTGCTTATGTTGTGCTTTGCAGCTCTTGGCGCAGGCAACGGAGCAACCTTTCAACTGGTCCCGCTGCGATGGCCACTGACCACAGCAGTTGCAGGCGGAATGATTGGCGAAATCGGCGCACTCGGTGGATCCATCCTTCCTAACCTTCTAGGTCAGTCGAAGCAACACACAGGATCGTACGCATCTGGTTTTATGATCTATACCGTACTGGCGTGTGCTGTTTTTGTGATGATGCTCGCAATTGCGAGGAGTTGGACTCGATCATGGGTGGGTGCTGGAGGTGTGGCGAAGAGGGAGCAGTATTACTCGGAGCCCATTGCCGGGTAGCACGCAGAAGCGCAGATTACAGCAGATTAATGAGATGATCGAACGAAAATAACAGAGATGTTGTCTGAGTATGCTTCCTTCCATTGCGGAAGCAAATGCATCACCTGGACCATTGGAGAATGGCGTTCAAGCAGACAAAAGCTGACCTGGTACTTATCGAGCAGGTCGTTCGGTGGCCTTTGAAGGGAAGCCCATTGTGCAAAGTCTCCCAGGACGCCAGCCCATTCATATAAGTCGGCGCGACCATCAATAAAGACAGGATGCTCGGGAAGTGCCCATATCAGGTATCCTCCGAAGCGATAGGCGTTCAACATATTTCCCGAAAGATCATGGCTCTTGATGTACGTCACAGCCCCTACGGGATTACTACTGCCGACTTGCGATGCGAGCTGAGCTTTTGACGGAAATGCGATCACGGCAATCAGTAGAGCAGCACTGATTATCACGGTATTCATAAGTGGGTGGTCGTGAGCAGCATCGTAGTTGTCCCAGGATTTTGAGAGCAAACGAGACAACATCGGGGAGACCAGGATGCCGAATGCAAAGAGCATTCGGCTGTGAGTGATAGCTAATTCCGTCCCCATGGCGAGTAACAACAACTCATGTAGGAATAGTTCTGATCGGCGAAAGAGAAATACCAGGAACAGGCATCCCAGAATTCCAAACAAAACAAGCGCCCGCGGATCATTTAGCTGCAGTGGCCCCCACTCCTCTATCTGGCTAAGATTGATAGGCTGATAGAGCATCGTGTTTAGCGGATAGAGAACCTGTTTTAATCCTCCGGGGCTGAAAAAGAGCACACCGATTGAAATGAGAAATGACAGTATTAAAGTCAACCGACTCTTTGGTTTCACCTGCGAAGCGACGAGCGCTCCTGCGCGGAAATGAAAAAATGAGCAGACGAGGAATATCCCAAGAACAATGATTCCTAGAAAGAATGAGCCGTGGCAGTTGACCCAAACTACGAACAGGGGCGGCAGCCAATAGAACCATCGCGGACTGCGGGTGTGGCCAAGATGTATCAACATTAATTCAAGAACTAAAAGCAGGTAGCCGATCATCTGCGGCCTGACTGAGAACCCGATTGTGGCAAAGAACCACACCGTCAACGCCCCTATAAATGCAGTCTTAGGGTTCCCAGAGTACAGCGAGCATAGGATGTAACTGGCCACAAGCAGCAGAGCTGCAAATGAACACAGCCAGAGCATAAGACCGGAGTAACCATTCCATTTGTAAGCGGTGTAGATCAACACCTGAGACAACCACTCATGCGGTACCCACGCATGATGGTCGGTTGTATAAGAGAACAGATCCGCGGTGGGAACGCTGTGTGTGGTCCAGATTATTTCACCGGTCTTCAGGTGCCACCACATATCCGGATCGTTGAAGCGAGAACGTACCGTCAACACACTGAGGACAATGAGCAGAGCTCCCACTGCGACAGGAAAGGATGCGCCTTTTCGCAGGGCGCCAGTAGTAGTGCTGGCAGACCCCGCTATTGGAGGTGCAATACTCAAGCCGACTCCAGGTCCAGGTTCTCCTGTTCGCTTGCCGGCTCATCTGGTTCTGAATGTTCGGCTAGACGAATGAGCCTATGCAGATAGGCCCTCGAAATGTTTAGGCTGCGCGCGGCCAGCGTTTTGTTGCCGTGGTTGTCGCGGATCGCAGTCTCAGCGAGCTTGACTTTATAGTCGCGGAGTTGTCGCTCAAACGAGTTTATAGGATGGAAGTCGTCAATATTGAGGACACTCTCGCTTTGTATGTTCAGCGGCAGGTCTTCCGTTCGAATGGTATCTCCAGAAGCTACAACAATGGCGCGTTGAATGACGTTTTCCAATTCACGTACATTGCCAGGCCAGGAATATGCCTGTAATAGTGCCATGGCACTCGGCTGAATGTCTCCGACGAATTTCTGGTACTGCTCAGAGTATTGCCGCAAGAAGTGCATGGCGATAAGGGGAATGTCTTCTACGCGTTCCTGAAGCGGAGGAGCAGCAACTTTGATGACATTGATGCGGTAATACAGATCAAGCCGAAACTTTCCTTGTGCGACCAAATCGGCCAGATCGGCATGCGTCGCAAAAATAAGACGGGCCCGGAGAGGGATCAGCTTATTGCTTCCCAAACGGCTGAACTCGCGCTGCTGCAAGACACGCAGTAGCTTTACCTGCGTGGCTGGGCTTAACTCGCCGATTTCATCAAGCAGCAACGTTCCTTCGCCGGCCTGTTCCAGATATCCTTCCCGGGAGCCGACGGTTCCTGTGAACGCTCCTTTTTCATGGCCGAATAGCTCAGCTTCGATCAACGTTTCAGGTATAGCTCCGCAGCAGACAGCGACAAATGGGTGGTTGGCATGAGATCCCAGGTTGTGGATTGCTCTGGCTATGAGCTCTTTTCCTGTACCGCTCTCACCCGTGACTAGCACTGAGGCGTTCAGGTCGGCAACGCGTCGCACGAGATCATATACCTGCTGCATCTGCGGACTGGATCCAATAATCTGATCGCAACGGCTGGCTTCTTCCAGGCGCTCCCTCGCTGTGCGCAATTCTCGTTTGAGCGAGCACCTTTCATGAGCGCGCAGCAGCATCGCTTTCAGTTCTCGTATGGATGGTGGCTTGCGGCAATAGTTGAATGCGCCCAGGCGAACTAATTCCGCCGCTAGCGTGCGCATTCCATCGTCTGCAATGATGACTGTAGGGACCTGTGATTCCGCGAATTTCCGGCAGTGAGCGATGCGTTGCTTCAAAGTCTTATCGTTTGAGTCCAGGTCCAGAAGCACAACATCACAGTCACCTGCTGCGATCATTGCGTGTATATTGCCTTCCTCATGCTCCAGCGCAACCTGGAATTCCTTGCCGAGAGCAGATGTCAGGACTTGCTGCAGCTTTCGATCTTCTGAGTACAACCCGATCCGCACCATATGAAGCCACTCCTCACTTCACGTTGAGACCAGACAACGGGTAGTTCACATTCATCGGGGAGGGCGTTCGAATCTTCTCTTGCTTCTTTGCTCCTTTAGTGGAAGAAGGCAAAAGTTTGCACATCAGGGTTGTAGTGATAGCAAATTGAGCAGTGAATGTCTATGAAAATCTAGTCACTTACTAGAAAAGCTTCCAGAAAAGTGCTTTCAGTAATCGTTTTACCTGGTTATTGAGGTTACCTTCTATGTAGCTTCGCCATAGATTTGTAGATGGTACGCTACTTGCTGCCTGACTCAGCATGAGGTCCCGACCAAACTTAGTCCCGCTTATCCTTGCGGGATCTGTGGCCATTACCCGTTTTCTCTTTCGAAGTCATTCCCTGTACGACGTCGATTCGGTCAACTTTGCCCTGGCAATGCAGCGCTTTGACCCGCGAGTGCATCAGCCGCATCCTCCCGGTTATTTCCTGTACATCTGCGCCGGGCGTCTATTCAATCTCTTATTTCACGATGCCAATTTGGCGCTGGTTGTTCTCAGCATCGTTGCCAGTTGCGCAGCGGTTACCGTCATCTATGTGCTTGCCCGGGATTGGTTTGGCCCGAGTGCAGCTGTATTTGCAGGCATCCTTTTTTTGTTTTCTCCTCTTGTCTGGTTCCACGGTACGGTTGCGCTGACGTACATCGTTGAGGCGTTCTTCTCTGCGCTCTGCGGTTATCTCTTTTGGCAGATCGATAACGGCAGAGAGACCTTCATCATCCCCGCCGGGATCGTTCTAGGCGTGGCTGCCGGAGTCCGTCCGTCGTCTCTACTTTTTCTCGCCCCACTGCTCTTGTTTTCTTTGCGCAAGGCGGCGACAGGAAAGTTGCTCAAAGGAATGCTTGCGCTGTTGCTAGCGACTCTCGCTTGGTTTATTCCCATGATCGTCGCCAGTGGGGGAGCGAGATCCTACTTTGAATCGCTGACTTCACTGTGGCTCATGGTGCCATCGAAGGGAACGGTCTTCAACTCATCGCCGGCCAACTCCATAGTGCGCGCTATCACCATTGTTTTCATCTATCTCCTGTGCTTCGGAGCGGCTTCAGTGGTGCCTATTGCAGCGCGTTATCGATCGGTTTCCGCAGATCGCGACAAGAGGATATTTACCCTTATCTGGATCGTTCCAGCTCTCTGTTTTTTTACCTTCGGCTATCTGAGGTTTGTGAACAGCGGCTACCTGTTGTTGCTCTCCGCGCCCGCCTGTATCTGGTTAGGGTACTGGGCCGATCAGTGGTATCAAAATGCCAGGTGGTCGAAGCCGCTGAAGATGGCTATGATCGTCCTCTGCGCTCTAATCAATACAGCGATTTTTGTCGCTTCTCCGTTCTACTGTTCCTATCGATCGGTGCGGCAATTTGAGGCTGAACTGGAGAGCGTTCGTACCAGTCTGCCCAGGCTAGGCACGCCCGGCAACACGCTGATCGTCGCCTTCGATTCGCACTTTCTTGGCTACCGCCACGCAGCCTACTATCTGCCGGACTATCTGACAATTGCCTATCCGGTGGCGCACCTACGGATTGGCAACCGGATCTTCGTCATGCATCAGCGCGATACTGGATTGCTGGCACAGTTACCCTCTACCTCCTGCACTCGCTTCGTAATTTTCCCGCTGCCCGCAAAGGGCGCGGAGTATCAGGAGTATCTGAAGAAGTTCGAAGCCCATCTTCCGCCCGGGGATCTGCGAACGGTCCGCCTCAACGACCAGGATTTTGTCACCGGTCCTGTTGCCGATCTCCCCCTCCTGTTCCCCGACCTTGGCCTTTCTCCTGAACCCGGTGTATATGCGCAGCGTCACTCTTCAATCACCCCTGTAAACAGCCGTTCACACTGACCACGTGTGGACTCTGTCTAGCCGTTTGGATTCATGCAGTTCTGCTGCTTTCCCCTATTTGGACAACGAATTGCACTCGTACGGTATGCCCTGAAAAGGGGGAAAGAGTCTTCGTATGCATTCCATCGCCTGGTGGCCGACTTTCGCCGTTCTTGCCATTGCGACCGTGACGGATCTGCACAGCCGGCGCATTCCGAACTGGCTGGTGCTGCCGTTTCTTGTGGCAGGTATTGGCGTCTCCACGTGGATGCATGGATGGCATGGGCTCGGCCACAGTCTCGCAGGCGTGGCAACGGGAGCAGCCTTGTTTGGGATTCTTTTCGTGATGGGCGGCATGGGCATGGGCGATGTCAAACTTTGCGCCGCCATCGGGGCCTGGATTGGGCCCCAGCAGTTGCTGCTTGCCCTTGTTCTTACTGGGATCGTCGGCGGGATCATGGCCATCGGTTGGGCTGTTGCAGGAGGCTTCATCGGGGAGCTGTTTCAAGGTACGTCGGACTTCATCTTCGGGGCTGCGAAGCGGGGATTGCGCCCTGACCCGGCAATAAATCTCAACAATCCCCAAAAGCGCAAGATGCCATACGCACCGGCTATTGCGATTGGAACGCTGATCTCTTTTTTTTCGCACTGAGGAGGAAGTAGGCAACATGGCTACTTCACAACAAGTATGGCGACAACAGTTCAAGCACCGGGGCATTCGCAAACACGGGGAAATGGTGAGCCTGTGATGTCAACCTATGCACAAGGTCCGGATGCGTTGAACGTTCATGTGCTCTCCGTGGCGCTGATTGGCCCCGAGCAGCAGCGCAGACAGGCCGTCGCCATGGTACTTGCCGGGTCGCAGGCCAGTGTGACGCGCGAATTTTCGGCGTATCCCCAGCTGGACGATGTTCCCCAGTTGCTCGACGCCGGCTACGACGTCATCATTGTCGATCTCGACAGCGACCAGGAGCGGGCGCTTGACCTCGTCGAGCACATCTGTGGCAACAGCTCCGTAACTGTAATGGTTTACTCCAGACAGTCTGACCCCGAACTGCTTGTTCGCTGTATGAGGGCGGGTGCTCGTGAATTTCTCATCCAGCCCATTGCTGCGAGCACTATTGCTGAAGCCCTCGTGCGCGCATCAGTCCGCCGCCCCGTTAAGAAGCCCTCGAAGAAGGCACTCGGCAAGCTGCTCGTGTTTGCTGGTGCCAAGGGAGGGTCGGGTGTCAGCACAGTTGCGGGAAACTTTGCCATCTCGCTGGCACGTGAGTCGAGCCACAGCACCTTGTTGCTGGACCTCGATCTTCCTCTCGGAGCGGCCGCGCTCGATCTTGGGATCACATCGCAGTTCTCGACTGTGAATGCGCTTCAGAACATCAGCCGCCTCGATTCGCACTTCCTTTCGACCATGCTCGCCAAGCATAGCTCAGGATTATCCGTGCTCTCGGCGCCGGACCAATACACGCCGATCAACGCATCGGATGAGGCAATCGCCAAGCTGCTCACAGTCGCCCGTCAGGACTTCGATTACGTCGTCGTCGACGCAGGATCGAGCACCAGGATCAACAAGTCGCTGCTTGAAGGCGCGACAACTGTTTACTTCATCGCGCAGGTCAGCATCTCGGAACTTCGCAACGCGAATCGTATGATCTCCGAGGTCTTCGCTCCACTTGGTCCCAGGCTCGAGATCGTGCTCAACCGCTATGCGCCAAGCTCGGTGGGCATTGACGAGGAAAACATCACCAAGGCGCTCACACGGCCTGTCACCTGGAAGATTCCAAGTGATTACCGCGCCGTCCAGCGCGCGCAAAACACGGCCACTCCGCTCGCGCAGGGAGAATCGCCCGTTGCCGAAATCATTCGCCAGATGGCCAGGACAGCATGCGGACTGCCTGCCGTTCCTGACAAAAAAAGGAAATTCAGCTTGTTTGGATAGCGGGGGCATGCCGTGGAACCACTGAACATTGAACAATTCAAAGCCGAAATTCACCGGGCCCTGATCCCTAAGCTGGACCTCGAGAAGCTGTCGCGCATCAACAACAATCAGGCGCGCCACGCTGTCTCCAGCATGATCGGTGAGATTATCGGGACCCAGCGTGTGCCGCTGAGTCTTAGCGAGCAGGAAAAAGTTCGCACCGATCTGCTCGATGAGGTGTTTGGTCTCGGACCGCTTGAGCCTCTGCTACGCGACGCAGCCGTCTCCGACATTCTCGTCAATGGCAAAGACAGCATCTATATCGAGAAAGGCGGCGTCCTCTCGCGAGTAGACTCCTGCTTCCGAGACGACCGCCACCTGATGCAGATCATCGACCGCATCGTCTCCCGCGTGGGCCGCCGCGTGGATGAATCGTCGCCGATGGTCGATGCACGCCTACCGGATGGTTCCCGCGTCAACGCCATTATTCCTCCATTGGCGCTCGATGGCCCCGCCTTGTCGATCCGGCGCTTCGGCACAGGCCCACTTGTTGCCAATCAACTGGTCGAACTCAAGAGCATCTCGCCGGAGATGATGGAGCTGCTTGCGGCAGCCGTGCGAGCGCGCATCAGCATTCTCATCTCAGGTGGCACAGGCGCAGGCAAGACCACACTGCTCAATATTCTTTCCCACTACATTCCGCAGAGCGAGCGCATCGTCACCATCGAAGACGCTGCAGAACTGCAACTCGCCCAGGAAAATATTGTGCGGCTCGAAACTCGCCCGCCCAATGTGGAAGGGCAAGGCGCTATCCGCCAGCGCCAACTGCTCATCAACAGCCTCCGTATGCGTCCCGATCGGATCATCCTCGGCGAGGTGCGTGGCGAGGAAGCCTTCGACATGCTGCAGGCGATGAACACCGGACATGAAGGATCCATGACGACCATCCATGCCAACACTCCTAGGGATGCGCTCTCCAGGTTGGAATCGATGGTCGCCATGACCAACCTCAACCTGCCAGAGCGAACAGTACGCCAGCAGATGGCCTCTGCCATCGCCATCGTCGTGCAGGCCTCGCGCTTGAGCGACGGCTCGCGCAGGGTCATGAGCATCTCCGAGATTACAGGCATGGAAGAAGGCATTATCAGCATGCACGAGATCTTTGCCTTCGAAAAGAAAGGGATTGGACCAGACGGCAGGGTCATCGGTGTGTTCCAGCCGACGCGTATCAGGCCGAAGTTCCTGGAACAGATTCGGACCACTGGAATCATGCTGCCGGGAAGCATGTTCGAGCATGCCCTGGAAGTGAACTGAGAAAGGCAGCGGTGCAGTTATGTTATTGCTTTTGGTGCTTGTCTTCGTTGGAATCTTCATCATCGCGGCACTGCTTCTGATCGCCAGTAACGTCGGCACGCCCAATCAGGCTGAGCGAACAATCTCCACGCTGCATGCGGCATTAGCTACTGCTGACTTCAAAACAACAGACCAGATCGTCGATGTCCGCAAACAAGAGCTGCTCAGTTCCGTGCCATGGCTCAATCGCCTATTGTTGAAACAGGACATTGCACCGCGCCTGCGCCTGCTTCTTTATCAGGCCGATCTTAAGTGGACCGCCGGCACGCTGATATTGATGTGCATTGCTTGTTTTGCCATTCCGGCCTATCTGATCTACCTCAGAACCGGGACTGTTCTTTTCTCGCTGCTCATGGGCCTGGCGCTCAGTGTGATGCCCTTCGTCTTTGTTCTGCACAAGCGCACTGCGCGCTTCGACAAGTTTGAGCAGGGATTGCCCGAGACGCTTGATCTGATGGTGGGTGCTCTTCGTGCCGGGCACAGCCTCATCTCTGCGCTCGATCTTGCGGCCAACGAGTCGCCAGATCCCATCGGCAAAGAGCTTCGCATCTGCTTTGACGAGCAGAACTACGGTCTCGAGCTCAAGACCGCCATGACGAACCTGACCACTCGCGTCCCCCTGCAGGACCTGAAGATTATCGTCACGGCCATCCTGATCCAGAAGGACAGCGGAGGCAATCTGGCAGAGGTCTTCGACAAATCCTCCTACATCATCCGCGAACGGTTCCGTCTGCGTAGGCAGGTACGTGTGCACACGGCGCAGGGACGTTTGACGGGTTGGATTCTCTCCGTCCTGCCGATCGTTCTGGGCATTGGGCTCTACATGATCAATCCGGAGACGATGAGCCTTCTGTGGAAGCGTCCCATCGGCATCAAGCTGCTCTACGCATCGGGCACCCTGACCGCTCTGGGAGCTTTCGTAATTCGCAAGATCGTCAACATGGATGTTTAAAGGTGAGTTATGGGATTCGCGGCCGTTACATTCTTCATCATCTTTCTGCTGATCGCCAGTGGCGGCCTCATCCTTTTTTACCGGGAGGCTATGATCCAGCGCCTCACTCAGGTTGTCGCGCCGCGCACTGAACAACCGGGGGTTCGCAGCACGATCCAACAGACAGGTTCTGCTCTCGGCGGCGTAGTCCAGCGATTCGAGACCATTATTCCCAAGAGCAAGGAAGAGGTCTCCGTCGTACAGCAGCGTCTTATCCGTGCGGGATATCGGAAGGAATCGGCCGTTAACTATTTTTATGGCGCAAAGGTGTTGGTCCCAATTATTCTCTGCGTCATTTCATTCGCCACAGGGCTCGTTCACTACAGCCCGTTCTTTGTTTGCATCGTGGCTCTGGGGTTGGGATTCCTCCTGCCAGACTTTTGGCTGGGAAACCGAATCTCCAAACGGCAAGGCAATATTCGTCGAGGTCTTCCAGATGTGCTTGACATGCTTGTCATCTGCGTCGAAGCCGGTCTTAGCCTCGATCAGGCCACCGCTCGCACCGCACAAGAACTTGACGTTGCACATCCGGATATCTGCGACGAGTTGAATCTCGTTGTGCTCGAGCAACGCGCAGGCTGCCCGCGTGCAGACGCCTGGCGGCACTTTGCAGAGCGCTCCAACGTCGAAAACGTTCGCAACTTAGTTTCGGTGCTTGTCCAGACCGAAAAATTTGGAACGAGCATCGCCAAAACGTTGCGCGTTCATTCCGACACCCTCAGGACCCAGCGTCGTCAGATGATCGAAGAGCAAGCGGCAAAGACTACGGTCAAACTCGTTTTCCCGTTGGTACTCTTCATCTTTCCTTCGCTCTTTCTGGTCACGCTTGGTCCTGCGGCTATCACCATCATGGAAAACATGAAAACGTACTTTCAATAAACAAAAGTAGGAAGGGAGAAAAAGACGTGGACACTATAA
This sequence comes from Edaphobacter acidisoli, assembly GCF_014642855.1. Classification (NCBI taxonomy): domain Bacteria; kingdom Pseudomonadati; phylum Acidobacteriota; class Terriglobia; order Terriglobales; family Acidobacteriaceae; genus Edaphobacter; species Edaphobacter acidisoli. The sequence goes on along the minus strand of NZ_BMJB01000001.1, from coordinate 1,332,579 downwards.
GCATTATTCGGGTTGTGTGTGCGGTTCTCGCAGTTGTTGTGCTTGTCATTCTGATCCAGCGCCGTCGCAAGCGGATCAACTAAACAGCTTTTGATTCATGCAGGTACCGGGGCCCCTCAGCGGCGCAAGCGTTGCGTACGCTGGGGCCTGCTCCTAAGAGATTGTTTGGACAGGGAAGTGAGATGGGTAAACAGACCTACTGCGTATATAACCAGACGCGTGAATGTTTTCTCAGCCTGGGAGTTGCTCCGGCTGATACAACGTTCTCTCGCCTTAAGGGGTTAATTGGGCGCTTAAAGCTTCGTTTCGACGAAGGACTGTGGGTGGTGCCATCTTGTGGCGTCCACACGGTAGGCGTCTTGTTTCCGCTTGATCTGATTTATCTGGATGAGAAGTTCTGCGTCATCGAAACCGTCGAGCACTTTCCGCGATTCCGCATTGCGCCTATTCGCGCACATGCCGCCAGCGTGTTGGAGTTGCCCACCCACACGATCTACTCTTCGCAGACCCAGCCTGGCGATCAGCTGCTGATCTGCGCGATCGAAGAGATGGCCAGCCGCTTGAGCAGCGCGGCTGTGACACATCTCCGGGGGCAGCCGCAATGAAGGAGAACACATGAGCGCGCAAAGGAGCTGGTTCTCCCGCATGTTTTCCTCCGACCACCGTGGCGCGGCCCGCCATGCCGCACCCGGGCTGGTCGCCTACTACTGGGAGGGCACAACCTCTGCTCCGCATCAGGTTCAAAACATTAGTTCCACAGGCTTCTATCTATTGACCAGGGAGCGCTGGCACCCGGGCACCATCATCACCATGACCTTGCAAAAAGCTGCGGTTGCGGGCTCCACCTCCGAGTTGTATATTGCCGTCCAAACGAAGGTTGTCCGGCTGGGTGAGAACGGTGTAGGCCTCTCGTTCATCCAGTCGGAACCTCAGGACGCCCGGCAGAGCGAGGCTCTCTCAAGCAAGCCGGTGGGTAAAAAGGCGCTCGAAAGATTCCTCGATCAGCTTCTGTCGGAGCAGGGCTACGTAGTACTGGTCGCGTCTCGCGCAGATCATCGCCTGAAAGGCGCGTCAGTCAGGCATTGTCTGGAGGAGACGCCATGAAAGCATTGCGCGAAGAAAATGGGCAGGCTCTAGTTATTACGGTCCTCAGCATGACCATTCTGCTGGGCTTCTCGGCGCTGGCTGCCGATGTCGGCATCATGATGCGCACCAAGCGCATCACCCAGACGGCTGCCGATGCCGCAGCCATTGCCGGCGCGCTTGAGATCAGCTACGGCGACGTCTCCTCTGCGGCCAACGCAGCATCGGCGCAGAATGGCATGACAAATGGCGCCAATGGGGCAACCATTGTTGTCAATAATCCTCCATCCCTGGGCCCGCATGCGAACAATCCAAATTATGTGGAGGTCATTGCCTCGCAGGTGGAGCCCACGCTCTTCATGAACCTGTTTAATTTCAACTCTCTCACAGTCAAAACCAGGGCTGTGGCCTACAACGGAGGCGCAGCCTACGGTTGTGTTTACGTGTTGGCCTCTTCAGGAGCAAAGGCGATGCAACTGCAAGGATCGTTCAACTTTAATGCTCCCAATTGCGGTGTTATCGTGAACTCGACTGATCCTTGTGCGCTGCAATTTACCGGTGCTGGCGGATCTCTGGTGGCCGGTTCGGTCGGCGTTGCCGGCGGAGATTGCGGCCAAACTGGAGATAGCAATCCAACCCCAGTCAAGGGAATCGCCCCCGTCAGTGATCCGCTCGGTGGCCTGACTCCGCCGAATCCCTCCTCGTTAAGTTGCGTACCACTTCCCAATACTGCGACGATCGGCCCTACCAACGGTGGCACCGTGTGCTACAGCGGCAATGTCACCTTGAATAATGTGACTTTGAATCCGGGAACCTACGTATTCACCGGCAACGTGACTCTCGGCAACGTGACATCGTCCACCGCCACTACACCCTTCGGTACGACTCTCGACATCAACAGCGGCAGCCTGGGAGTAAATACCGGCACGACAATCAACCTTACCGCGCCGACGACTGGTACTTATAACGGCATCGTGTTGATGCAGCCTCTGGCCAACACAAACGCGATGCAACTCCAGTTCGGCAGTTCTTTCGGAACTCTTGACGGAATCATCTGGGCGCCCGGTGCAGAGCTGTTCCTGCAAGACAGCGGCGGCGACAAAAATGACGGCGTAAGCATGACGACCGACCTGATTGTGAACACCATGTACGACAAGACCACAACCCTCAACATTCAGAGTTACACGCAGTCCACTCCCACTTCGCCGCTGACAAAAGTGACTCTGGTTGAGTAGTGGGCAGGAGATTAGACGATGACCTCGAGATACGCGAAGAAAAAGACGATGTCAATGCTCCGGCGCAGCCTGCTCGGAGACGCGGGTCAGGCGCTTGTGGAGCTTGCCCTCGTCGTTCCGTTGCTTACTCTGCTCTTTGTCGGCGCTGCCGAAGTTGGCCGCATCGCTTATGCATCGATAGAAGTCAATAATGCTGCGCGAGCTGGGGTGGCTTATGCTTCACAAAGCCATACCACCGCCTCCGATACGGCAAATATCACGCTCGCAGCTACCACGGAGGCTCCCGACGTGCAGGGTATGACCGTGAGTGAATCCAACTCCTGCACCTGTTCTGACGGAACATCGATTACCTGTGTCACGGCAGGTTCGAACTGCATCAGCCCCGCGCGCATCAACGAGTTCGTGCAAGTCAACACCACCGCGACCATCAGCACCTCGTTTCATTTCCCAGGGATTCCCAGCACGCTCACGCTGCGCGGACTGGCAATCATGAGAACGGAACAATAATGGCTATCGTCACAACAGTGCGAAAAATGGCGGCCAAAGCGCTCGCGCATCGCCACAACGGAGAGCAGGGAAACACGCTCGTCGAGATGGCTGTCTCCGCACTGCTATTGCTGTGTTTCATCTTCGGCGTTATGGAAATCTGCCTGGCACTCTACACCTACCACAACATCTCCGAAGCAGCACGCGAAGCCACACGCTTCGCCATCGTCAGGGGCAACTCCTGTACGAGCTGGGCATCAGCATGTCCCGCATCCACAGGCGACATTCAGAACTATGTGAAGGGGCTGGGTTATCCAGGGATTGATCCTTCCAAAATGACCATTACTCCCACCTGGACCTCCTATACCTCCGGTTACACTTGCCCGGCTGCGCCTAGCCCATGCAACTCAACCGGCAATCTCGTCACAGTCAAGGTCCAGTACAACTTCCCCTTGTCCCTCCCGTTCGTCTCCCTTACGACCATCCCCATGTCGAGCACTTCGGCCATGATCATCTCCGACTGATTGGTATAACCATCCAGCGCTGACCTAACACGGAACTTCCGCGCCATCAGCCACGTATGCGATGCTGAATACGCTCAGGAGTGCCGATGTCCGCAGCCCAAACAACCTTAGTCCGTCCCGTCGACGAGTCACTTAGCTCCGCAGTGCGCCTCGCGCTCCTCTTCACCCTCATCAAATTCGCCCTGCACGTAGCGACAAACCTCTGGCAGGCCCACATCGGCTGGGGATACTTCCGCGACGAGTTCTACTACCTCATTTGCGGCCAGCACCTGGCCTGGGGTTACGTCGACCAAGGCCCCATCGTTGCTATTCAGGCAAAACTGGCGACGTTACTCTTCGGCCAATCGCTCGCAGGCATTCGCATGTTTTCAGCAGTAGGCGGCGCGGCGCGTATCTTTCTCACTGGCCTGCTTGCCTGGTCGCTCGGAGGACGAAGGCCCGCGCAGGCACTGGCCATGATCGGTGTATTCATCGCGCCCCAGTATCTCGCACTCGACAGCTTCCTTTCAATGAACTCGATGGAGTCGATGTTCTGGATGACCTGCCTGCTCGCGCTCATCCTCATTGTTCGCGGCGGCAGCGACAAGCTCTGGCTGCTCTTCGGCCTCTCCGCTGGCATTGGCCTGCTCAACAAGCCGTCGATGACGTTCTTCCTCGTAGCATTATTAGTCGCGTTGTTGGTGACGAAGCAGCGTAGCCTGCTCTTGAATCGCTGGGCCGCCGCCGGAATCGCTCTCCTCATCCTCATCGCACTCCCCAACCTGCTCTGGCAGATGCACAACCACTGGCCGACGCTAGAATTCCTGCACAACGGCCGCGTCGAAAACAAAAACATCATGCTGTCACCGCTTGCCTTCATCGGAGCGCAGATCACCAACCTGCATCCGCTGACGGTCCTTATCTGGATTCCCGGCCTGTTCTGGCTGCTCCACAACCCATCGGCAAAGAGTTGGCGCTGGCTCGGCTGGACATATCTGTTCTTCCTCGCCATCATGATGGCCCTTCACGCCAAGGACTACTACGTCATCCCGATATATCCCATCCTCTTCGCGGCTGGCGGCGTGGCCTGGGAGCGGCGCTTCGCCAACCGCACGTCCGTGAAGCACGGCCGTGCCTACGCTTTTCCAATCTTGGAAACCATTCTGCTTGTTACCGGAGCGTTGGTTCTGCCCATGGCCATTCCGGTCATGACGCCGCAAGCATGGATGAAGTACGCCAGTGCTCTCCATCTGAAGAGCACCAACACAGAAAACACCTCCAGCGGCCTGCTGCCACAGTTCTACGCCGATCGCTTCGGCTGGCAGGAAGAAGTCGACGAGGTCACGCGCATCTACAACTCGCTCTCGCCTGAAGACCAGAAGAAGGTGGCCATCATCTGTTCGAACTACGGCGAAGCCAGCGCGATTAATTTCCTCGGTCACGGCCTGCCGGTCGCGATCAGCGGGCACAACAACTACTGGCTGTGGGGGCCGCACGGCGCGACCGGCGAGATCGTCATCGACGTCACCGGCGCGAGCCCGGAAGAGATGCGCGAGAATTACAACTCGGTCCAAATTGCCGGACGCATGGACAACCCATATTCCATGCCCTATGAACGCCGCAACATCTACCTCGCTCGCGGACGCCGCAAGAACATCCTCGACGACTGGCCCGACTTCAAAAACTACATTTAGCTCACCGGTATGCTACCCTCCGTGGAGCCTATGAAGTTGGAAACAGGTAAGCAGACCCAGGCCGAACTGCCTCGCGTCCTCAACGCATCGCACGCGACGTCCATCGTCGTCGGCATCATCATCGGCAGCGGAATCTTTCTTGTTCCGCGCGAGATGATGGCCGCGGTCGGTTCGTCGGGCCTGGTCTATACCGTCTGGATCGTCGGCGGCCTGCTCTCGCTCTTCGGAGCCATGACCTACGCCGAGATCGCCGCCGCCCGCCCGAAGTACGGCGGCGAATACGCCTTCCTGCGCGAGGCCTACGGCGACCTCACCGGCTTCCTCTATATGTGGACGCAGATTACCGTAGCCAAGCCAGCGTCGCTCGCCACCATCGTCGCTGGCCTTGCGCGCGTGCTGGCGACCTTCGCTATCTTCAGCGCGTTTTATCGTCCAGCGTTCGCGCATCTCGACTGGGGCCAGGTCTTCGCTATCGCTGTGACGTGGCTCATCACTGCGCTCAACATCATCGGCACACGCGACTCCGCCAACGTGCAGCTTGTACTGACCTGGCTCAAAGGCGTGCTGATCGTCGTCATCGCCGGCTTCTGCTTCGCCGCCGCAGGACAACACGGCGCATGGCACAACTTCGCCACGGAGTTTACCGGCGCGCGCGGAGGCTTCTCCGGCTTCATGATCGCGCTGGTTGCCGCACTGTGGGCCTATGATGGCTGGAGCGACGTCGTCACGCTCGCGGGCGAGGTGAAGCAGCCGCAGCGCAGTATGCCCATCGCGCTCGTCGGAGGAGTCGCCATCGTCGGCGTGCTCTACATGCTGACGAACGCAGCCATCCAATATGTGATGCCCGCCACTGCTATCGCCCTCGCCGACCGCCCCGCAGCCGACGCGATGCGCGTGGTCGCGGGCAACTGGGGCTCAGCGCTGGTGTCGCTCGGCATGGCCGTCAGCATCGCTGCGACGTTTGTCGGATCATCGCTCTCCGGCGCGCGCGTACCATTCGCCGCAGCGCGTGACGGCCTCTTCTTCAAGCAGCTCGCGCACGTCAGCCCACGTTTTCACACACCGTCAGCATCGCTGGTCCTGCAAGCAATCCTGACGACGCTGCTGTTGCTGTTCATCGGAAAATTCCAGGCGCTGTTCTCACTCGCTATTTTCGCTGAGTGGCTCTTCTACGGGCTCAACTGCAGCACGATCTTCATCTTCCGCCGACGCGAGCCGGACTCAGCGCGCCCATACAGCGTCTGGGGTTACCCGGTTGTACCGGCGCTGTTCATTCTTGCCGCAGCACTGCTACTGGTATTTTCTTTCCACGACCAGCCACGCAACTCGCTCATCGGGACCGCAATCATCCTTCTGGGAATCCCGGTTCACTATTGGCTGCAAAGAAGAACAGCAGTCTAAATTCTCAGCTACGGTTCTGAATCACCCGTTCATACACGCGCACATACTCCGCAGCAGGCTTGTTCCACGAGAAGTCCTGCGCCATGCCGCGCTTCATCATCGCAGTCCATTCTTCCTTATTACGGAAGGTCGCGAGCGCGCGGTGCACTGCGTCCAGCAACGCATTCGAGTCGTAGCCCTCGAATTTAAATCCGTTGCCACCGCCATTCGGTTCCTCATCGATCGTGTCATCGAGCCCGCCCGTAGCGCGAACAATCGGCACCGTTCCATACTTCAGGCTGTAGATCTGGTTCAGCCCGCCTGGCTCATAGCGCGAAGGCATCAGGAACATGTCCGCGCCAGCCTCAATCTTGTGCGCCAGCACATTGTCAAACTTCACCTGCACCCGCACCTTCGCCGGATAGCGGTTCGCCACCTCGACCAGCAGGCGTTCGTAATACTCTTCACCACTGCCCAGCATCACCAGCACCATATCTTCCTGCACCAGCCGGTCCATGATGTCGATGATGAAGTCGAAGCCCTTCTGCGTAGCGAAGCGCGAGACAATGCCGATGACGGCGGTGCTCTCGCCGATGCCCTGCAAGCCGAATGCGTGGAGCAGATCGCGGCGGCACTCCTGCTTGCCCTTCAGATTTCCTGGCGTGTAATGTGCCGAAATCAGCGGATCCGTCTCCGGATTCCACTCGTTGTAGTCAACACCATTCAGAATGCCGAAGAGGTCAGCCTTTCGCTGCCGCAGCGCGTCGTCGAGCCCGTTGCCGAACTCAGGAGTCTGAATCTCCTCCGCATATTTGCTGCTGACGGTCGTAATCGCGTCCGAATAAACGATGCCACCCTTCAGAAAGTTCACCGTGTCATTCTGCTCCAGCTTGTCAAAGCGAAACATGTCCCAGGGCAGCAACAGTTTTTCCATCGTCTGCGGAGGAAACGCGCCCTGGTAGCCCGCATTATGGATCGTCAGCACAGCCGGAACACGCCGCAGCACGGGATCGAAGTAATAGATAGACCGCAGCATCACGGAGAGCATCGAGGTCTGCCAATCATGTACGTGGTAAACATCCGGCACGCCGATAATCTTCGTCGCCTCGATAATGGCGCGGCTGAGCAGGCCAAAGCGCTCGGCGTTGTCGGGATAATCGCCCGAAGGCGTCGCATAAAAGCTCTCCCGATCGAACAACTCGGGACAATCGACGAAGTAGGTCTGGACGCCGTTGGCTTCTCCGCCATCGAGAATGCGGGCAAAGCGGCTGTAGTCAGGAAACGGTATCGTGATGCTCGGAATCGTCACCGGAGGCTTCGGCACAATCTTCGCCACCTGCCTGTAGTACGGCAGATACACCGTGGGGCGGTGGCCCATCTTTGCCAGCGTCTTGGGCAGAGCGCTCACAACATCCGCCAATCCGCCGGTCTTGGCCCAGGGAGCACACTCCGAAGCTGCAAATACGATATTCATGCTGCCGTCCTTTATATCCAAACCGTTAGTCTATAAGAGCACAGTCAAAACAGTTGGATGCAAAAACGAAAACCGAAACTCGGCCAGAACTTTCTCGTGGATGACACCGCGCGCCACGCCATCGCGGACGCACTTGGCGATATTAGCAAACGCACCGTCATCGAGATCGGCCCAGGCCACGGAGCCATTACCGACATCCTCGCGGGCCGCAGCCGCAGCCTCATCGCGCTGGAGCTCGACCGCGCCCTCGCCGCAGAACTCACCTTCCGCTTTCGCAACCAGCCGAACGTGAAGATCGTCGAGACCGACATCCTCAAAACAGACCTCCAGTCGCTCATTCCCGCTGGCGAGACGGCGGACGTAGTCGGAAACCTACCCTACTACATCACCTCCGATATCCTGCTGCATCTTTTTGCAGCAGGCAGAGAAGGCGCACTGGCGCGTGCCATCGTGATGATGCAGCGCGAGGTAGCCGAGCGGGTCGCCGCCACGCCCGGCGTACGCGACTATGGCCTGCTATCGGCCACCGCGCAGATGAACGCCCGCGTCGAAACCCTGTTCACTCTGCCGCCATCTGCGTTCTCCCCGCCGCCAGAGGTCTACTCGACCGTGCTGCGTCTGGACTTCGCCCCCCGCTTCGCCGAACTAGGCGTCGACACCGCCGGCTTCGACACCTTCCTGAAGCAGTGCTTCGCACAAAAACGCAAGACGCTCCAGAACAATCTGCGCAACGCCGGGTATTCCCTCCAAACGCTCGCGACAGCATGGCCAGAAGGCACGCCTCCACTGGCACGCGCGGAGTCACTGACACTGGAGCAAATGGCCGCGATATATCGCGCACTCACGCAGCCCGGAGTTTGAACAAAGCAACCTCTCGTGCACAATGTTTGCTGAGCAGAGGAGAGCCCATGCTTCGTCCTGTAAAAACAGCAATCGCAATATGCGCGATCGCCGCTACATATCTGGCCACGGCGCAAACGCTGCCCCCCCATCCACCGCGCCCGACACCACCCACCCGCGACCCGCACACGCCGGGCTATGTCTCCGCGAAGGAACTACCCGATGGCGCGATTCCTCCCGCGGACCAGGACGGCAACTTCATCCTCGGTCCCACGCACACTCCAGCGCCGGAGATGACCGTGCACGACGGAGTCCCTCAGGGCACCGTGTCGGAGTTCACGATGAGCTCCGCCGATAGCAAGCTCTATCCCGGCATCGCGCGCGACCCCGGCACGTTCGGAACGCCCGATCCGCATGATCCAGCCAAGCTGATCGTCACCACCAATCATCCCGCCCCATACACCCGCCGGGTAACGGTATACGTGCCGAAGCAATACGTCCCCGGCACCGTTGCGCCTTTCATCGTAGGCGCAGACGGCCCTGACCGCGGCCTCTTCACCGCGCTCGACAACCTGATCGCCGAACACAAGGTCCCGGTCATGATAGCCATCTCCATCAGCAACGGAAGCGGCGACGCGCAGGGCAGCGAGCGCGGCCTGGAGTACGACACCATGTCAGGACGCTACGCCGAGTTTGTCGAACACGAGGTGCTGCCGCGCGTGGAGACGCTCTACCACGTGAAGCTCACCCACGACCCCAACGGCCGCGCAACGATGGGAGGAAGCTCCGGCGGATCATGCGCCATGATTATGGCCTGGTATCACCCTGAGCTCTATCACCGCGTGCTCACCTACTCCGGCACCTACGTGAATCAGCAGTGGCCATACAATCCGAAAACCCCGCACGGAGCATGGGAGTTCCACGAGCACCTGATTCCTAACAGCCCGCGGAAGCCGCTGCACATCTGGATAGAGGTGGGTGACAGAGATCTCCTGAATCCAAATGCAATGCGCGACGGAATGCACGACTGGGTAGTTGCCAACGAAAATATGGCGCGTGTGCTGGCGGCAAAGAACTACCACTACCAATTCGTCTTCGCCCGCAACGCGGGACACGTGGATCACGCCACGAAGCAGCAAACCCTGCCCGAAGCTCTTGAATACGTGTGGCAGCACTACCGGCCAGTCACTCGATAACGTGAAGCACAGCCGCGTCGTTGGCTTCATCCGCGAAGTGCGCACGAATCTTCTCGGCCGTCGCAGCATTGACGACCGCGGTAAGCGCATCCGGTGGTGCCTGCTTAATCCCACGCAGGCTGCCGAAGTGCTCCAGTAGCCGCTGACGCGTGCGCGGGCCAACGCCCGGGATGGCAAGCAGCTCCGAATCGCGGTCGCGCATCTCGCGCCGCTTGCGATGGTACGTGATGGCAAACCGATGGCTCTCATCGCGTATCTGCTGCACCAGGTGCAACACCGGCGAGCGCCGATCGAGCACGACCGGCTCGTTCTCCTGCCCGTAGACGTAGATGATCTCTTCCTTCTTCGCAATCGAAGCAAGCGGCTGCGACGTGACGCCGATCTCTTCCAGCGCCGAGAAAGCTGCATGAAGCTGTCCCAGCCCGCCATCGATCAGCACCAGCGACGGAAAGGGCTTCTTCTCTTCCAGCAGCCGCTTGTAGCGCCGCTGAATAATCTCGCGCATCGACGCAAAGTCGTCCACCCCACTTACGGTCTTCACCTGAAATTTGCGATAGTCGGCCTTCTTCATCGCGCCATCTTCCCACACGACCATGCTGGCCACAGTCTCCGCGCCCTGAATGTGCGAGATGTCGAAGCACTCAATGCGTGTCGGCAGCTCCTCCAGCGTGAGCGCGTCCTGCAACGCTTCCTGAATGGCCTTGATGCTCGGCTTCATCACACGGAACCGCTGATCGTACGACTGCTTCGCATTCTGGCTCACAAGATCGACGAGCGAGCGTTTCTCGCCACGTTGCGGCACAAGAATCTCAACCCGCTTGCCGGTCTGCGCCGAAAGCATCTCGGTCAGCAGCACGCGATCAGTAAAATCCACCGGCACCAGCACGGTACGCGGAACATAATTCTGATCGAGATAAAGCTGCTTCAGAAAAGCAGAGAAGAAAGCGGCGGCACTGAAGGTACTCGCAATCACCCCCGAAGGAGCATCAGCTTGCTGCTGCTCATCGCCTGCGACTTCATCCGTATCAAGAATCAACTCCGCCAGGTCTTCCCAGAAGAAGTCGCGTCGATCAACGATCTTGCCTCCGCGCATGTGGAAGAGGTTCACCGCGAGCATCTCGTTTTCGTAGTGGAAGCCGAAGACATCGCCGTCCTCATTCTCTACGCTGGCAATGCGCTGCTTGTCGTGCAACTGGCTAAGCGTGATGAGCTGATCACGCAGCCGCGCAGCCTGCTCAAACTGCTCAGCCGCTGCAGCCTCCTCCATACGTTGCGTCAGCGACTGCTCCAGCTCGCTCGGCTTGCCTTCCAGAAAGAGCTGCACATCGCGGACAGCCTGCTTATAAATCTCCGGCGTGGTGAATCCCTCAACACAAGGCCCCAGGCACCGCTTGATGTAGTACTGCAAACATGCCCGCGGATGATAGCGCGACAAGTCAACCTTGCAGCTCGGAATCAAAAAGCTGCGATGGATGAGATCGACGATGCGGTAGGCCAGGTTGCCGGGAAAGTACGGCCCAAAATACTGCGAGCCATCCTTACGTAGCCGCCGCGTGACGAAGACCTTGGGGAAGCGGTCGGCGAGCGTCAGCTTGATATACGGATAAGTCTTGTCATCGCGCAGCAGGATATTGAAGCGCGGCTTCTTCTGCTTGATCAGGTTGTTTTCGAGCGCCAGCGCCTCATGCTCGTTGGCGACCGTGATGTACTCCAGATCGACGGCCTCGCGCATCAGCGTGCCGGTCTTGGCATTGGCCTGCGAGGCGGCCAGAAAGTACGAGCGCACCCGCGCACGCAGGTTTTTGGCCTTGCCGACATAGATGACCTCACCCTCGGCGTTTTTGTACAGATAGCAGCCCGGGCTGGTGGGCAGGGTTCGAATTTTCTCGTACAGATCCATAGGTGACGCGAGATGACGCGGAAGTTCAGTGTAGACGGGTGCTTACCCGCCCGTATGTGCATGGAATTGCAGCGTAGATTTGACGCGTTTCACGAACAAAAGTTCCAGACAAGATGGAGGGAACTGTGAGAGCGATTCTATTCATATTATTGAAAATATTTGGTTTATACCTTGAAAAATGTTTGGCAAGCTGATTGCTCTTACCTCAGTGTCGAGATTTGACACCGAGGAGAAAACATTCCATGAGCTCGAACTTTCAGAATGCCAGCGTGACGCTGTCGAAGATGAAATCTGCCTGCGCGGTGGCTGCGGCCAGCGTGTTCGTCATTGCATTGACGGTCGGCTGCTCTTCTAAGAACTATGTGAGGTCGCAGACCGCACCAATCATCCAGCAGACCAATGAATTGGATGCCAAGACTGCTGCCGACCATCGCTCCATCACCGACACCGATGAGCGCGCGCAGAAGGGAATCAGTGGCGCGATGGACGCGGCCAACACGGCTGACCAGCACGCCCAAGCTGCGGGACAGTCTGCCGATGCGGCCAACAAGTCCGCGCAGGACGTGGCGAACCGCGTAGACAGCCTCAACGGCGTTGTCGCCAACCTGGACAACTACAAGACCGTCTCCGACGTCACCGTGACGTTCGCCTTCGACAAGTCCAACCTGAGCTCTTCCGACAGGAGCCAGCTTGACGCCCTCGCCGACAGTCTTGCTGCGACCAAGAGCTACATCCTCGCCGTCACCGGCGGCACCGACACCATTGGTGATGCGAACTACAACTACGCCCTTAGCCAGCGCCGCGCCGACGCTGTCGTGCAGTATCTGGCCGCGCAGCACAACGTTCCTCCGCACAAGTTCTACCTCATCGGCATCGGCAAGGACGTTCAGATTGCCACCGACCGTACTGCTGCCGGTCGTGCCAAAAACCGCCGCGTCGAGATCAAGGTGATGTCGAATATGAACCAAGACCAGACTCCGGCCACCGCGTCGGTAGCGCAGCCATCAGTACAGCAGCAGTAATTCTTCCAGCATAGCGAAGCGCAACCAGCAGAAAAAGATGCGCCCGGCGAACCACCGGGTGCATCTTTTTTGGCTGGTGGTAGCAGCATCAACGCGGGCGCACGGGGCGCATTTCCGGGCAATCGAGTAAAGTTGAGACATGGCTCTGCCAGCCCCACGAATCCAGCCTGCGGCCGCGACGCCCGACGCGAGCAGTGGCGCAGCCGCAATTGCCGAAGCCATTGCGATCATGGCGAGGCTACGCGGACCGGGTGGCTGCCCCTGGGACCGCGAGCAGACCTTCGACACCATCAAGCGCTACACGCTGGAAGAGACCTACGAGGTCTTCGACGCCATCGAGCGCCGCTCCTGGCCCGACCTCAAGGACGAGCTCGGCGATCTGCTCCTGCAAGTGCTCTTCTACGCGCAGATGGCCTCCGAAGCCGGCCACTTCACCATCGCAGACGTAGCGGCCAACCTCAACGCAAAGCTCATCCGCCGCCACCCCCACGTCTTCGGCGACGCCGAAGCCACCGATGCCAACGCTGTCCTCCGCAACTGGGAGCAGATTAAACGCGAGGAGAAGAGCGCTGCCGAGCCCGCACAGGCCTCCATGCTCGACGATGTACCCCGAACCATGCCCGCCATCATGGAAGCCGGCAAACTCGGCTCGCGCGCCGCAAAGGTGGGCTTTGACTGGCCAGACGCCGAAGGCCTCTTCGACAAGCTGCAGGAAGAGATTGGCGAGCTTCGCGCCGAGATAGAAATATCAGCGCAGAACAAAGCACATCGCATGGAAGAAGAGCTGGGCGATCTGCTCTTCACCACCGTCAATCTCGCACGCCACTTAAAGCTCGACCCCGAAAGCGCACTCCGCAAGGCCAATGCGAAGTTCCGCGAGCGATTCACCACAATGGAGACAAGCGCAGGCGGCCGCGATGCCCTGGCAGCCATGAGCCCTGCAGAACTGGACCAGCAGTGGACTGCGGCAAAGCGCAGGACGGCAAAGCACAGGACGGGGGGCGAATCCTCCCAATGACCAGGCAATCCAGCATCGACATCCGCCCGCTCAGCACGCTCGAACAATTCGAGCGCTGCGTCGTCCTGCAGCTCGAGGTCTGGGGATACAGCGACGGCGACCTCATCCCGCGCCGCGTCTTCCTCGTAGCGCAAAAGATCGGCGGCCAGGTGCTCGGCGCCTTCGACGGAGAAACGGTCGTAGGCTTTGCCATGTCGCTGCCCGGCTACCGCGATGGCCGCTCCTACCTGCACTCGCACATGCTCGCCGTCCTGCCGCAGTACCGCAACCACGGCCTCGGCCGCAGTCTCAAGCTGGCCCAGCGCAACGACGCCATCGCCCGCGGCTTTGACCTCATGGAATGGACATTCGATCCCCTTGAGATTAAGAACGCCCATCTGAATATCGCCCGCCTGGGCGCGATTGTCCGCCGCTATCAGCCTGATTTCTATGGCCCTTCGTCTTCCCCATTGCAGGGAGGCCTGCCGACGGATAGGCTATACGCGGAGTGGTGGTTGAACTCCCCGCGTGTCCGAAGCGTCCTTGCCGGGGAGCAGCCACAGCTCAACATCACCGAACGTGTCACCGTCCCGCATGCCATCTACCAGTGGAAGCAGGACCCCGGGCAGCGAAGCCTGGCGCACGAGCTGCAAGCCCGTAACCGGGAGGCATTGCAGTCGGCATTCCACCGCGGCCTCGCCGTCGTGGGCTATGAACGCGATCCAGACGGCAACGGTACATTCCTGCTGGGGCCGTGGAACGAAGAATCCGCCAGATGAGGGCCAGATGCAACTCCGAACATAATCGCGAGACCTGAACACAATTCATCTCAAGCTTCCACCGATTGAACCACGACAGGAAACCGACATGCTCAACATCGATGCCATCCATCTGCGCGAGATCAACATGCCGCTCGCTCATCCCTTCGAGACCAGCTTTGGAATGACGACAGGCCGCCGCATCCTGCTGGTCGAGCTTGAGTCCGACGGCCTCACTGCGTGGGGAGAGTGCGTCGCGGGTGAGCACCCTTACTTCAGCGACGAGATGATCGACACCGCCTGGATCATTACCGAGACCGAGCTGGCGCCGCGTCTGCTCGAAGCCGACCTCATCGGAGGAGGCAGTTGCCCGGAGGTCTTCAAGCAGGTGCGCGGCCATCGCATGGCCAAGGCAGCTCTCGAAAACGCCGTGTGGGACCTCCATGCCCAGGTAGAGCGCGTCCCTCTCGCGGAGCTGCTCGGCGGTACGCGCCAGAAGATCCCCTGCGGCGTCTCCATCGGCATCCAGACATCCAAAGAAAGGCTGCTCGACATCATTGAAGCCGAGCTCGCCGCCGGCTATCAGCGCATCAAGCTGAAGTGCAAGCCAGGCTGGGACAACAACATCTTCGAAGCTGTACGCGACCGCTGGCCCAACATCCTGCTCAGTTGCGACGCAAACTCGGCATACCGCATGCGCGACTTCGACCACATCACCACATGGGAGAATTACGATCTGTTGATGATTGAGCAGCCGCTCTGGTACGACGATTTCTACTTCCATTCGATGTTGCAGAAGCGTCTCGCCACGCCAATCTGTCTCGACGAATCCATTCGCAATCGCCGCGACGCCCTCGCAGCCATCGACATGGAGTCCTGCCGCATCGTCAACATCAAGGTAGGCCGCGTCGGCGGGTTCAGCGAAGCCATTGCCGTGCATAACGCCGCCGCCGAGCGTGGCATTCCAGTCTGGTGCGGAGGCATGCTAGAAACCGGCATCGGCCGCTCGCACAATATCGCACTCTCATCGTTGCCGAACTTCTCCCTTCCCGGCGACGTCTCCGCCTCCAGTCGTTACTGGACGCAGGACATCATCGAGCCTGCTGTCACCGTCAGCACAAAGGGCGAGATCACCGTCCCCACCACACCAGGCCGCGGCTTCGAAGTGCAGAAAGACCGCATCGAAGCCCTCACAGTCCGCCGCCAAAGCCTCTACGCCAAAGCCCGCGTCACGGCCTAGCCGGCTGGACTTCACCTGTAAATCAGGCTGTCATCCTTGCCAATAAA
Source organism: Edaphobacter acidisoli (assembly GCF_014642855.1). Lineage (NCBI taxonomy): Bacteria > Pseudomonadati > Acidobacteriota > Terriglobia > Terriglobales > Acidobacteriaceae > Edaphobacter > Edaphobacter acidisoli. Next base: position 1,316,724 of record NZ_BMJB01000001.1, on the reverse strand, counting down.
GCTGTCAACCTCAGCAGATAAAGCTGTCACCCTTCGCAAATAAAGTTGTCATCCTTCGCCGCAGGCGGAGGACGACCTGCTTTTAAATTTGCGTCTCAACCGCGTTCAGCCTTGATCATTTCACCGGCAGCGGCGTGTTGAGCAATATCTTGATCGCATCCTGATACGTCATCGGCCCGGGCAATATCTGAAAATCCGACGTATCGATCTGCGCGTGAACATTCACCGTCTTCACCATCAGCGCACGCACGCTCACGTTCTCAGTAAAGTGCGTGAAGACCCATCTGCCACGGCCCGCATCGGCCTGTTCCAGCAGAAGCGTTCCACCCGGATAGATGTGCGCCACCAAGCCCCAACCCAGATTCACAGGCCGGAAGATGGTTCCTTCCATGCGAACAACATGCTTCGTCTTCACGTCGATCCACGCTCGCCCTCTTAACCCCGTCAAAGCCTCAGCCGTAATGGTTGGCGGCCTGAACTTCGGATTCGGCGCATAGTCCAGCACAATCTGCGGCCCCGCGAAGCCCGCCGCCTGCGGTTGCCCTGGAGTGTAGGTGTAGATCATCGCGTCGGGCATCAGACGCAGCAGGTCATCGGCGAGCTTCCGTCCCGTCGATTCGTCCTTGATGTGTTTGGTGAACTCCGACGGATGCGCCATCATGTCGTTCAGACGCTGGAGCTCGGCCTTGTCCTCATCGGCGGTCAGGGGCTGGCCATTGCGCAGAATCATCCTCGCCACGGTTCCTTCCTGGCTTTCGATGACGTCGCGCGTCATGTCCCGCCGCTCATCCACAATGTGCATGCGATACCGCATGTACGAGTTCGGATGGTGCAGCGCAACCAGCTCATTGTTCACCGCCTCCACCACCCACGAGCGTGGAGGCACAGCAAGCATCGCCGCGTCCGGCTGCGAGATCGCGGTGGTCTGGCGGGACGCGCCATAACTGGCAACGCACCAGGCGGCAGCAAGCGCAGCAGCAAACCATCTCACCTGCACGCGACGAGCAGAGCGCCACGCTCCCTGGGGTACGTCTGAATTCTTCAATGCCTGGCGTTCCTCGCCTTTCTGCGCTTTATCTCGTCTATCTTACGTGCGTAGATAATAAGACGCCGCCCGCGTGTCAAAGTATCCTCGGTTTGCTTACACGCGAGGGCTTGGGTATAGTTCGGCCTAGCGCGTCTGTAAGCCGACCATCCTACTTTGGAGAGTAATGACCTCATGAAGGCAGCAGAAGGTTCCACCGTTATCGGCAAAGCCGTGGTTATCCGTGGCGATCTCTCCGGCAGTGAAGACCTCTACATGGACGGAGACATTGAAGGCACCGTCACGCTCTCCGAGAGCCGGCTCACCATCGGCCCCAATGCACGCGTTCACGCAGACGTTCGCGCCCGCGACGTCGTCGTCCTTGGCCGCCTCACCGGCAACATCACCGCGACCGGCCGCGTCGATCTGCGCGAGTCGGCAGTCGTGGCCGGTGACGTCATCGCCAATCGGCTCGCCATCGAGGAGACCGTTACGTTCAAAGGCCGGGTCGAGTTGAAGGGAAATCCAGAGGCTCCGGCAGCATCGGCGCCGGCACCCGAGGCATCGGCCAAGACACCGCTCTTCACCCAGCCCGGGGCATAGCAGAAAAACCAGGGCACAGCAGAGAAAGGGAAATCCGCCGTATGCGCCATCTTTTCGGCAGCAGCGACTCAGGCACGCACAAAGCATCAGACGAGAGCAGGCATCCACGCCACTCCAGCGGGTGGAAAGAGCTGCTGAAGCATCTGCGTTCGCAGGAGTCGCTGCGTGTGCTTGACATCGGGCCAACCTCGTCGACCAATATCAACTACATCACCAGCCTCGGCCACAGCATCTATATGGCAAACGTCGTGGAAGAAGCGGCGAAGCCCGAGTGGCTCACACCAGGCGCCGGAGACGAACCGCCCACCTTTAACGTCGAGAAGTTTCTCGAGAGCAACCTCAACTTCTCCGGCCGCATGTTCGACGTAGTCATCCTGTGGGACACGGCAGACTATCTGCCTGAGCCGCTGATCGCCCCCGTCTTTTCGCGCATTCACGAAGTGCTGCAGCCAGGCGGCCTGATGCTTGCCTTCTTTCACGCCACCGGCGCATCAGACACGGCCTTCTGCCGCTACCACCTCACCGACACCGAGGTGGTAGAGATACAGCGGGCAGGGAACTACCCGCTGCTGAACTCCTACAGCAACCGCGCGATCGAAAACCTGCTGCGCGACTTCGCAAGCTATCGCTTCTTTCTTGCAAAAGACAGCCTGCGTGAAGTCATCGTCACGCGCTGAAGCACTCGGTCTGCGGGGATACGCGAAGTATTACTTTGATCCCTGCTTACGCCGATCCGCCCAGCGCTTCTTCATGGCTTCAGAGATGCGCTTGCGGCCCGCCGCGCTCAACTTGCGCTTACGCGGAGCGGAAGCAGCTGTGTTCTTGCTTCCCTTAGGACGTCCCGGGCCGGTGCGCACGGCAACTGTTCCAGCCAGCAGCGCGCGCGCCTGCTGCAACTTCGCGATCTGACCGTCAATCTCATTGATGATGCGGCTAACTTCCACGGAGTACCTCCAATTGGCGTACCGACAAGCCAGTTATCCAGACTAACTAGAACCAGCTTCTGGATACCTATTTCCATCTACAACCATATAGAAGCAATTAATCGGGTGCAAATTAATTTCGCGATGCTATCAAGCAATATCAAATTAGTCGAGCAGATAATAACGTCGAATGACAGCGGAATTATGCAAAGATGCTAGACTCATGGCGATGCGACTGATTCCATCGCGGCTCTGGGCGCTGGCCGTCCTTTCCGGCATCCTTCAGGTCTTACCCTTTCCCATCGCAGGCCCCGTGCCCATGTTGCGCACGGAGATATGCTGGATAGCGCTCCTGCCACTACTCGCCGCATTAGTAAGTGAGAACAGACAAGGCAATCCGCTTACTCTAACTCAAGGTGCTGTCCTCGGTTATGTATGCGGAATCATCTGGTATCTGGGCAACTGCTACTGGATTTACCAGACAATGTACCTATATGGGGGCCTGGCAAAGCCAATCGCGGCTGGCATTCTTGCACTCTTTTGTCTTTACCTGGGCCTATATCATGCCTTGTTTGGCACATTGCTCGTCACCCTTCGCCGCAAGTTTGGCCGTCAGGCTGCATTACTTCTCGTACCATTCGTCTGGATCACCGTAGAACTCGCGCGCGCACGTATTACCGGCTTCCCTTGGGACTTCCTCGGCATCACGCAGATAGATAATTCATTCCTGACACGACTTGCTCCGGTAACAGGTACATATGGACTATCTTTCGTGATCGCAGCAGTCAACGCACTCTGGCTCGTGCGTGTTCGCGCGCGTGATCATAAATTTATCCGCCCTGCACTTACTTTGTCTGTGGCTATTATTGCCATCGTGTTTATAGCAGCAGTGAACCGGTCTAGAAATCTTCCATCATCACCTACAACAGCCACGGCCACGCTAGTACAGGAAAATCTCGGCGTAGGCGCAGAAAGCATGGGTGCGCAAGAGACCAAGCAACAACTACTTGAGTCCTTCGCCCATCTAAGTCTCTACCCATCAGACCAATATTTCCTTGGCATCCCAGAACTATCTAGCACACCAGCAGTTGTCTTACTTAGAAGACACTCCCCTATCAACGGAGTCGACGCCGACACCCCACTTCCATCGCCGACTGACCTGATAGTCTGGCCCGAATCACCGGCTCCCTTTGCCGACTACGATCCGGAATTCCGCGCAGCAATATCGACGCTCGCGCGCACTGCGGACGCACCCATCATCGTCGATAACCTTGGAGTTACTCCCAACCCATCCGCTCCCGGAGGCTATGATCGCTTCAACTCCGCATCCTTTATCGCGCCCAACGGAGACTTCGTAGGCCGTTACGACAAGATGCACTTAGTCCCCTTTGGCGAATATGTGCCCTTTAAATCCATCTTCTCCTTCGCCGGAGATCTCCTCGCCGAAGCAGGCGATCTCTCACACGGTACCCGTCGCACCGTCTTCCGCGACGGAGGCCACGCCTATGGAACCTTTATCTGTTATGAGTCCGTCTTTCCCAATGAAGTCCGCCAATTCGTCCTCGAAGGTGCCGACGTCCTCGTCAACATCTCCGACGACGGATGGTACGGAGACACCAGCGCCCCTTGGCAACACCTGAATATGGTGCGCATGCGCGCTATCGAAAACCATCGTTGGGTCCTTCGTGCAACGAACACTGGTGTAACGGCAGCCATCAACCCATACGGACGAGTCACCGAAGCAGCTCCACGTCATATCCGCACCAGCATCCAGGTGCACTTCGGCTACGAAAACAACCTAACCTTCTACACGCGTTACGGGGATGTCTTCGCGTACCTCTGCGCATTAATCACATCGTTACTTTTTGCCGCAAGCCTATGGCCAAAGATCCAGTAAGTCACTCACGCCAGCAACTAAAGTAAAATAGTTACATGCTTAGTGATCTCGAATACTCTTACTCCCCGGTCCGCGAGAAAGTGCGCGATCTGCGGGAGTATCTTTGACTCCGCCCGCCTTCGCCGTGAACTAGCTGCTATTGAAGAAAAGACAGCCGACCCCACCATCTGGGCCGACCCCGCACGCTCGCAGCCACTCATGCGCGAGCGCAAGCGCATCGAAACACTGCTGGCCGATGACACCGAACTCGCCCGCCGCACCGACGACATCGAAGCCTACTTCGAGCTCGCCAAAGAAGGCGAAGACACCGAAGCCGACCTCGCCCGCGAGATTCCCGCGCTGCTCGCATTCACCGAAAACCTCGAAGAAAAAACCATGCTTTCTGGCGAAAGCGACCCACTCAATGCCATCGTCGTCGTTCACCCAGGTGCAGGGGGCACCGAGTCACAGGATTGGGCTGAGATGCTCATGCGCATGTACATCCGCTGGGGCGAGCGCCAGAACTTCAAGGTCGAGATCAACGAAGTGCAGGATGGCGACGAAGCTGGCATCAAGTCCGCAACCTTCACCATCTCGGGCGAATACGCCTTCGGCCTGCTCTCCGGCGAAACCGGCGTCCATCGCCTCGTGCGTATCTCGCCATTCGACTCCGCCAAGCGCCGCCACACCAGCTTCGCCTCGGTCTTCGTCTCACCAGAGATCGACGATACGATCGTCATCGACATCAAGCCCGATGACCTCCGCATCGACACCTATCGCTCCGGCGGCAAGGGCGGCCAGCACGTCAACACCACCGACTCCGCTGTACGCATCACGCACCTTCCGACGGGCCTCGTCGCAGGCTGCCAGAACGAACGCTCGCAGCACAAGAACAAAGAGAAAGCAATGAAGCTGCTCCGCTCACGCCTCTATGAATATGAGTTAGAAAAGAAGCGCGCCGTCTCGAAGAAGCTCGAAGACTCGAAGCTCGACATCAAGTTCGGCTCGCAGATTCGCAGCTACGTGCTCCAGCCCTACCGCATGGCAAAGGACCTGCGCACGCGCGTAGAAGTAGGCGACGTAGACCGCGTCCTCGACGGCGATCTCGAACCCTTCATCCGCGGCTACCTCAAGATGCGCCGCGAAGGAAATCTCCCGGCCGAGATGGCGGAAGAAGATCTCGCATAGGTGAGAAATCTTTCCGCACCTCACAACCCTGCCGAGCATCCAACCTACCATTATGGCTGATGGAGGCAGAATGCTCGGCAAAGCCAACCGCACCGACCAATCGCAGCGCTCTGTAGACGCACTGAAGCCGTTACGCGAGCAGCTAGTAGCCCTCTTGCGCGGCGGCCACGCGCACGTCACCTTCGACGACGCGATTGCAAATGTGCCGGAAGAGCAGCGCGGCGTTGCCCCGAAGGGCCTCGAGCACTCCGCCTGGCAGATACTCGAGCACCTCCGCATCGCCCAGCGCGACATCCTCGACTTCTCCGTGCCGCCCACCGGAGGTTACCAGCCCATGCAATGGCCCGACGATTACTGGCCCAAATCGCCAGTTCCGCAGGGGCCGCGCGCATGGGAGCAATCCATCGCAGCCATCCGCAAAGATCAGGAGACCTTCGAATCGCTCATCCTCAACCCTGACGCCGATCTTTACAAGCCTTTCCGCTGGGGTGAAGGGCAGAACCTTCTACGCGAAGCGCTCCTCATTGCCGACCACAACGCATACCATCTCGGCGAGCTCATCTTCCTTCGCCGCCTCCTCGGCATCTGGAACAAGTAGACTGCCGACATGAACGAATCCGAAACCATCCGCACCATGCTCGGCACACCGCCTCGCACCATCGCCGTCATCGGTCTCTCGGCAAACCCAGCCAAGCCCAGCCACTACGTCCCCGAATACATGCAGCGTCACGGCTACCGCATTCTTCCGGTCAACCCGACCGTAGACGAAGTGCTCGGCGAAAAATCCTACGCCTCGCTCTCCGATCTTCCCATCAAGCCCGACATCGTCAACGTCTTCCGCCTTCCGCAATACATTCCCGCCATCGTCGAAGAGATGCTCCAGCTCGGCCTCCAAAACCTCTGGGTGCAACTCGGCATCCTCAACCGTGAAGCAGCCGCACGAGCCGAAGCCGGAGGAATCCACGTCGTCATGGACCACTGCATCATGGTCGAACACCGCCATCTCAGCAGCCTGTAACCAACCTCGCCCCATCGAAGTCCTACAATCCATACAGATGACCATGCGCCGTCTCCAAACACTCTTCCTGCTCGCACTCTGCGCACTCCTGCCCAGCGCACCAGCCATCGCGCAGATTCAAGTCGTCGGCGACGGAGGCCCCGGCCCCGCGAAGTCGCAGCATCTCACCGTCGAACTCATCTCCGCTGCAAATCAGATTGCCCCCGGCGGCACAGTTCAGGCCGGCCTGCACTTCACCCTCGACAGCCACTGGCACGTCTACTGGCAAAACGCAGGCGACTCCGGCGAGCCGCCAAAAATTACATGGACGCTGCCGCAAGGCATCACCGCCGCGCCGATGCAATTTTCCATCCCCACGCGCCTACCGCTCGGCCCGCTGATGGACTTCGGCTACGAGAACAGCGTCACCTTCCCCATACAAATCACCGCCGCGCCAGACGCCAAACCCGGCCACATCCACCTCGACGCAAAAGTCGACTGGCTCGTCTGCCGTGAGGTCTGCATCCCCGGCAAAGCCCATCTCGGCCTCGACCTCAACGTAGTCCCCGGAGCCGCACCCGCCGCGCCCACAGGCGACCTCGCACAAGCCCTCAGCCTCATCCCTAGGCCACCACCGTCCGGCACGCGCTTCACCATCACCGGCGGCAAATCCGACTTCGTCCTCACCCTCACCGGCCGCACTGCGAACAACGCCGAGTTCTATCCCTTCGACCAGGAGCAAATCGCCAACGCCGCGCCCCAAACAGTCGAAGCAGTCCCCGGCGGCGTACGCCTCCGCGTCCCACGCGCGCCAGAGCTGACGAAGCTCCCCGCCACACTCCACGGCGTCCTCAAACTCAGCCCCACCGAAGCCTACGACGTCACCGCGCCCGTCACACCCGGCGAAGTCCCGGTCGTCGCGAAGAAGTCCTCAACGTCCACACTCGCAGCCATCGGCCTCGCCTTCCTCGGCGGCATCATCCTCAACCTGATGCCCTGCGTCTTCCCGGTGCTCTTCCTCAAGGGCCTCGCGCTGGTGCAGTCCTCCGGTGAAGAGCGCAGCCGTCTCCGCCGCCACGGCCTCGTCTACACGCTCGGCATCCTCGTCTCCTTCTGGATCATCGTCGCCGTGCTGCTCGCGCTGCGCTCCGGCGGCAGCCAGGCAGGATGGGGCTTCCAGCTCCAATCCCCCACCTTCGTCGCGCTGCTCGCCTCCGGCATCTTCTTCTTCACACTCTCGCTCGCCGGACAATTCGAGCTCGGCCTCTCGCTCACCAGCGTCGGCGGAGACCTCGCCCAAAAACCCGGCTATACCGGCAGCTTCTTTACCGGAGTCCTCGCCACCGTCGTAGCCACCCCCTGCACCGCCCCGCTCATGGGCGCAGCCATCGGCTTCGCGCTCGCCCAGTCCACCGGAGTCACCTTCGCCGTCTTCACCGCACTCGCCCTCGGACTCGCCACACCCTACCTCGCACTCAGCTTCCAGCCCGCATGGACGCGCGTGCTCCCACGCCCCGGTCCGTGGATGGAGACGCTCAAACACCTCACCGCCGTGCCGCTCTTCGGCACCGCCATCTGGCTCGCGTGGGTCTACGGCTACCTCTACTCCGGCGAAGGCGGAGTCGGCGTCCCCGGCGTCGATCACGCCGTCCACCTCCTCTGGTGCTTCCTCGTGCTCGCCATCGCCGGCTGGGTCCTCGGCAAGTGGCCCGCACGCTGGAAGAGCGCCATCGCCGCCATCATCATCGCCGCCATCGCGCTCGCAATCCCGCTCTACCAACCCAAAGACACCACGCTCACCTGGCAGCCCTACTCACAGCAATCGCTCGACCAGGCCCGCGTCCAAGGCCATCCGGTCTTCATCGACTTCACCGCCGCATGGTGCCTCAGTTGCCAGGTCAACGAGCGCCTCGTCCTCAAGTCCGCTGAAGTCCAGCGCGAATTCCGCAAGGGCAACGTCACGCTCCTCAAAGCCGACTGGACGCACTACGACCCCGCAATCACCAGCGAGCTTGCCTCGATCAACCGCAGCGGCGTCCCCACCTACGTCATCTACCCCGCAAGTAAAGACGCCGACGCCGATGTGCTCCCAGAGCTCCTGACAAAACAAATCGTGCTCGACGCTCTAAAAAAAGACGTGCACCCATGACCACTCCCAATCAAGACGAGCAGCAAATCCGAGCCGTCATCGACACCTGGGCCAAAGCCACATTCGAGGGCAACCTCGACGCCCTGCTGAACTTGATGACCGAAGACGTCACCTTCCTCATCCCCGGAAGACCACCCATGCACCGCACTGAATTCATCAGCGCGTTCCAATCCATGGTCCGCTCCGTTCAAGCCCTGTCCCGCTCCACGGTACAGGAGATCACCGTGAAGGGCGACCTCGCACTCTGCTGGAACTACATCGAAGTCGATATCGTGCCCATTTTCAGCGGTACAACAACGAAGCGCGCAGGCAACACCCTCACCGCCTTCCGCCGCGGCCCCGACAACCAGTGGCGCGTCTGGCGCGACGCCAACCTCGTCACCGCCGTCTAAGGCCTGCACATTTTTCTTCTCGTCACCTTGTATTTCCATTCCGTAGCGTAGCGGAGGATTGTTCCAGTCAATACTTCAGTTGTCATCCTTCCGCCGTAGGCGGGAGGACCTGCTTTTTCCTACCACATCCTCACCAATGCAGAAGATGGCAGACATACACAGCACATTTCAGCGCTTACTCTTCTTAATCCGCGCAATCTCATCCATCCGCTGCGCCAGCAGCTTCTCTCGACCCTCGCCAGTCGGAAGATAGTACCGCCGCCCGGCCAGCGAATGCGGCAGACACTCCATGTCCGCGACCTTCCCCTCAACATCATGCGCATACTGATAGCCTTTGGCGTAGTCCAGCTCCTTCATCAGCTTCGTCGGAGCATTCCTCAGATGCAGCGGCACCGGCTCCGCTGCCGTAGCCTCAATGTCCGCCTGCACCGCGCCATAGGCGGTGTAAACCGCATTCGACTTCGGCGCGAGTGCCAGATAAACCACCGCCTGCGCCAACGCCAACTCACCCTCCGGATGCCCCAGAAAGTGCATCGCATCCTTCGCGCTCAGGCAAAGATTCAGCGCCTCAGGAGCAGCCAGCCCAATGTCCTCAACCGCCATCCGCACCACACGCCGCGCGACATACATCGGGTCCTCGCCCGCCTCCAGCATCCGCCCCATCCAATACAGCGCAGCATCCGGGTCCGAGTTCCGCACGCTCTTATGCAGCGCCGAGATGATGTCATAGTGCTGCTCGCCCTGCTTGTCATAGAGCAGCACCCTCCGCTGCAAAGCCTCTGCAGCCAGCGTCTTCGTAATCCGCTTCTCGCCGCGCCCTTGCGCCAGCTTCGCCGCAACATCCAGCGCATTCAGAGCATTGCGCGCATCGCCGCTGGCGTAGGCCGCAATCGTAGCCAGCGCCTCATCATCCGCATCAATCCCCGAAGCACCAAGCCCGCGCTCGCTGTCATGCAGCGCACGCACGAGCAGCGAAACAATCTGCTCCTCCGTCAACGGCTGCAGCGTATAAACACGACACCGCGAAAGCAGCGCGGCAATAATCTCAAACGAAGGATTCTCCGTCGTCGCACCAATCAGCCGAATCGTCCCGCGCTCCACATACGGCAGAAACGCATCCTGCTGCGCCTTGTTGAACCGATGAATCTCATCGACAAATAAAATCGTGCGCGAGCCATAGCCTGCGGCCTTCTCGGCCTCAGCCATCACCTGCTTGATCTCCTTAATGCCAGACAGCACGGCCGAAAACTCAATGAAGCTCGCCTGCGTCATGTGGGCGATGATTTTCGCAAGCGTAGTTTTGCCCGTCCCCGGAGGCCCCCAGAAGATCATCGACGTAGGATCATCGCCCTCAATCGCCAGCCGCAGCGGCTTGCCCGGCGCAAGCAGATGCTCCTGCCCCACATACTCATCGAGCGTCCTCGGTCGCATCCGCTCCGCCAGCGGAGTCTGCCGCGAAACACCAGCCGCCTTCGCAACCGGCGAAGCATCGAACAAACTCATCGCGCCACCTCAGCAGGTGCAGTGCGCGCGGTTTTATAGCGATGGGAGGAATGAACCGCCGCTCTCTGTCGCGAAGCCTCATACAGCAGCACCGACCCTGCAACCGCAGCATTCAGGCTCTCAACCGGTCCCGGGCAGGGAACCGTCACCCGCGCATCCGCCAACTCCATCCACTCCGCACCAAGCCCCGCGCCCTCATTGCCAATCATCAACGCGCACGCACCCGCAAAGTCCGCATCCACAGCAGACTCCGTGCGCCCATCCGCCGAACCCACCGCAGCAAACAGCCGCACCCCGCGCACCTTCAACCCACGCAAATCGTCAGTACTCACCCCAACCACTGGCACACGAAACACAGACCCTACACTAGCCCGCAGCGCCTTCTGGTTCCACGCGCTCACCGTCCCCGGCGTCGTCAAAACGCCAGTTGCCCCAAACGCCTCAGCCGACCGCACCAGCGTCCCGAGATTCCCCGGGTCCTGCAAACCAGCCGCAATCACCAACAGCGGAGTCCCAACCAGCGCGTCCTCCATCCCAAACGACGGAGGAGCAATCAGCGCCGCAACCCCCTGCGGCGAAGGCGTCTCCACCGCACTGCGAAACACCGCCTCCGTCAGCCGAACCACCTCAACCCCACGCGGCAGCTCCGGAACCTCGCGCCCGTCAACAAGAAACACAGTCTCCGGCACAATCCCCGACCGCAGCGCCTCTTCCAGCAGATGCAGGCCCTCAATCGCAACCAGCCCGCCGCCCAGCCGCGCATTGCCGTCAAAGGCGGCGCGCAACTGCTTCACCCGCGTATTCGTCTTGCTTGAAATCAGCATCTTAGTGACTGGTGTCTCGAACCCGTTGAGGTAAATCTTACGCTGTTCACGCGCGTGACCTCACCTGTCATTGAGCCGTGCCGAGCGGTGTGCTATGGTGCGGAATTGTGGTCCAATCGCCACGGCCAGCCCCGCGCGGCGACCAGCAAGACACAGGAGACCAACAGTTTGACGGCAGAAACCCTCCGCATCCATCCCGACGAGCCCGAACCCGAGCTGATCAGCCACGTCGTCCAAAGCCTCAACCATGGCCACGTCGTCGCCCTGCCCACCGACACCTTCTACGGCCTCGCCGTCGACCCCGTCAACCTCAAAGCCGTCGACCGCATCTACGAGCTCAAAACCCGCGCTCGCCACAAGCCACTCTCGCTGCTCATCTCCGAGGTCGCCCAGGCCTACGAGCTGGCCCGCAACATCGACTCCGCCTTCGACCGCCTCGCCGAAAAATTCTGGCCCGGCCCGCTCACCATCATCGTCAAAGCCGGCTCGCGCCTCCCCTTGCGCGTCACCGCCAACACCGGCAACCTCGCCCTCCGCGTCCCCGAAGCCGCCATCCCGCGCGCCGTCGTCAAATCACTCGGCCTGCCCATCACCGCAACATCGGCCAACCTCTCCGGCCTGCCCGAGTGCACCTATGCCAGCGGCGTGCGCGAGCAGCTCGGCGACCAGATCCCTCTCATCGTCGACGGCGGACCCACCGCCCGCTCCACCCCCACCACCATCGTCGACCTCTCCGGCGGCGGCAACTCCTGGATGATCGTCCGCGAAGGCGCCATCCCCACGCACGAGATCGTCCTCACGCTGCAACGCTAGCAGCCGCTATACACTAAAACCTCTGCCGGTTCTCTGACGATGATCGTTCCCCAGACCAACCTGCGCCGACGCGGCGGCATTGGCGGCCAACTCTTCCGTCACCTCTCCGTGCTCGCAATCCTGCTTGCGGCGGGCTGGTGCCTCTGGGTCTACTCACAGATCAACACCGTCGCCAGCCAGGACAACGCGCAGCCCGCCGACGCCATCGCCGTCTTCGGTGCAGCCGAATACAACGGCCGTCCATCGCCCGTCTACCACGCGCGCCTCGACCACGCGCTCGACCTCTACCATCGTCAGATCGCGCCCATCATCATCACCCTCGGCGGCGGCGGCGACAAAGACTCCGGCCTCACCGAAGGCGGCGTCGGCCGCGACTATCTCCTCGCCAACGGCGTCCCCTTCGGCAGCATCATCGCCGAAACCCGTTCCACCGACACCCAGCAGCAGGTCGCCCGCCTCGCCGAGATCGCCCGCGAGAACGGCTTCGAGCACATCGTCGTCGTCTCCGACGCCACCCATCTCTTCCGCATCCGCGCCCTCTGCGAAGACGCCGGCCTCGAAGTCTACACCTCGCCCCGCGCCACCATCGGCCATCTCGACCGCTACGACAGCGCCTCGCGCTACTTCCACGAGATCCTCAGCTACACCGCCTTCCGCCTCGGCCTCAACACCAGCTGGTTCGAAGGCAAAGAAGACCCCTACTGAGACCGGTTGCCGTATCGCTTCAATAACGGGTGCCCCAGGTCTCGCTTTTGAGACCTGGGACCTTTGCGCAAAGCGCGAACCGCTTTTTTCCGAACCGCCACAGCCGCTCGGGTGCCCCATCCATCGCGGCTTTATGCGATGGGTGGGAAAGTACAAGGCCCAATCAGCAGCTTTCGCATTTCCATTCCGCAGCGCAGCGGAGGAATCTGCTGTTGCTCTTGTCGTTTCTCACCTACCCCCAACGCTGTCATTTCGACCGGAGCGCAACGGAGCGGAGAAACCCGCTTCTCTACCGATATCTTCCATACTCTTCAGAATCACCACCGCCCCAACACCCCCGCCACCGCCGCCGCAAACAAAGTCGAAGCAAAGTTCACCCAATCATTCCCCACCCACCCCCGCCGCTCCACCGTCGCGCCAAGCAAGCTATCAAAAACCAGCCCCGCACAAGCAGCAACAAACACCACCAACCCCTCCGGCCACAAAGCATGATGCAGCCCGCCAAAACCCACAATCACCAGCGCAGCCAAAACACCCGCAACCGTCCCCACTAAACTCACACCGCCATCGGTTCCCGGAGAAACCCTCCGCCACGAAGTAATCAGCCACGCGGGCCCGCCAACAGCCTGCCCAATCTCCGACGACACCGTATCCGCCGCAGTCTCCGCCAGTGCCGCAATGCACCCGGCATAGCTGCCCACAGCCGCAGCCAGCGCAGCTACACCCAAGTTGGCAACAATCTGCGAAGCAGCGCGCAGCCCCTTGCGCGCCTCCGCCAGTCCACGAGCAGCCTTCCTGGCCCGCCCAAATCGAGTCGCCACATAAGTCAGCACAAAGACCGCAACCAGCGCAGCAATCGCCGGATGAAAGACAATCCGCCCCGAAACCGCAGACGACACCACAGGCCGCCCAGCCAGAATGAAGCAGACAAAAAATCCCATCACCGCCGCCGCGCCGGTAGCCGCGCGCAAAGCCCACACCAGCAAAGCAAACATAGCGCTTAACAGGAAGGGAAGCGCCACCACCCGCAAGCCGCGCCATCCGTGAAAGTCCACCACCACCGGCGCAACCGCGGCCACTGCCAGCAGCGTCCCCACCACCCACACCAGCGCCCGCGACTGCCACCGCTCCCGCTCCGCAGGAACCCGTTTCAGCACATCCGGCATTTCTTCCTCCCGCGCCAACTTCATCCCTCGCTCTGATTTACAATCAAACCTTGAGCATAGCCAACACCAGCCGTACCGTGGGAGCAGTTTTGCGTTTAGCAAGAGTTGAAGCAGAAGGAATCACCCCGTCCGAGCCGTCCCGGCGTTCCAATCGTTCCCTCGCGCGGACCATGCGCTCCGTCGTCGCCCTTGCGGCAGGCGCGGTTGTGTTCGCAGCGCTGGCAGGATGTGGCGATCAATACCGCCCAGTCGTTACGGCCATCAACCCCGTCGGCCCGGCGGGTCAGCCCACCAAGTACGCCATCGCCATCTCCAGTACCGGTCCTAATACGCCCGGCCTGGCTACCATGGTTGACTTCTCCGGCGACACGGTCCTCATCACCGCAAACGTAGGCGTCAACCCCTACTACCTCGCGCTCGATACCTCCGGCGTCAACGCCTACACGCTCAATAGCGACAAGACCCTCACCAGTTTCCCCATCACCACCAGTCTGCTTAGCAGTCAGGTGCTTGAGAGCACGCTGCTCGACAACAACGGTATCCTTCCGCCCAGCATCAACCCCGAAGGCCTCAACACCTACATCTCGCAGCCCGGCCGCAACTCCGTCGCCCAGTACACTAGCACGCCGCTTGCACTGAAGCAGGAGCTGCCCATCGACAGCGCCTACACGCCCACTTACGTTGTGGGTGTGGCCAGCGCGCCGCGCGTCTACGTCGTCAGCAAAGCCAACAGCGGCAGCAACGGCACGGTCTCCACCATTGAGACCGTCAGCAACACCATCGACGTCAATCCCATCGCAGTCGGCATCGATCCCGTCTACGGCGTCATGACCGCCGACACCCGCCGCGCCTTCATCATGAACCAGGGCAGCAACGACATCTCCGTCATCAACGCCCAGACCAACCAGCTCGATACAACGCCGACCCTCACCGATCCGAACGGCACCGCGCCCGTCTGGGCCGACTTCGCCCCCACGCTCAACGAGCTCGTCGTTGCTAATGCGGGTGACGGCGTTCATCAGGGGTCGATCAGTATCTTCAGCATCCCGCTCTGCTCGGCAATCGCCCAGCCCACCAATCCGAACTGCGACCCGAACAACCCGGTCGACGCCGTCGGCTTCGGCACGCTGATCGCCAACGTACCAGTAGGGATCAACCCGGTCATGGTTGCGGTGCTGCAGGATGGCACCCGCGCCTACGTCTTGAACAAGGGCAACGTGAGCCAGCCCTGCGCGGCACCCACGGCCTCAGCGCCGCTGGGGAACTGCACGGTCTCGGTCGTCAACCTGACCAGCAACACGGTCACGGCGACGATTCCCTTGCCGCTGTCGACCGACCCGCTCTCCGCGGCGGCGAACGGGCACCCGAGCTGGATTGCGGCGACCACCGGAACTCCTACCGGCAAGATTTACGTCGTGTCGCCGGAGTCGAACTTCATGACGGTCATCCGGACTGACACCGACGCGCTGCTGACGACGGTCCCTCTGCAGGGAGCAGGCGTCAGCGTCCGGGTCACCCAGCCTTGATCTATCTGTAGAGAGAGGGTACCCCCCTCCCCCTGCTTTTAGTGTCAAAGTCTTCGAAACAGGTGACATAGGTCTGGACTTCCTTTTGAGGTCAGGAATAGAAAAAGCCCGGACGGTGTCCGGGCTTTTCTTCATTCTTTCTATAGTTTAACGGGTGGAGTGAAACTAAACCGCCAACTTTCATGGAGAAATATCTGGCTTGCCATGTGTTAGTTATGGAGTTATGCACAGGTTTGAGGGGTTGACAGCATTTGATTAGAAAAGGCAATGCCAACGATGAGCACATTGGCGATCATGCACTCATCGAGATCTGCCGGTTCAGATGGCCGACAAGCCGCCGTCGACGTTCAACTCTACTCCATTCACGAAGCTCGAATCGTCGGAAGCAAGAAACAGTGCGGCCGTTGCGATTTCCTCTGGGCGGCCCATCTTTCCCCGCGGGATTAAGGATTCGAACATCCGCTTCGCCTCCTCGGTGAGGACCTGATCCTGCATGGGTGTGGCGATCGGCCCGGGGTGCAGGACGTTCACCCGGATATTCCTGCCTTTCAGCTCGTTGAGCCATCCGCGCGCGAATGCATGCAACGCTGCCTTGCTCGCCGAATATACGCTGTAGCCAGGAAAACCTTTTACTGAAGCAACTGATCCGGTCATGATGATCGATCCACCATCGTTGAAAAGCGGCAACGCCCTCTGAACTGTAAACAGCGTTCCACGCGCATTCAGGTCGAAGATCGCATCGAAGTGCTGCTCGGTAATCTCGCCCAGTGGTGCGGCCTCGCCCCACCCTGCGCTCGCGTAAAGGATGTCGATCTTGCCCTTTTCCCGCTTGACTGTATCGAACAGGCGGTCGAGATCGCCAAGATTGGACGAGTCGCCGCGCACGCCGGTAACGTTCCGGCCAATCAGCTTGACGGCCTCATCGAGCTGAGCCTGTCTCCTGCCCGTGATGAAGACGTAGGCGCCCTCTTCAACAAAGCGCCTGGCACTCGCCAGCGCCATACCGCTTGATCCTCCCGTGACGACTGCAACTTTACCTTCAAGCTTTCCCATAATTGCTCCCTTCGGTGGATGTCCGGCATCCACTACTGAGGAGTAGATTTCTTTGATGGTGGACGAGAACTGCTCAGGCGTCCTAATTTTTTGTCTATTCGTCCAAGCGGGGAGGCTAATTTGGATCCGATAACAGACATCTTCCGAACGATGCACGTAACGGCTTTCGGCCAGCACAGGCTCGAAGCCACAGCCCCGTGGGGCCTGGTACAGGAGAAACAGATCGAAGTCACGTCTTCTGGCAACAAGATTTCGCCCACGGATTTAGCGCACTTTGCGATGCTTTCGCGCGGCAACTGCTGGCTGAGCGTGGAAGGGATTCCGGAGCCGATTCCGCTCACCGGCGGTGATTGTTTTTTGCTGGCCCGGGGGACTTCGATTGTTTTGCGCGACAGTCCGCGAACCCGTCCTAGGCGGAGTTTCCGCGAGATCGGCGCCATGGCCAAAAACAATGTCGCTCATTATGGAGGTGGCGGCGCACCGACGACGATCGTCTGTGGGTCCTTGAGTTTCGATCGCGCCAGTCTGAAGCCGATCTCTCAGTTATTGCCGAACTTCATTCTGATTAAGGCCGATCAAGCCCACACGCTTGCTCTTCACAGCACAATGCAAGCGCTGACGTTAGAGATGGCAGAACAGGCTCCGGGATCTGAAGTAGTCGCGAGCCGGCTGGCCGAGGTTCTGTTTATTCAAGTACTCAGGGCGCATATAGCGTCGGGACCGGAAGGCAACAAGGGATGGCTTCGTGCGATCTTCGATCCTCAAATAGGCACTGCCCTGTGCGCCATTCACGACAGAGTGAATACGCCCTGGACGGTGGAATCGCTGGCCGGGGCGACGGGCATGTCTCGCTCCGCATTCGCAGCACGTTTTAAAGCGCTACTCGGACAGACACCGCTGGAATATGTAACCGAGTGGCGGATGCAAAAGGCGATGCAGTTACTCGAACAGCGTGACAAGAAGCTCGTAGACGTTGCCCGGTCGGTTGGTTACGAGTCCGACGCTGCGTTCAGTAAAGCCTTCAAGCGAGTTGTCGGGGCCAGCCCTGGTGGATACCTCAAAAGCGCCCTGTCTCGACCACAGACTTCGGGCAATGCGTTCCCAGGCTGAATGCTGGCATGTTAGACCCCGGGCCCGAGGAGCGTGCCCGGCGATTGGTTTGTCATCTGAAGCTGCGATGATTTAGAAAGACGGACAATGGCTGGTTCAAGTTCACCTGTTCCTCCGGATGAGGTTCCATGATGCAGGATTTCTCGAAGTTGCATACACCTACTGGCGCGCTCGGTCCGCTGCCCGCGGATCGAGATGACTGGCAGCGATATCGCCTCAATGATGAAAGGGTGGAGGCGTTTCACCGCGACGGATTTCTGGCTGGCGTGCAGGTCCTCGACGACGGCCAGGTAGAGGCACTCTGCACAGAACTGGCAGGGCTGATGGAGCCGTCCCATCCGTCGCACAAGCTGTTCCACGAGTATCACTCGAACGAGTCCGGCAACCCGGACACAATCCTCTTTCATGCGCTGGGAGCGTGGCGGACCGGGCCAGCGTTTCACGACGTGCTCTGGAGTCCTGCATTTCTGATGGCGGCGTCACAACTGCTGGACGGGGCTGTGCGGTTGTGGCACGACCAGCTCTTCTGCAAGCCGGCGCATCACGGCGGTGTGGTGGCGTGGCACCAGGATTACTCCTATTGGACGCGGACGCAGCCGATGGCTCACCTGACGTGCTGGCTGGCGCTGGACGATAGCACGCGCGACAATGGCTGCCTGTACTACGTCCCGGGGAGCCACCGATGGAACCTGCTGCCGGTCACGGGACTTGCGGGCGATATGAACGAGATCATGACGGTGTTGGATGAGGAACAGAAGCAGGCGTTTCACCCGGTACCGATCGAACTGAAGCGCGGGCAGTGCACGTTCCACCATCCGCTGACGGTGCATGGGTCCTATGAGAATCGCTCGAAGCATCCGCGGCGGGCGACGCTGGTGAATGTGTTCCGCGACGGAGTGCAGTCCGTAAGCGACGAGCCGTTGCTGGCCGGCGTGCCAGTGATTCCGAAGGGACAGAAGATCGAGGGGCAGTTCTTCCCGGTGCTATTCGATCCACGAGGAGTGGAACAAGGCAGTGACGCTGCGCGCTGACGCCGGGTGAAGACTTCGTTGCCGCTGTTGCTTGACAGGGCAATGTATTATGGGCGCGTGCCGAAATCATCTGGAAGACTGTTTTCTCTGCCTACCTCTGGGACTGCCGAACTCTCTCGTATCGACCGTCGTGAATTCATCAAAACCACTTCTCTGGCTGCTGGTGCGGTCGCGCTTGGTGCGCCTGCGCTTTTGCGTGGCCAGAATCTGAACAGCAAATTGAACATCGCCTGTATCGGAATCGGCGGGAAGGGCCGGAGCGATACGGATGCCTGCGCTGGCGAGAATATCGTCGCGCTGTGCGATGTGGATTCAGGTTCCACGGCTTACGAAGTGCAGACGAAGAAATATCCGGACGCGAAGTTTTACAGAGATTTCCGGCAGATGCTGGAGCAGATGGGCGATCGGATCGATGCGGTGACGGTATCGACGCCGGACCATATGCATGCGATTGTGGCGTCGCTGGCGATGAAGAGGAAGAAGGCGGTGTTCTGCCAGAAGCCGCTGACGCAGACGATCTATGAGGCGCGCTATCTGCGAAACATGGCCCATGACAGAAAGCTGGTGACGCAGATGGGCAATCAGGGCAGCGCCGCGGACGGTTTGCGCCGCGCGGTGGAGACGATTCAGGATGGACTGATTGGACAAGTGCACGAAGTTCACGTCTGGTCGAACCGCCCGATCTGGCCGCAGGCAATGACGCGCCCGGCCGGACAAGACCCCGTGCCTGCGACATTGGAGTGGGACACCTGGATTGGCCCCGCTCCCATGCGGCCGTATATTGGCAGCCGGAACCCAAAGGATCGAGATGGAATTTATGAGCCGTTCAACTGGCGTGGCTGGCAGGATTTCGGCACGGGCGCGCTGGGCGATATGGCATGCCACACAGTCAATGTGCCGTTCCGCGCTTTAGATCTCGATTACCCAACGGAGATTGAAGCGACGCCTCTCGGACCGGTGAACAGGGAATCGTATCCTATTGGCGCCACAATCCGCTTTGCTTTTCCGAAGCGCAAAGGGCATATTCCGCTGGAGCATCCGCATCTGTTCCACCATGACAGAACGATTGAACACGATGCGGTGACGCTGTGGTGGTACGACGGCGGAAAGCCTGATCCGGCGCTTCGTGGCGGTCACGATTTGAGCAATAAGCCTCCGAAAGAGCTGACCGTCGACATTGTCGCGCTGCAGGGCAGGGTTCCGGATAGCGGATGTCTGCTGATTGGCGATGGAGGCACGGTTTTTTCGCCGGATGACTATGGGTCGAATTTCTTCGTGAAGCTGAAGGGTGAAGAGAAATTTGTGCAATACCTGAAGCACCCGGCTGTGGCGCAGTATCCGGAGAGGATTGCTCGGAACCCTTATGCCTCTGCCCCCGCAAATTTCGGCGTTGCTCATGCGCAGGAGTGGATCACGGCTATCAAAGAGAACAAGCCGGAGATGTGCTACTCGCGTTTTGAGATCGGCGCACGGCTTACCGAGATCATGCTGCTGGGATGCGTGTCGTTGCGGGCCGGGCAGAAGATCGAATGGGACGGGCCGAAGATGGTTGCGAAGAATTGTCCGCAGGCAGCGCGGTTTATACGGCGAGAAGACCGTTCGGGCTGGGCTCTTTCGTGAGGGATTTATCTTCGGCAAATATGGACGCCATGTCTACTGCCATCTGAGTGCTTGTTTTTAGGATGGCGGTACGTCTTTGAGGGGCATTCGGATGAATTTGATTGTCTTGCGATTCCAGGTGTAGGTCATCAGGAGATCGCCATTGGTGGCCTGGATGAGGGCTGGGTAGGAGAATTCTCCGGGTGTGTTTTCGAGTGTGGTGAAGATGTGGAAGTGTTCTCCGTCGCGGCTGACGGCGAGGTTCAGTGGGGAGCGGCCTCGGGTTGTGTCGTTGAAGATGAGGACGATGCGGCCGTCTTTGAGGCGCACGGCGTCGATGCCTGAGTTGTTGTTCGGCAGGTCGAGGAAGCGGGCTTGCGTCCAGGTGAGGCCGTTATCGATTGAATCGGCTACGGCGATCTTTGAGGCGATGGTTTGGGAGCGTGCGTACATGCGGAGGTGTCGGCCGCCGAGCGAGACGATGGAGGGTTGGATGATGCCGACGGTGTGGCGCGGGCCTTTGCTCTTGGCGTCGAAGCCGGGGTCGCCGGGCTTTGGATCGGGCGCGGGCGTTGTTGCTTCATCGACTGCTGGTGAGATGGTGATTGGGCCGATCTTGGCCCAGGTTTTGCCGTCGTCGGTGCTGCGCTCCACCCATGCGGCCCAGGTCTTGTATGCCTCGAATGAGGTGCCGGCGACGATGGTGCCGTCGGGCAGCACGAGTGGCTTGGCGCGGATTGGGCCGAGCAGGCCGGCGGGCAACTGCTCGGGCTTCGACCAGGTGAGTCCTTCGTCGGTGGAGAACATGCGCCGCGCTGACCACTCACCGGGAGATGGCCCAACTTTGTAGTAGAGCCAGAGCTTACCGTCTTTGGTGTGGAAGAGGACAGGGTTCCACTCGGGGATGTTTGGTTCGCGGGCGAGCTCGATGGGTTGGCTCCAGACGCCGTGGACGTTGCGTGAGGACCAGATGGCGACGTCGGGGGCGCGCTCGTGCGTGCCGCCGAACCATGCGGCCATCAGGTCGCCGTTCTTGAGTTCGACGATGGTGGAGGCGTGGCTTGATGGGAATGAGGTGCTTCCGGGTTCAAAGATGAATTTGCCGGTTTGTGCGTTTGCGAGCATCGAGCAGGTTGTAGCAATGCAAATGAGGATGTGTCGCAATGTTTTCACGTTTGCCGTCCGTTTGGTTTATGGGTGATCGCCGTGCGTTGATGCGAGCGGTTTGTTGGTGGCTCATTGAGAGAAAAGCGTACCTCAGGGGCTAAAGCCCCAAAGATTTATCAGCGTTTGCGGCACGGCTGAAGCCGTGCCCTTAAGCAAAACAGAGTTTTCACACCCTCAGGAGGAAGAAGTGGTCATTGAGAGGAAACCGTACCCCAGGGGTTAAGAGACGCGTGAGAACAGCGAGCATTACCGGGGCGTAAAAAAATACAGGGGTCTCTCCACTGCGGCGGCAAAATGCGCCGCCTCCGGTCGAGATGACGTGCGTTTTGGCGTGAGAGGGAAGAGGTGTAAGAGCAGATGATTTTCATCAGAGATTCCTTATGGATACTCTGCTAGGATGCAGCTTCCAACTTCAATTGTTAAGGAGTTTGTTTGATGGGCTTCGATTCTGTTTCGCGCCGCTCGTTTATGAAGTATCTGGGAGCGGCTGGAGTTGCTGCTTCGACTAAGGCGGCGGCACAGGGCAGTGATGAAACGCCGCGTGATTCCGCTGCGCAGGCCGCTACGCGCGCGCAGCGGCTGGCCTGGTGGCGCGATGCGAAGTTCGGGATGTTCATCCACTGGGGGCTGTACAGCGTGATTGGACATCAGGAGTGGGTGTTGGAGTCGGAGGGGATTCCCATTCCGCAATATGAAATTCTGGCGAAGCACTTCAAGCCGAAACCGAATGCGGCGCGGGAGTGGGCTCGGCTGGCGAAGGCTGCGGGGCAGAAGTACATGGTGATGACGACGAAGCACCATGAAGGCTTCTGCATGTGGGACACGAAGCAGACGGATTACTGCGCGATGAAGCAGGGGCCGGGGCGCGATCTGGTGCGCGAGTTTGTTGAGGCTGCGCGGGCGGAGGGATTGCGTGTTGGGTTCTACTACTCGCTGATGGACTGGCACCATCCGGATGGAATGCGGTGCGCGACGGATGAAGCGGCGCGAAAGCGGTTTGTGGATTACACGCATGGGCTGATTCGTGAGTTGATGACGAACTACGGGAAGATCGACATCCTTTGGTATGACGTGGACCTGCCATTGACGCCGGAGCAGTGGGAGTCGGAGCGGATGAATCGGATGGTCTTCGAGCTGCAGCCGGAGATTGTGGTGAACAATCGCAATGGGCTGGAGGGTGATTTTTCGACGCCTGAGCAGAAGATTGAGGCGTCGGGGAGCGGGCGGGCGTGGGAGTCGTGCATGACGCTGAATCAGGGATGGGGATTTCAACTGCACGATGATGAGTGGAAGTCGCCGCGAGCGATCATCGATAATCTGGCGACGTGCGCGCAGCAGGGAGGGAACTATCTGGTGAACATTGGCCCGGAGGCGGACGGGACGGTGCCTGCCGCGTCGGTGCGGATTCTGGAGACGGTCGGGAGGTGGCTGGAGGTGAATGGGAGGGCCATCTACGCGACGGATGGCGGCGCTTCGATCAGCTTTGGCAACTATGACAACTTCACGCGCAAGGGCAACACGCTGTTTGTGCATGTGTACTTCTGGCCTTCGGGGACGCCTGCTGCGGAGTGGCTTGAGTTTTATAAGCCTGCGACGGTTGTGGCCTTTGGTGGGCTGAATGCGAAGGTGGTTTCTGCGAAGGTGCTGAAGACGGGCGAGAAGATTGCGTTTACGCAGGATGAGATTTCGGTGCGGTTGACGGGGCTTCCTGCGTCGGCGCCGGATGATCCGGTGACGGTGCTGGAGTTGGAGTGCGACCGGCCTCCGGTGGTGGACCACCATTCGATTCGTGGGAAGTGGCCGCGGTATCGCGTGGGGATTAGCGGATAACTATTTTCGGGAAGGCGTTTTGCCGGGCGGTGGCTGGGTCTTTGGATAGGTGCCATTTGCGCGGCAAATTTTTAACTTGACATATTCTTATATGGGAATATATTTACAACATGGCACGGGCAGCAACAACGACGGATGTTTTTAACGCGATTGCGGAGCCGAAGCGGCGCGAGTTAATTGGAGTGCTGGCGGACGGTCGCGAGTATGCGGTGGGTGATGTCGTGCTGCGGTTGCGGATGCCGCAGCCTGCGGTCTCGAAGCACCTGGGTGTGCTGCGGAAGGTTGGCGTGGTGACGGTGGTGAAGCGTGGGCAGCATAGGATGTACAAGCTGAACGCGGCGGAGTTGAAGCCGGTGCATGACTGGGTGAAGGTGTTTGAGCGGTACTGGACGCATCAGTTGAGCCAGATCAAAGAGCGGGCTGAGCGGAAGGCGCTGGAGCGGCTGGTTTCGGATGGATCGGGCGAGAAGCCTTGAAAATAATTTGAACGAGGGAGCGGTAAACAACTGACAAGGAGATGATGATGGCTACGACGACGGAAGTGGCAGTGCAGACGTTTGAGATTGTGAAAGAAGAAGAGATCGCGGCGCCGATCGGGATTGTGTTCGAGACGATTCTGGAGCAGATGGGGCCGCTGAATGCCGGGGAGGCGGGAAGGCCGATGCCGATGGTTCTGGAGGCGTGGCCGGGCGGACGGTGGCTTCGCGACCTGGGCAACAACTCGGGACATTACTGGGGCACGGTGCAGGCGATTAAGGCTCCGGCGCTGCTGGAGATTTGCGGGCCGCTGTTTATGTCGTGGCCGGCGGTGTCGAATGTGCAGTATCGGCTGACGGAAGAGAATGGCGTGACGCGGGTGAAGTTTGTCCATCGCGCGATGGGATGGATGGATGGTGTGCCGCCGGGCGGTGGTGTGAATGAAGGCTGGGCAGATTTGATGTCGCGGATTCGTAGCGCGGCGGAGAAGAAGGCTGCTCGGTAGTTTCCAAAGTGCGGCTAACAGGGCGCTGCTTACTTTCCCATCCTTCGCGAAGCGAAAGATGGGTACCCGGGCAGATATGCTCGTTGAGGATAAATCCGAAAGGAGAACCACATGTTGATTGCACAATCCTTACTTGCGGAGTTTGAGGCCCAGGCGCCGGTTACGCGGAAGTTCCTTGAGCGCCTTCCCGCCGACAGGCTCACGTGGAAGCCGCATTCCAAGTCCATGACTGCGGGGCAGCTGGCATACCACTTGGCCTTCGTGCCTGGAGGGGTCGTTCGCGGCGCTCAGCAGGACCAGATCGCACCGCCAGGCTTCCAATTTCCCCAGCCCGCCACGGTGCAGGAGATTCTCGATACCTTCGAACAGAGCATCGTCACGGTGCGTGAGGTTCTTCCCAGCTTCGATGATGCTGCCATGAACGCAACATGGCGCATTGTTGACGGCGATCAGGAGATCGCAGCGATGCCGCGTGTCGCTTTCCTGCGAAACATCATGCTCAACCACTGGTACCAGCACCGCGGCCAATTCTGTGTCTATCTGCGCCTGCTTGAAGTTCCAGTGCCGTCAAGCTGGGGGCCCAGCGCCGACGAGGGATCCGCGCTCCAGCGTGAACCTCAGCCGGTGTAACAGCGCCGCAACTGGGGAAGGTGAACGAATGACAAAGGAAGCGAACGACAAAAGGAGAAGAAACAATGAGCTCAAGTTCAGTTGATCTGGGACATCAAGTCGCATCGAGTCAGGAGTGGCTGGCGGCGCGCAAGGCGCTACTGGCAAAGGAGAAGGAATGGACGCGGATGCGCGATGAGCTGAGCCGGATGCGTCGTGAGTTGCCGTGGGAGCGGGTCGAGAAGAATTATGTGTTCGAGGGGCCTGAGGGAAAGGTGACTCTGGCGGAGCTCTTCGGTGAGAAGAGTCAGTTGGTGATCTACCACTTCATGTTTGGGCCGAGCTGGGAGCAGGGCTGCCCGAGCTGCTCGATGGTGGCGGATGGATTTGATGGGGCTATGGTGCATGTGGCGGACCGGGATGTGATGTTGATGGCGGTTTCGCGGGCGACATTGCCTGAGATTGAGGCGTTCCGGAAGAGAATGGGCTGGAAGTTTAAGTGGGTGTCGTCGAATGGGAACGACTTCAACCATGACTATCATGTTTCGTTCACGAAGGAGGAAGTGGAGAAGGGATCGATGTACTACAACTACGCGATCAATCCGTTTCCGAGTGAAGAAGGGCCAGGCGTGAGCGTGTTCTACAAGGATGAGAGCGGGGAGGTGTTTCACACCTACTCGACGTTTGCGCGTGGAGGCGAGCCGCTGATTGGAGCGTATGCGTATCTCGATCTTGCTCCGAAGGGGCGGAATGAGGAAGGGCTCTCGTTTCCGATGGCGTGGGTGCGGCACCATGACCGGTATGCGGGTGCGCCGGTGACGAAGGCGTCGTGCTGTGCGGGAGATCACGCGTGATGGATTGCGTGTGCGAACAGAAAAGGCGGGCTGTTGATGGCGGCCCGCTTTCGCGCTCCGGACGCGGAACTCAGGCTTCGGGGGTGGTGCTGCCTGGGGTGCTGATGGTGTTGGTGCCGAAGTGTCCTATGTGCGTGGCTGCTTATCTTGCCATGGCTGGCGTGGGGATTTCGGTTTCGGCGGCTGCGTGGTTGCGGTGGGGAGTGCTGGCGGCGTGTGTTGTAACGATGGTTGTGTTTGCAGGGCTGGCGTTGCGGAGAAAGATGCTTGTGACTTCGTAGTACGGCGGAGAAAAAGACCGCTCAGTAGTTGCTCTTCGATTTACGGAACGAACCCCATTCATGCCGCGGTGAAGATGTGGCATGAATGGGGTTGGATGTTGAGCGGTAGATTCTAATTTCTGACGTTGACGACGGGGTGCGACTCGTTCACCTTGAGGTAGTTGCCGTAGCCGACTACGACGGTTGAGCCGACCAGGAGCAGAAGGCCTGCGGTAACGAGTGCTTTTGTGCGACGGCTGGTTCCGCGCCACTCTTTGAGCGCGAGGCCCCAGAGTGTGGCGAAGATGATGATGCTGGCCATGTGGAGCGTCCACGACGAGAAGTCGTACTTGCCCATCTTGGTTTGGCCCATGGAATAGAAGAAGAACTGGAAGTACCAGATGACGCCTGCGAGCGCGGCGAAGAAGTAGTTGGCGACGAGGGTCTTTGGCGCGAGGCGGTCGTAGGTCGATGGGTCAGTGGGGTCGAAGTCGACGAGTGTTTCGCCGGTGGCGTGTGTGGCGCGCATGGGGTTGTAGCCGGGCTCGCCTGCGTACTGCTTGACGGAGCGGTTTTTAATGATGAGGACAACCGACCAGATGAAGTTGGTCAGGAAGCCTCCCCAGAGCACGACGATGAGGATGGGCAGGTTCTGCCAGAGGTCGAGGCGGCCGGTGGAGAGCAGCTCGTGTTTGGCGATGTCGCCGATAGGCTTGCCTGCGTCGAGGCCGAAGGCGAAGAAGCTGCTCATGATGCCGGCGAAGATGGCGACGGCGATGCCCTTGCCGAAGTTGTAGTCAAGCTCGCCCGCTTCGGCCTTTTCTTCAGGAGTGATTTCGTGTTCTTTGGAGACGCCTGCCGCTCCATTGACGGCAACGGCGATGAGGCAGACGAGCACTCCGAGCAGGATGACCTGGCCTGAGGTCTCATGGAGTATGGCGTGCATCTCGCCATGATAGATGGGCGGGACGATGGTGCCGAAGACCATGCAGAGGCCGAGCGCGATGGCGTATCCGAGGGCGAGGCCGAGGTAGCGGATAGCGAGACCGAAGGTGAGTCCGCCGACTCCCCAGAGTATGCCCCAGAGGACGGGGTAGTAGATGCTGCCGGGATCAGCGATGTAGGCGGCGTGGAGGATGCTGAGTGGGTGTGGGACGAAGATGCTGGCGAGGAGGATGGGAGCGACGATCCAGGCGGCGAATCCCTGGACGAGCCAGTAGATCTCCCACGACCAGCGCTTGATGCCGCGGAAGGGGATGAAGTTGGTGGCGGAGGCGAAGCCGCCGATCCAGTGGAAGATGACGCCGACGAACGGATTGGTTCCCACGTGTCCTCGTTTTGGGTAGAGGTTTTGATTCGATGATAATGGTTGCCGCGTGCTGGCGGCTGCGACTATCGTACCTGAAGGGGTTGCGTTAGGGGAATACGGTCTCTATTGGATTTTGTGTGAAATCAGCTTTTTATTGATAAAAATATAAGAAGGGTATTGGGAGGCGGTTCTGCGAGTTTCGCTGTTTATTACGTGCTATAACGACACGCTGTTTCCGGAGACGGGCAAGGCCGTGGTGCGGGTTCTGGAGCGGCTGGGGCACACCGTGGAGTTTCCGAGCGGGCAGACATGTTGCGGGCAGATGCACTGGAACACGGGGTATCAGGCGGAGGCGCTACCGCTGGTGGCGCGGTTTGTCGAGCAATTCCGCAATGCAGAGGCGGTGGTGGTGCCGTCGTCGAGCTGCGTGGCGATGATGCGGGACCACTATCCGAAGATGGCGGCGGAGTTGAAGGACGAGCGGCTGATGGCTGAAGTTGAGGCGCTGCTGCCGAGGGTGTTTGAGTTTTCGGAGTTTCTGACGAAGCGGTTGGGGTTGGAGGAT
Source organism: Edaphobacter acidisoli (assembly GCF_014642855.1). NCBI lineage: Bacteria > Pseudomonadati > Acidobacteriota > Terriglobia > Terriglobales > Acidobacteriaceae > Edaphobacter > Edaphobacter acidisoli. The sequence continues at coordinate 1,288,666 of NZ_BMJB01000001.1, read as the reverse complement.
GTGGGTGCGTACTATCCGCATCGGGTGACGTATCACGCGAGTTGCCATGGGCTGAGGAATTTGGAGTTGGGCGATGGGCCGATGCGGCTCTTGAGGGCTGTTCGCGGGATTGAGTTGGTGCCGCTTGAGGGGCTGGAGCAGTGCTGCGGATTTGGCGGGACGTTTGCCGTGAAGAATGCGGATGTTTCGAGCGCGATGCTGGCGGAGAAGACGACGGCGGTGCTGAATACGGACGCGGAGGCTTGTACAGCCTGCGACAATAGCTGCCTGATGCATATTCAGGGTGGGCTGCATCGGCAGAGGACCGGGGTGAAGACGGTGCATCTGGCGGAGATTCTGGCCGGGGATGAGGTGGGGCGATGAATATTTTTCAGCGGGGAGATTGGGCGGGAGCGGTTCGCGCTTTCGCGCGAATGGCCCACCTTAGCGACGATAAGGCCGTCGCGAAGATGGGGCACCCGGTTTTGTGGCTGCCAGGATTTTGTGGGGTAGAGCGATGAGTGGTGTGCTTGATCCGCGGACTTCGCCGCCGTTTCCGATTGTGGCGAAGACGATGCTGGGCGACTCGCAGCTCAGGAAGAATGTGCGCCATGCGACGGATGTGATTCAGACGAAGCGCGCGCGTGTGGTGGGCGAGATGCCTGACTGGCAGGCGTTGCGTGAGGCCGGGCGGCAGATTCGTTCGCACACGATGGAGAATCTTGACTTCTATCTTGAAGAGCTTGAGCGCAACTGCACGCGCGCTGGGGGTGTGGTGCATTGGGCGCGGGATGCGGAGGAGGCGCGGCAGATTGTTGTTGCGTTGGTGAAGGAGTCGGGATCGGATGAGGTCATCAAGATCAAGTCGATGACGACGGAGGAGATTCATCTGAATCCGGCGCTGGAGGCGGCGGGGATTCATCCGTATGAGACGGATTTGGCGGAGTTGATTATTCAGCTTGGCGAAGATTGGCCTTCGCATATTGTGGTTCCGGCGCTGCATAAGAATCGTCAGCAGATTCGGGAGATCTTTCAAAAGAAGATGAATCTGCCGGAGCTGGGCGAGCGTCCGCAGGACCTGGCCGATGCGGCTCGGATGTTTTTGCGCGAGAAGTTTCTGCGGGTGAAGACTGGTTTGAGCGGCGCCAATTTTTTGATTGCGGAGACGGGCGGCGTTTGCATTATCGAGAGCGAAGGCAATGGGCGCATGTGCCTGACGCTGCCGGAGACGCTAATTACGGTGGCGGGGATCGACAAGGTACTGCCGCGTTATCAGGATCTGGAAGTGGTGCTGCAGCTTGTGCCGCGTTCGGCCACCGGCGAGCGGATGAATCCTTACAACTCGATCTGGACTGGAGTGAACGCGAAGGATGGGCCGCGGAATTTTCATGTGGTGCTGATGGACAATGCGCGGACGGAGATTCTGGCGGATGAGGAGGCACGGCAGACGCTGAACTGTGTGCGCTGCGGCGCGTGCCAGAATGCTTGTCCGGTGTATCGGCAGACGGGCGGGCATGCGTATGGCTCGGTTTATGCGGGGCCGATTGGCGCGATTCTGACGCCGCAGTTGCAGGAGATGCATCACGCGCAGTCGCTGCCGTATGCGTCGTCGTTGTGCGGGGCGTGCTATGAGGTTTGCCCGGTGAAGATCAATATTCCCGAAGTGCTGATTCATCTGCGCAACAAGGTTGTTGAGCAGAAGGGTGTGAGCGCTGAAGCGTTGGCGATGAAGATGATGGGCATGGTCTTCATGAGCGAGCGGCGGTTTCGCGCGGCGCAGAGGATGGGGCGCATGGCTGAGGTTCCGCTGGTGCGGAAGGATGGGCAGGGCGTGGGCTGGATTGGCTGGCTGCCGGGGATGCTCGGCGGATGGACTCAGGTGCGCGATTTGCAGGAGATGCCGAAGGAGACGTTTCGTGACTGGTGGGAGAAGCGAGGCAAAGATGGCAAGTGAGGTGATGGCTTCTTCGGCAAAGGCGGAGATTCTGCGCCGGATTCGTGCGGCGAATGGACGGGCTTCGTCGCTTGATGCGGGCGGGGTTGAGGCTGAGTGGACTTCGGTTGAGCGCGAGTATCGACGGGGGACTTCGCGGGAGCGCGAGGCGGTGCTGGAGTTGCTTGAAGATCGGCTGCGTGACTATGACGCACATGTGGTTCGTGTGGCGAATACGGGTGTCGCGGCCACGGTAGCGAAGATTCTTTCAGGGCGTGGGAAGAAGCGGATGGTTGTGCCTGAGGGCGTGGCTGCTGAGTGGTTGCCTGCGGGGTTTGAGTTTGTGATGGATGCCGGTTTGAGCGCGACTGAGTTGGATGGATTCGACGGCGTGATGACTGGCTCGACGCTTGCGATTGCAGAGACGGGCACGGTTGTTTTGCAGAATGTTGCAGGGCAGGGACGGCGCGCGGTAACTCTGGTACCCGACTATCACTTGTGTGTTGTGCGGGTGCAGGATGTTGTTGAGACGGTGCCGGAGGCGATGGCGCGGTTGCAGCAGACGGCTGGATTGACGACGACGTTCTTCTCCGGGCCCTCGGCTACAGCGGACATCGAGATGACGCGCATCAAGGGCGTGCATGGGCCGAGGTTTCTGGATGTGGTGCTGGTGGCGTAAGTCGGGCTTTACTTTGCGATAACGAGTACGGCCAAGCCGTGGGCTGGGACTGTGATGTGGAGTTTGCCTCCGGTGAGGTGGGCGTGCTCTGCCGGGGCCATTGCGCCTGCGGCTTTCAGCCTGGCGACCTGTTGCGGAGTGAGGTCTCCTGGGGGGCGACCCATTGCGTTGAAGGCTTTGAGCACGTTGCCGTGGTTGTCATCGATACGCCAGATTTGAACGTTGGCGTTGGGTGTGACGTGCTTCAGGGTAAGAGTGAAGTCTTTCGCAGGAGCGGCGGGACCACTCGGCATGGTGTAGTGCGGGCCTGTGCCGTAGGGTGGGGCGTAGTCCCAGAGCGCGATGACGAGGTTGCCGGCGGCGGTCCTGGTGGCGAGTGCGGAGTCGGAGTCGAGCGCGATGCGGCGTGTGCCGAGTTTGTGGAGCGCGCGGAAGACGTTGAGTGCAGGCTTAGGGATTCCGTCAGTGGCGATGAGTCCGTAGCCGCCGTAGAAAGGCGTGCGTACGATGCCCTGTTCTTCGAAGACATCTGAGAAGGACCAATAGTCCATGCTCTCGGTCAGTCCGTCGCATAGGCGGATGGTATTAGCGAGCCACGGGCCCATGAAGGGCGAGTCTGTTACGTTCGGCTCGTTGGCGTAGCTGGCGTTGTACTCGGAGAAGATGAGCGGCATGTGCGGATAGGGTGAGTGCTCAATCTCTTCGTGGACCATCTTCACGGCGCGATAAACCATCTGGTCGCGAGGAACATCTTCATCGGTGTGCAGTACATCTTTTGCTGTGTCGTTGGCGTAGACGTGGGTTGAGACGAAGTCGGCGGGGACGTTTGCTTGCTTGATGTGCGCGAGGAAGTCTCCTACCCATGCGGCTTGTGCGGTTGCGGGGCCTCCGACCTGTAGACGCGGGGAGACTGCTTTGAGGGCTCGGGCGGTGTGATCGTATAGCTCCCAGTAGGTGGCTTGCCTGGGAGAGCCGCCCCAGAAGTCGAGGTTCGGCTCGTTCCATACTTCAAATTTCCATTTGGCTACTTCGTCGATGCCGTAGCGGGCGATGAGGTGAAGAGCGAAGGCGCTAATCATTGTGTCCCAGTCGTCGTAGCTCTTTGGTGGAGCGACGTTGGGGTGGTACCAGAAGGGATGGCGGGCGTTGGGGTTGGAGGACATCTTGTACGGCATGAAGCTTAGCTCGACGTATGGTTCGACGTGATGGGCAAGCAGGCCGTCGTAGATCTGGTCGATGTAGGTGAAGTTGTAGGCGGAGTTGTCATCGGAGGCTGCGCCTTTCTGGCCAGCGGT